>NZ_CEXBBO010000012.1:0-128423 GCF_982611455.1 Stutzerimonas sp.
TCCACTTCTCAGCCTTCATCGCCGCTTTGCGAACGACCGGGCCGGCTTCCATGGAGGTGTGGATCTCGTCACCGGTGCGGTCGAGGAAGCCGGTGTTGATGAACACCACGCGCTCGCGCGCTTCCTTGATGCAGGCCTTGAGGTTGACGGTGGTGCGGCGCTCTTCGTCCATGATGCCGACCTTGAGCGTGTTGCGCGGCAGGCCGAGGACATCCTCGACGCGACCGAACAGCTCGTTGGCGAAGGCGACTTCTTCCGGGCCGTGCATCTTCGGCTTGACGATGTACATCGAGCCGGTGCGGGTGTTCTTGCGGCTGGTATTGCCTTTGAGGTTATGGATCGCGGCCAGGCTGGTGAACAGGGCGTCCATGATGCCTTCCGGCACCTCGTTGCCTTCCTTGTCGAGGATGGCGTCGTTGGTCATCAGGTGGCCGACGTTGCGGATGAACAGTAGGGAGCGGCCGTGCAGGGTCAGCTCGCCGCCATCTACTTTGGTGTAGACGCGATCCGGGTTCATCGCGCGGGTGATGCGCTTGCCGCCTTTGTTCATTTCCTCGACCAGATCGCCCTTCATCAGGCCGAGCCAGTTGCGGTAGACGATGGTCTTGTCATCGGCATCGACCGCGGCGATCGAGTCTTCGCAGTCCATGATGGTGGTCAGGGCCGACTCCATCAGCACGTCCTTGACGCCGGCGGCATCGGTCTGGCCGATGGGGCTGGACGGATCGATCTGGATTTCGAAGTGGATACCGTTGTGCTTGAGCAACACGGCGATCGGCGCGCTGGCTTCGCCCTGGAAGCCGAGCAGCTGGGCCGGATTCTTCAGGCTGGTGCTGCGGCCGTTGTTCAGCGAGATGACCAGCTTGCCGCCGTCGATGCGGTAGCCGGTGGAGTCGGCGTGCGAGCCGTTTTCCAGCGGTGCGGCTTCATCGAGAAAGGCACGGGCGTATGCGATGACTTTGGCGCCGCGGACTTCGTTGTAGCCCGGCCCCTTCTGCGCGCCGTTTTCTTCACTGATGGCATCGGTGCCGTAGAGCGCGTCGTACAGCGAGCCCCAGCGGGCGTTGGCGGCGTTCAGGGCGAAGCGCGCATTCATGATCGGCACGACCAACTGCGGGCCGGCCATGCGAGTGATTTCTTCGTCGACGTTCTGTGTAGTGGCCTGGAAGTCTTCAGCTTCCGGCAGCAAGTAACCGATTTCTTGCAGGAAGGATTTGTAGGCCACCGGATCATGGGCTTGGCCGGCGCGGGCCTGGTGCCAACCATCGATCTGCGCCTGCAGGTCGTCACGTTTGGCCAGCAGTGCGCGGTTCTTTGGCGCCAGGTCGTGGATGACGCTGGAAGCGCCGGCCCAGAAGGCATCGACATCAACACCGGTACCAGGAATCGCTTCGTTATTCACAAAGTCGTACAGGACTTTGGCGACCTGCAGGCCACCGACTTGAACGCGCTCAGTCATTACTCGCCTCACTTGGTTCTTCTAATTCGACGGACAGATTCATTTCTTGTAGTCCGAGTCGCGGGATACTACATGAAGCCGTTCGGAAAATCAGTCCGTCCCGCTTGGCCAGCCTTCGGCTCCGCGGCGCGGGGTATTTAAGGGCGTCTTCGGCTGCGTCAGGACGGCGAAACCGGTACTTTGTTCTATACCTATCAAGCCGGGCTCCGCAGGCGCGCCGTCTCATTCATTGATGCGTGCGGTTGTCGCCGCTCGCGCATATACATAAAAGAGGAGCCACCGATGGATCATCTCGTCCTAACCGTCATTGCCGAAGACCAGCCGGGGCTGGTTGAACGTGTGGCCAAGTGCATCGCCGCGCATGGCGGCAATTGGCTGGAAAGTCGCATGTCGCGGATGGCTGGTCAGTTTGCCGGGATTTTGCGGGTCGCGGTGCCAGCCGATGCTCATGCCGGGCTGATCGATGCGCTGCAGCAACTGGAGCGCGAGGGCATCCGCGTACTGTTCGCCCACAGCGGCGAGGAGCCCGAGCGCAGCTGGCGGATGATCCAACTGCAGTTGGTGGGCAATGATCGCCCCGGTATCGTTCGCGACATCACCCGGCTGCTGGCGGGGCATGGCATCAACCTGGAAAGCCTGGACACCGATGTGCTGCCCGCGCCAATGACCAATGAATTGCTATTCCATGCCGATGCGCGCCTGGCGGTGCCGACCGAGCTATCGCTGGAAGAGCTGCAGGAGCATTTGGAAACCCTGGCCGACGATCTGATGGTGGAGCTGAAACTGCAGCCGGCCAACTGACCGCCCGCAGGGTCTTGCTCAGCTCGCGACCGTTTTGCGCATCAATCGCCAGGCGTCGTAGCTGTATACCGCCAGGCCCGCCCAGATGCAGAAGAATGCCAGCTGACGGTCAGCGGGGAAGGGCTCGTTGAACACCCACACCGCCAACACCAGCAGCAGAGTCGGCGTGATGTATTGCAAAAAGCCCAGAGTCGAATAAGGCAAGTGACGTGCCGCTGCGTTGAAGCACAGCAGCGGCAGTAGCGTCACGGGTCCGGCTGCCATCAGCCAAAGCGCCTGCGGCTGGGCCCAGAACGACCATTCGGTACTGGGCCCGCTGCCGAAGAAGAACAGCCAGCCCAGGGCGATCGGCAATAACAGCCAGGTTTCGACCACCAGACCAGGCAGGGCCGCGACGGGCGCCTGCTTGCGCAACAGGCCGTAGCTGCCGAAGCTCAACGCCAGGATGATCGACACCCAGGGGAAATCGCCAAGGGTGATCAGCTGCAGCAGCACACCGACCGCCGCCATGGCTACCGCCAGCCACTGCAGCGGGCGCAGCCGTTCGCGTAGCACGATCAGCCCGAGCAGCACATTGACCAGCGGGTTGATGTAGTAACCCAGGCTCGCCTCGAGCATGTGGCCGTTGTTCACCGCCCAGACGTAGATCAGCCAGTTGGTCGCAATCAATACGCTGGAAATCATCAGCACGCCGATCCGGCGCGGGTGTGCGAGCAGCTCCTGCCACCAGCCCGGATGGCGCCAAAGCATCAACACCAGCGTGCCGAACAGCGCCGACCAAATGGCGCGTTGGGTGACGATCTCCAGCGCCGCGTACTGCTCGATGGATTTGAAGTACAGCGGGAACATGCCCCAGATGGAGAAGGTCGTCAGACCCAGTAGATACCCTTTACGCAGATCGGCAGTGGCCATGAATGTCCCGAAACGGAGCAACGGAGAGCCGGTCATTTTGCGCTTGCGTAAGGGCTTTTGTCTGCCGTTGCGACTGCTCGTCGGTCGTGGCCAGGCATTGCTGGAACATGCGTATTGAACGCAGCGGGTGGCAGCCCGTCTCAATTTGGAGGGCTTCGGGCGCCACGCCACGATCTCACGAGGTATTCGATGAAATTACAGAACAAGGTTGCGCTGGTTACGGGCAGCTCCCAGGGCATCGGCCGGGGCATTGCCGTGCGCCTGGCCGAGGAGGGCGCCGATCTGGTCATCAACGGCCGGCACGATGACGATGATTCTCGCAAAACCGTCGCGCAGGTTCGGGCTCTGGGCCGCCGAGCCTGTTTCATCGCCGCCGATGTCGGCGTGGTCGCCGACTGCCAGCGGTTGGTCGAACAAGCGATCGAGCAGATGGGCATCTCGACATTCTGGTCAACAATGCCGGCGTGCAACGGCACAGCGCCTTTCTCGACGCCAGCGAAGCGGATTACGACTCGGTGCTCAACGTCAATCTGCGCGGGCCGTTCTTCATCGCTCAGGCGTTCGCACGGTATCTGCGCGACAGCGGGCGGGGCGGGCGCATCATCAATAACAGCTCGGTTCACGAGGAGCTGCCGTTTCCCAACTTCACCAGCTACTGCGCCAGCAAGGGCGGGCTGAAAATGCTCATGCGCAACCTGGCGATCGAACTGGCGCCGCTGGGCATCACCGTCAACAACGTCGCGCCGGGTGCCATCGAGACCCCAATCAACCGCTCGCTGATGAACCAGCCGGAAAAGCTTGCCGGCCTACTGGGCAACATTCCGGCTGGCCGTCTCGGCCAGCCGCGCGACGTGGCGGGTGCGGTGGCCTTTCTCGCCTCTGACGAGGCCGACTACATCACCGGTACTACACTGGTGATTGATGGCGGACTGCTATGGAATTACAGCGAGCAATGACCGATACCGATCCAAGACCCTTCGATTACGACACGCGTGCGGTCTCCTCTGCCGATACCCTGACCCCGGCGGACCGCTACCAGGAACTCTTCGTGGCGGTACAGACGCAGCGCGTATTCCCCGACAGCAAAACGTTCGTCGACTGTGCGCCACGCCAGCATCCGGAACGAATCCTCGATAGCTATCGAGCACGCAGCAGCGAGCCCGGTTTCGATCTGAAGGCCTTCGTGTTGGAGCATTTTCAGGTCTACGAAATGGCGCCAACCGAGTTCGTGGCCAACTCCGACGATAGCCTGAGCGAACATATCGACCGGCTCTGGCCCGTGCTGACGCGCCATCCCAGGCATCACCCGGAGTTTTCTTCACTGTTGCCCTTGCCTCATGACTACGTCGTACCCGGCGGTCGTTTCACCGAGATGTACTACTGGGACTCGTATTTCACCATGCTCGGTCTGGACGAAAGCGGGCAGTGCGATCTGCTGCGTTCGATGGCCGACAACTTCGCTTACCTGATCGATACCTATGGCCATGTACCCAACGGCAATCGTTCCTACTACCTGAGCCGCTCGCAGCCGCCGGTCTTCGCGCTGATGATCGATCTGTTCGAGGACACCGGTGTGCATCGCGCGAGCGATTATCTGCCGCAACTGCGCAAGGAATATGCCTTCTGGACCGAGGGTGGCGATAAGTTGCGCCCCGGCGAGGCGCATCGGCGTTGCGTCTGCCTTCCCGATGGCAGCGTGCTCAACCGCTACTGGGACGAACGTGATACGCCCCGTGAGGAGTCCTACCTCGAAGACGTCGAAACCGCGCGCTCATCGAGCCGGCCGGCGCACGAGGTCTATCGCGACCTGCGTGCGGGCGCCGAATCGGGTTGGGATTTCAGCTCGCGCTGGCTAGGCGACCCCCAACGCCTGTCGAGCATTCGCACCACCAACATCATTCCAGTTGATCTCAACAGCTACCTCTATAAGGTCGAGCGTCAAATTGCCCGTCTCAGCGATCAGAAAGGCTGGCATGGGTGTGCCGAAGAATTCCGCCAGCGTGCCGAAGCGCGTCAGACAGCGATCGACCTGTACCTGTGGGACGACCGGGACGGCGCCTATTTCGATTACGACTGGACCCTGCAATCACCGCGCGACAACCTCACCGCGGCGACCCTGACGCCATTGTTCGTGCAACTGGCGAGCGATGAACAGGCGAGGAAGGTTGCCGACGTTGTCCGTGAACGCTTGCTCGCCCCGGGCGGGTTGTCGACGACCGAGATCAGCGGCACCGGCGAACAATGGGACCGTCCGAACGGCTGGGCACCGCTGCAGTGGATCGGTATCCGCGGGTTGCAGCGCTACGGTCACGATGCGCTGGCGCTGCAGATCGAAGAGCGCTGGCTGAGCATCGTCTCGCATCTGTTCGAGCAGGAAAGCAAATTGGTGGAAAAATATGTGTTGCGACCCTGTGTCGAGCACGCCACTGGCGGGGAATATCCGCTGCAAGATGGCTTCGGCTGGACCAACGGGGTGACCCTCAAGCTGATGCAGGAAGACCCGGCCCACGAAGCCCATCGCTGCCGCGCGGGCCAGTGCCGGCCGGAGTGGGCCGAGTCGACGAACGATAAAAGCTAGGCGAGCAGCCGTTATTAACCGGCTTCCGCCTTCGCCGCGGGTCGCGCCTCCCACAAAAGGCGGCAGGTTTCAGGCTCTCGCTTCCGTAGGAGGGCCGACCCGGCGCGAAGGTTTGCAGACAAATAGTCCTCAGGGTTCCCGTCGATAGGGGTTAGCCATGGCGCCGGACAGGTCCAGCGTGCCTTTTTCGACGAAGCGCTGGGTGCCGAACAAGCCCCCGGCGAGCTTGCCGCGCAAGACATAGGGCACCTTCTCCGTGCCGATGTTTTCGGCCAGACCCAGCGCTTGGCGCGCGGCGGAGAACGCGGAGATGGTCACCGGAACGGTCAGCACGGTTTCGCCGAAGCGTGGCACGCTGCCGCGCTCGTCGCTGACACCGCTGGCCAGGCGTCGACCGTTGATTTCCAGATCGAGTGCCACGCCGTTGTAGTCGAGCGCCATATCGTTGGGGTTCTGTATGCGCAGCTTGACGGCCATGCGCAGCTCCAACCCTTCGCCAGGCAGCGGCTGAATACCGGCGACCTGCACATTGAGCGGGTCGCGCTGGGTAAAAATCGCACAGCTGGCCAGACTCAGCGCCAGCAGAATGACCGGCAGCAGATGTGCAACGGGTACAACCGAGCGCATGCGCATAAGGGGCTCACTCAGGTTTCTTGGTTAAATTGCCCAGGCCCTGCAACAGCTCCATGGGCAGCGGGAAGACAATGGTCGAGTTCTTGTCGCCGGCGATGTTGCTCAGGGTCTGCATGTAGCGCAGCTGCATCGCCCCGGACTGGCGGCCAAGCATCTCGGCCGCCTGCATCAGTTTCTCCGATGCCTGCAACTCGCCCTCAGCATGAATGACCTTGGCCCGCCGCTCGCGTTCCGCTTCGGCCTGGCGGGCAATGGCACGGATCATCGATTCATCGAGATCCACATGCTTGATCTCGACGTTGGCCACCTTGATGCCCCAAGCGTCTGTCTGCGCATCCAGCACCTGCTGGATGTCGTTATTCAGCTGTTCGCGCTCGGCCAGCATGTCGTCCAGATCATGCTTGCCGAGCACGGCGCGCAGCGTGGTCTGGGCCAACTGACTGGTCGCCGAATGGTAATCCTCGACCTGGATGATCGCCTTCTCGGCATCCAGTACGCGGTAGTAAACCACCGCGTTGACCTTGACCGAGACGTTGTCCCGCGAGATCACGTCCTGGGTCGGTACGTCCAGCACCAGGGTGCGCAGGTCGACCCGCACCATCTGCTGTATGCCGGGAATGACCAGAATCAGCCCCGGCCCCTTGACCCTCCAGAAACGTCCCAGCTGGAACACCACCCCGCGCTCGTACTCGCGCAGGATGCGGAAGGTCGATGCGAGCAGCGCGATCAGCAATACCAGCACCGCAATGAAGCTCATCTCAAAACCGAAACCCATGGTTCACCTCTTCTCGATTGGCGGCGCGTCGGCCGCAGTGACGTCCAGTTGCAGCCCATGTCTCGCCACGACGCGGACCTGTTGACCCACACTCAACGGGGCGGTGCTACGAACCTGCCAGTGTTCGCCCTGCAGTTGCACCCAGCCGCAAGCCGTGTCGCCTGTCTTAATACGGCTCACCGGCGCCAGGCTGCCGATCAGCTCTGCATCGCCGCTGACCACGCGTTGCCGGCGAGCCTTGAGCGCCATGCTGACGATGACGAATACCAGCAACGCGCTGACCACCGCCAGCGTGCCGATCAAGGCCAGGGGGATGCCGTAGCCCGGCACTTCGGTGTCGATCAGGATTACCGAGCCGGTGACGAATGCGGCGACGCCACCCAGGCCGAGCACGCCGAAACTGGGTATGAACGCCTCGGCGATCATGAAGCCCAGACCCAACAGAATCAGCGCCACTCCGGCGTAATTGACCGGCAACAGCTGCAGCGAATACAACGCCAGAAGCAGACAGATGCCGCCTACCACACCGCCACCCCCGGTGCCGGGGTTGGCAAATTCAAATATCAGCCCGTAGATGCCGATCATCATCAGAATCAGTGCCACGCTGGGGTTGGTGATCACCGCCAGCAGGCGCACCCGCCAATCCGGCTCGTGGTGGTCGAGCGTGGCGTTGGCGGTCTGCAGCGTGCGCGCGCCGGCGCTGGTCTCGATGCTCTTGCCATTGAGCTGACCAAGCAGATCCTGAAGATCGGTCGCGACGTAATCGACCACCTTGAGCTCAAGTGCTTCGCTGGCCGACAGGCTGACCGCGTCGCGCACCGCCAGCTCCGCCCATTCGGCGTTGCGTCCGCGTAGCTGCGCCAGGCCGCGGATGTAAGCGGCGGCATCGTTGACCTGTTTGCGGCTCATGGCGTCGCCGTCGGCCTTGGCGTCCGGTTTTTGCACGTCTGGCTGTTCTTCAGGCGGTCCGCTGGGAGCACCGCCGATCTGCACCGGCGTGGCGGCGCCGAGATTGGTGCCCGGAGTCATCGCGGCGATGTGACTGGCATAGAGCATGTAGGTCCCGGCGCTGGCGGCGCGCGATCCGCTGGGCGTGACGTAGGTGGCAATCGGCACCGGACTGGCCAGGATCTGCTTGATGATGGCGCGCATCGAACTGTCCAGCCCGCCAGGTGTGTCGAGCTGCAATACCAGCAGCTGCGCATTGGTTTCGGCGGCTCGCTGTATACCGCCGATGATGTAGTCGGCGCTGGCCGGACCGATCGCTCCGTCGACCCGCAGCACGGTCACCGGAGCCGCAGCCAGCGCCGCGCCTGCGAAACCCAGCCAGGTTATCAGCGAGAGCGTCAGCAGCCCGGCCAGGCGATCAATGGGGCGGCGGCGCATTGGCGTGATCCTCCCGGCTTTACGAATGGCGCGACGGTGAATGGCCGCAGTACCAGAGAGGATAGTTCAGCTGGCGCGAGGTTCCTGTCATGACGTCGGATCGCCCGCGGGACAGACGTCTGAACTCTGCGGTGCAATCGGGCCTCACACGTCACACGAGGCCGATATCTGCGCGGGATTGCCGCGCCGGCCCGCTCCATGAGGAGTCTTCCATGCGTATTCACCATCTCAATTGCGGCTGCATGTGTCCGGTGGGGGGCAAGCTGTTCGATGGCTTCAGCGATGGGCTGACGGCCAGCCTGGTCTGCCACTGCCTGTTGATCGAGACCGAGCAGCACGGGCTGGTACTGGTCGATACCGGATTCGGCAGCTGCGATGTGCTGGAGCCAAGCAAGCGGCTCAGCCGGTTCTTCATCGCCTTCAACAACATCAAGTTCGAGCGTCGTTTCACGGCGCTGGAGCAGGTGCGGCAGCTTGGCTTCCAACCTGCAGATGTGCGGCACATCCTCTTGACTCATCTGGATTTCGACCACGCCGGTGGCCTCGAGGATTTCCCCGACGCCCAGGTCCACGTGCTGCAGCGAGAGATGGACGCGGCGCGCTCGACCCATAGCTTCATCGGTCATCGGCGCTATCGCCATCGGCAATGGGATGAGGTGCGTAACTGGCAGTTTTACGAGCCGGGCGGCGATACTTGGTTCGGTTTCCAGGCGGTCAAGGCATTGCGCGGTCTGCCGCCAGAGTTTTTGATCATTCCGCTGACCGGCCATACCCACGGCCATGCGGGCGTCGCGCTGCAGACCGGCAACGGCTGGTTGCTGCATGCCGGTGATGCCTATTTCTACCGCGACGAAGTGGGCCAGACCGAGCGCCACTGTACGCCGGGACTGCGTTTGTACCAGCGCATGATGGAGGTGGATCGTCCGGCGCGTCTGTCCAATCAGCATCGGCTCTGGACACTTTCGCTGGAACACAGGGACGAGGTCGCGCTGTTCTGCAGCCACGACGCTAAAGAACTCGAGCGCATGCGCGCGAGGCAGGGTTGATGTCGCAGCACGATAAGGAACGCTTGGGCGGGCCGGTACGCGGCATGATGAAGTACGTTCGCTGGATCGGCCTGGTGGCGTGCTCAGTTGCGGGTCTGGGCTACATCCTGGTAGGCAACCTCAACATGGCCGGCTTGATGCTGGCGTTGGCCGTGCTGTCGTGGATCAACATTCGCCGCACGCGGGGCGAGCAGGCAGAGAAGCCGCCAGTGGATCGCTAGACACAGAGGGACAGCGCAGCGCTGTTCGACTTTCCGCGAATGGAAGCGGATTGTCGTTGGTGCGATAGTTAGCAGGCTAAGCGAAATGCTTGGCGATACGCGCTGCTTACAAGGCGACTCGTATCGACGCAATAACTGGCTCAACCGTGCTGCCAGTCGTGTCGCCTACCTCGTATGGGCCCGTCTGGCGCCCCGGTGACTCAAACGGTTGCCGTTCCTTCTTGTCTGTTGCGCTCATTTATTGCAATAAGGCGCAGCGCTTATTGTCAGCGGCAGCCAAGGAACCCCCACGGCGTGATCGGGTCGATTCACAGTAGGCTTCCAGCCAGAACCAGACCCGAGGGGAATACCAACGATGGACCTGATCCGAATAATCATCGCAATACTCTTGCCGCCGCTCGGAGTATTCCTGCAAGTCGGCTTCGGTGGCGCCTTTTGGCTGAATATCCTGCTGACGCTGCTGGGCTACATCCCAGGCATCATCCACGCGGTCTGGATCATCGCCAGACGCTGAGTGGACGGAACGCGATAACCCGCCCGCCCGCCCGGCCGTTCGGTCGGGCTTTTTTGTGCTTGCAAGCGAGCCGGTGGTAAAGTCCTCGGTCGACTTGCATGTGTGAATCCAATTCACGCGAAATACTTCAAATATGCCGGGATCGCAGCACACGCCGTGTGCTGCGGTGGGTAACTGTCATCGCGCAGCACCCGGAAAGGAAACCAGATGGGCGACTCTTTCATCGAGCAGAACAACTTCAGACGCATCCTCAACCGCAACGTGGCAGTTCCCCTCGGTTTCGGCTTTCTTAGCGCGTTTTTCTTCAGTGCCATCGTCTATTTTCTGCTGAACGTCAGCCATTGGGTCGAGCGCTCGGTCGTTGGGGTTTCCTATGCCCACGAGACGCTGAAAATAATGGGCGATCTGGAGGCCTCGTTGCGCGGCTATCTCATCGCTGGCGAGGATATTTTTCTCGAGCCCTATCGGCGAGAACTGCCGATGCTGGAAAAACAGCTGGAGCTGCTCAAGAGCTACGCCGGCGATGACCCGGTCCAGCTGAGCCGGGTCGAGCGTGCTGAGCGATTGCATCGGCAATGGGTCGATTACGCCGAAACGGCCATTGCCCGCCGAGTTCAGAACCTGCCGATCGATGAGTATGTGCGCAGCAAGAGCGGCATGGAGCTGAAGGACGAGCAACGCAAGCTGCTCGGCGATTTCATCGCCAGCGAGCGGCAGCTGCGCGCCGAGCGTACAGGAACGTCGGAATTGATAACGACCGCCCTGATCGGCGGCTTCCTGCTGTTCAGCCTGATTTTCAGTGGGCTGCTGGTGTATTTCGGTCGGCGCGACCTGCTCAGTCTGTCCGACAGCTATGCCGAGTCGCTGGAGCAACAACAGGCCCATGCGGCGGCGCTGGAGAAACAGGCGTGGTACCGCACCGGGCAAACTCAGCTCAGCGAGTCGATCATCGGCGAACAGGCGCTGCCGACGCTGGGTCAGAACGTGCTCAGCTTCCTCTCTCGCTACCTTGAGGTCGCGGTCGGTGCGCTCTATGTCACCCAAGACGGCAAGTTGCAGCGGGTCGCGGAATTCGGCTGGGACAAGGACAAGCTGCACAGCGGCCATACCCTGGAGCTCGGTGAGGGATTAGTCGGGCAGGCGGCTCTGGAACGCAGGGCGATGAAGCTCGACAGCCTGCCGCCCGGTTACCTGAAGGTCAGTTCCGCGCTGGGCAGCACCGATGCCACGTCCGTGCTGATCGCTCCGGTGGAGGACAGCGGCATGCTCAACGCGGTGCTGGAAATCGGTTTCCTACGACCGTTGCGCGAAGAAGACAGCGAGTTGCTGCGGCGCATCAGCGAGGGCGTCGGTTCGGCCATCGAGGCTGCGCGCTACCGGCAACGTCTGCAGCGTGTACTGGCCGAAACTCAGCAGCTCAACGAAGAGCTGCAGGTGCAGCAGGAGGAGTTGCGCGCCGCCAACGAAGAGCTCGAAGAGCAATCCAGTGCGCTGCGCGAGTCGCAGGCGCACATGGAAGAGCAGCAGGCCGAGCTGGAACAGACCAACGAGCAACTCGCCGAGCACACGCAGGAACTGGCGCGTCAGCGCGACGAAATGGACATAAAGAACAATCGTCTGCACGAAGTGCAACTGATGCTCGAGGATCGCGCCGACGAATTGCAACGTGCCAGCCGCTACAAGTCCGAATTCCTCGCCAACATGTCCCACGAGCTGCGTACGCCGCTGAACAGCTCGCTGATTCTCGCCAAGCTGCTGGCGGACAACCCCGACGGCAATCTCCACGACGATCAGGTGCAGTTCGCGCGTTCCATCTATTCGGCCGGCAACGACCTGCTCAACCTGATCAATGACATTTTGGATATCTCCAAAGTCGAGGCCGGCAAGCTCGATGTTCATCCCGAGCTGCTGGTCCTGACGCGAATGGTCGATGGGCTGAAAAGCCTGTTCCTGGCTCAGTCGCTGGAAAAGTCGCTGCAGTTCAACGTTGAGCTGGACGAGGGGCTGCCCTCGAGCCTGTATACCGATCGCCAGCGTCTCGAGCAGGTGCTCAAGAACCTCTTGTCGAACGCCTTCAAATTTACCGAGAAGGGCTCGGTGGTCCTACGCGTGACGCGCCATGACGAGCAGCGGCTCGCGTTTGCCGTGCGCGATTCGGGCATCGGCATTGCCGAGGACCAGCAGGCGGTGATCTTCGAGGCGTTCCGCCAGGCCGACGGCACCACCAACCGGCGTTATGGCGGTACAGGCCTCGGGCTGTCGATCTCCCGCGAGCTGGCACAGTTGCTGGGCGGCACCATCGAAGTGAGCAGCCAGCCGGGCGCTGGTAGCGTGTTCACGCTGATCGTGCCGGAAAATTACAGCGAACCGGAGGAGATTGAGCAGCCGGAGTCGCTTCCCGCCCCGATACCAGCCGAGCGGGCGACACCGGGAGTACCGGAGTCCCAGGCGCCAGCTTTGGCTGCTCCGCGACGGGCCGACGAGCAAGCCGTGCAACCCCTGGCTGACGACCGCGATGCGTTCCCGTTCAGCGCGCGCTCGGTGCTGGTGATCGAGGACGAGCCGCAATTCGCCTGCATCCTTCGCGATCTGGCGCACGAGCTGAAGTACAGCTGCCTGATCGCACAGAACGCCGATCACGGCTTCGATACCGCCGTGCAGTACCGTCCCGACGCCATTCTGCTGGACATGCGTCTGCCCGATCATTCCGGCCTGACCGTACTCGAACGGCTCAAGGAGAGCCCGATCACTCGACATATTCCGGTGCATATCGTATCGGTCGAAGATCGCAAAGAAACTGCCCTGCAGATGGGCGCCATCGGCTACGCCGTCAAACCGACCACCCGTGACGATCTCAAGCAGGTCTTCGGCCGGCTGGAAGCGAAGCTGGCCCAGAAGGTCAAGCGCATCCTGCTGGTCGAGGACGATGCCCGACAACGTGAAAGCGTGTCGCGGCTGATCGAAGACATCGACGTCGAAATCACCGCGGTGGAATTCGGCGAGCAGGCCCTTGAGCTGCTGCGCTCCACGCTCTTCGATTGCATGATCATCGACCTCAAGCTGCCCGACATGGACGGTCACGAGCTGCTCGAACGCATGGCTCGCGAGGACATCTGTTCCTTCCCGCCGGTCATCGTCTACACCGGGCGCAACCTGACCCGCGATGAAGAGGCGGCGCTGATGAAATATTCGCGCTCGATCATCATCAAGGGCGCGCGGTCGCCGGAGCGGCTGCTCGACGAGGTCACGCTGTTCCTGCACAAGGTCGAATCGGATATGGCGCCGGAGCGGCAGAAGATGCTGAAAAGCGTGCGCAGCCGTGAAAAGGCCTTCGAGGGCCGCAAGATTCTGGTGGTCGACGACGATGTGCGTAACGTTTTTGCACTGACCAGTGCGCTGGAACAGAAGGGCGCGCTGATCGAAATCGCCCGCAATGGCCACGAGGCTATCGCTCAGTTGCAAAACGTCGAGGATATCGACCTAGTGTTGATGGACATCATGATGCCGGAGATGGACGGTTTCACCGCGATGCAGGAAATTCGCAAGGACTCGCGCTTCGCCAAGCTGCCGATCATCGCGGTCACCGCCAAGGCGATGAAGGATGACCAGGATCGTTGCCTGCGCGCCGGGGCCAACGATTATTTGGCCAAGCCCATCGATCTGGACCGCCTGTTCTCGCTGATCCGTGTCTGGCTGCCGAAAATGGAGCTGCTGTGACATGCCGGACCGCAACCAAGCCATCGAGCTGAAGCTGCTGATCGAAGCGATCTACCTGCGCTACAGCTACGATTTCCGTGACTATTCCGGCGCCTCGCTCAAGCGCCGGGTGCTGCTGGCGCTGCAACAGATGCAATGCGAGAGCATCTCGGAGCTGCAGCGCAAGATTCTTTACGATCCGCAGGCGTTCATGGAGCTGCTGCAGTTTCTCACTATCCCGGTGAGCGAGATGTTCCGTGACCCCAGTTATTACCTGGCGTTGCGTGAGCAGGTGGTTCCGGTGCTGCGTACTTATCCGTCGCTGAAAGTCTGGATTGCCGGGTGCAGCACGGGCGAAGAGGTTTACTCGATGGCGATCCTGCTCAAGGAGGAGGGCTTGCTGGAACGCACCATTCTCTACGCCACCGACATCAATCCACGCTCGCTGGAACAGGCGCGCCAGGGCATCTTCGATATTGGCGACATGCAGCAGTACACGACCAACTACCAGCGCGCCGGTGGCAAGCACAGCCTCAGCGACTACTACACGGCCGCCTATGACTCGGCGATCATGGATAAGTCCTTGAAGGAGCAGGTGACTTTTGCCGACCATAGTCTGGCGACCGATAGCGTCTTTGCCGAGACTCAATTGATTTCCTGCCGCAATGTGCTGATCTATTTCAACAAGCCACTGCAGAACCGCGCGTTTGGGCTGTTTCATGATTCTCTTTGCCATCGCGGCTTTCTCGGCCTGGGTAGCAAGGAAACCGTCGAGTTCTCCGGCTATGCCGACCGTTACGAGGCGTTCGACAAGCAGGAGAGGATCTTCCGCAAGCTATGACACGCGCGACCACCAGTGCTTCTACCAGCCCACCCGCCCGCCCCATCGATGCCGTGGTGATTGGTGCCTCGGCGGGCGGGCTGGCCGCGCTGAGCGTGCTGGTCAGCGGACTGCCGGCAAGCTTTCGGCTACCGCTGTTGATGGTGCAACACGTGCCCGCCAGCGGGCCGACGCAGCTCGCTGAGATATTCCAGCGCAAGACCAACCTGAAGGTCAAGGAAGCGGACGATAAAGAGCCGGTGTGCGGTGCGACCCTGTATTTCGCCGCGCCCGGATACCACCTGCTGGTGGAGGCGGACCTGACCCTCTCGCTCAGCCAGGATGATGCGATGCATTTCTCTCGCCCCTCGATCGATGTGCTGTTCGAGTCGGCAGCCGATGCCTGGGGCGAGCGCGTTGCCGGTATCCTGCTGACTGGTGCCAACGAGGACGGCGCGGCCGGCCTCGAAGCGATCAAACGTGCCGGTGGCACCACTGTCGTCCAGGATCCCGGCGAAGCCGAAGTTAAGACAATGCCGCTTGCAGCGCTCCAGCGCTTTGCGCCGGACTACATTTTGCCCTTGCGCGATATTCATCGATTGTTGCGTGAACTGGAGTGACCCATGCCCAACCACACCGATGAAGCTAATCTGCTGATCGTCGATGATCTGCCGGAGAATCTGCTGGCACTGGATGCCATTCTCAAGGCACCGGGCATCCACGTGCATCAGGCCGAATCGGCGGAGCAGGCGCTCGAGCTGTTGCTGCAGCATGAGTTCGCCCTGGCCATCCTCGACGTGCAAATGCCCGGCATGGACGGTTTTCAGCTGGCCGAGCTGATGCGCGGCACCGAGCGCACCAAGCAGATTCCCATCGTCTTCGTCAGCGCCGCCGGCCGCGAGCTCAACTACGCATTCAAAGGCTACGAGAGCGGCGCCGTCGACTTCATGCACAAACCGCTGGACACCCATGCGGTGCGTAGCAAGGTCAGTGTATTCGTCGATCTCTATCGCAACCGCAAGCGCATGGCGCGCCAGCTCGAAGCGCTCGAAAGCAGCCGCCGCGAACAGGAAGTCCTGCTCGACGAGCTACGCAGCACCAAGGCCGAGCTGGAAGATGCGGTACGCATACGCGACGACTTCATGTCGATCGTCTCCCACGAGCTGAAAACGCCACTCAACACCCTCATCCTTGAGGTGCAGCTGCGCAAGCTGCAGCTCGGGCGGAGCAACTTCGCCGCGTTCAGTGAGGACAAGCTGCGGCAGATGGTCGACAAGGATGAGCGGCAGGTGCAAAGCCTGATCCGCCTGATCGACGATATGCTCGACGTATCGCGCATTCGCACCGGTAAGCTGTCGATCAGGCCCACCCGTGTGGATCTGGGCAAACTGGTGGCCAGTGTGGTGGAAAATTTTGCGCCGCAGATGGAAGCCAGCGGCTGCACGCTGCTGTTCCAGCGCCCGGAGCCGATCTTCGGCGTCTGGGATGAGTTTCGCATCGAGCAGGTGTTGGCCAATCTGCTGACCAACGCGATGCGCTACGGCGCGGGCAGACCCGTGCAAATCAACGTGCGCACCACATCGACAGACGCCTGTATCGAAGTGAGTGACCAGGGCATCGGCATCAACCAGAAAAGCCTGGAACGGATCTTCTGCCAGTTCGAGCGCGCCGAAGGCAGCGAAAGCAGTGCCGGGTTGGGGCTTGGCCTGTTCATCGCCGAACAGATCGTCAAAGCCCACAACGGTCGTATCCAGGTGGAAAGCGAAGAAGGCCAGGGTGCGCTATTCCGAGTTCTGCTGCCGTTGGGCGCCGAGAGCTGAAACAGCCCGCTCCAGGCGAACATCGATAGCTTCTGGCTTCGAGAGGCTCGCGTAACCGCGGGTCAACTCGCTCGGGCAGGCAGAGCAGCAGTACTAATGGTCAGTTCGGAAGGCACCGTTGCGGTCCAGGCGGTAAGCACTAATGGCTTCGTACACTACTTTTCTCAAGCGGTTGATGCCGCCGATTGGCCGATGTTCAGGGAGTGAATGCCAAGGGTTGAAGGACAGGTTGTCACAATCGATATTCTGCCCTGGGCTGTCGAAATCCTGGGCGAGAAGGCGGATATCGGCGACGGGTTCGTACGGCGAAACCGACTCGTCCCACTCGACGCTGGGGTCCTCGATAGGCATGTAGAACTCGGCGTTTTGCCGTTGTATCTGCAACGTGAAACAGGCGGGCGTCTGGTCGAGCGAAAGCTGCTGATAGAGCGCGTTGCGCAAGAAGTTGGGCAAGTCGCGGTTCTGTTCGGGCAATTGATAAGCCGGGCAGTTCTCCGGCGCAGGTATCACGCGGTATTTAATGTTCAGCGGCCCAAGCTTGAACGGCGCCACCGAGTTGTAGGTGGTCGCCACTGGGCTGTCAGGCGCTGGCGACAGGGTCTTCAGCGCAATCGTCAGGTGACGGATTTCCCAGTGGCGGGGATCCCAGCCTGGAAAGAACGCCAGCACTTTCTTGCCCTCGGCCTGGGCGGCGAAATTGCTCCGGTATTCGGCTACGTCACGGACGAAGAATGCCGGGTGATTGAACATGACGAAATCCTGTTCATCTGCATGGGCCGGGTTCGCTGACAACTTTGGCCCCGTAACATCGAGCAGTTTGATCGCCATTCCTCGGGCATCTCGGGCACGATCGAATTGAGGGTAGGCATTGCCGTTGGACAGCCTTACCCACGCCTGCCAGCGATGTCCGGGTTGGCTGAACACGCCATGGCGCAGATCGCTGTCAATGTCGCTGCGGACGGAAACCTCCGCCTTGAGACAACCATGCGCCTTGGCGTGCGCGTCGCGTAGCACCCGAGTGTTGTCCCTGTGTTGTTCGACGACCCGGATCGCATCGGCGATGATGGCCTGCGTGTCTGCCTTTTCGGTGGCAGGAATCTGCTCCTCGCGTGACACCGGGCCGGAAAATTTCCAGCCGTAGAACAGGCTGCTGATCAGCCAACCGCCAAGGCCCAAGGCCAGAACCAGCAAGAGTATTTTGCCGAGCCAGTTACCCAGGCAGATCCAGAGTTTTTTAAGCATGGTGAAGTCCCTTTGACCGTTCAAGTTTGATGCAACGCTGCGGCACGTGGCGTCACCCGCAGTTGGGCCCCGGTGTCCATGGCTTGGCTGGCAGGTCTTGCAGTCGCGGCTCGAATCGGTCGTCGCCCAGCACTTTCAAATATTCGATCAGTGCCCAGCGTTCATGGGGCAGCAGGGCGCGCCCTATAACGCCTTGCCCACGGCAACCAGCGCGAAATTCATGGCCCTGGTTGCTGTTGCCGGTAATCGCCGTATCGAGCAGGAAACCGCCGGGAAAGGCGCTGGTTTCAAAGCCGAGGCGCTTGGTGTCGTACTCGAAAGAGCCCACCCAGAACTCCTTCTGCCGTTCGGCCACCGGCGACAATAATTCGAACAGGTTCGCGACCGATCCATTGTGAAGAAAAGGCGGCGTGGCCCAAATACCATTGAGGGGGCGGGCTTTATAACCGCGTATTTCCTGCACACCGATGGGCAGGCCGAACCCGTCCATGCTGGCACGCTCGTCAGGATGGATGCCGGCGTCGCGGTAGGCGCGCTGTTCGACATAGGCCGTGATGTAAGCCAGCCCTTTTGCGCTGGATATCTTTTGCAGGTCCAGCTCCGCTGGCGAGGCGCCAAAGAGCTGGACGTCCAGTTCTTTCAATTCGTCCTGCGTCCAGCCTAACCGGCTGACGTCGAAGCGATGATCGGCAATATTGTCTGCGGTTGTGGGGTCGGTGCCGATGATCTCAGTCGGGACGATTCGCATGCGCCATTCAGGGTCTCTGCTTGCAGCAAAGCGCTCGCCCACGGGCTTGGGGGCGGCTGCGTGGCAATAGGCGCAATTTTCCTCGAACAGTGCGCGACCGAAGCTGGCCTTTTCGATATCGACCTTGCCCAGTACCTCTTCGGGCCAGCGCGGCGGCTTCAGGTGTTTGAGCGTCTGCTCCAGCTTATCGAGATCTCGCACGCGAACGCTCGATGAGTAACGTTCGGCGAGCGGTATGGGGTTGCCATCTTCGTGCAGCAGGTGCAGGCGCGCGCCCACGCCTAATGCCTCGCCGATATTGCGCGCCATAGGCTGCATGGCCGAGCCATTCCACTGAACCCAGTCGAACTTCCATATATCCCATACCTGGGGATAGCTGACCGGTGCGTTGGCGACCCGATAGTTTCCCGCATCGATGGCATCGCCAAATACGGTGTTGGCGATCCGCCCGAACGCATCGGTACGGCCGAAGCCCTCTTCTGTTGGGTAGAGGCCGCGATGCCAGTCGTTGAAGGCCGTGCTGAGCAACCGATCCAGCACCCGTTTGAAGTCGATACGCAGCTGCTCGCGGTCGTGTGCGTAGTTGTCGCCGAGAACTTCCTGTGCGAACCGTTTGAATTTGACCGGGTTGTAGTACGTTGCGGCCATGCTCATTCCTAGCGCCTGACCGAACGCTCCGCCTCTCAATGTGGGTACCGTCGAGGCAAGCGAGTGCAATGCCGCTCCGCCATCGATACGTATGGCTTGGCCGCGGTGGCGCAGCTCGCCCGTATGGCATGCGGCACAACTTATATCGAGATAGGCAAACCCGGTTTCGCTGTCTTCATGTCGTGCAAAGCCAACGGGCAAGTTGGCCGGATTGCGCATCGACGGCTGCTGTTGCGGGTCAACGAGAAAGCCGAACCTGGCCAGATAGTCCGGCGCGGCGAGCTTTTCCCGGCCAAATGGCTTTTCCAGCGCCTGGAACCATTCGTACCTCAAGCCTTTGACCTGTGTGCCCTGCGGTGTGTAGTAGAAGGTTTGTCGGTCTTCCTCACTCCACTGGTCCAGATAATGAAGCTGCTTGGGCTGTTGGTAAGCGGGCAGGCTGGGGAAGGCGACAAAATAGGCGCCAATCAACGCGAGCAACGCTACTAACAACAGCAGCCAGAAAAGGGCACGGCGGAGCAGTCGCATGGTGAACATCCATGTAGTCAGGCAGTCAGGCTTTATGCCAATCAATTTGCCTAATAGCAATATGCCATGTTGCCCGTAACGCTTTTGCTTCGCCCGGAAAGCGTGGAACGCATGATCTGGGATCAGCGGACTCCATAGAACTGCAATTGGATATAGCCAACAAAAGCCGGAAAGCCGAACCAGACGTCCGAGCCCTTAGCGAGCACGCCATCATTTGGTTAAACATCCAGCCCGCGCTCACGCTCCAGATCAATTAAACGCGTGGTTGGGCCAACGGCTTGCAAACGCTCAGTAACTATCTGAGGCCAGCGATTACGGGAGCGGCGCTTAGCGACGTTGTAGGTGAACTCGTGCAGCCAGTTCATCGGATAGGACCACACTTCCCACGCCAGCATGAAGGCGTCGGTCCACTCGAGGTAGTTCTTGCCGCCATTGGCCGCCTTTTTGTCGGCGATCTTGGCCAAGGTGAGCCTGTGCCAGTCGGTGCGTTTAATGCTGCTGGCCTTGAGCATCTCCCTGACATAGGCGTCTGAATCGCTGCGCTGGCCGTGTTCATCGAACCAGGGCCCATTGTCCATATAGGCGCGCAGCCATTCCCAGAAGCCTTTTTGCATTTGCAAGGTCTTGCCCATGGGCAGACCGAGGCTTACCAGCAACGCGTCGTCTGGCTCACCCAGGCGGCGCACGAGAATTTCCAAAGAGGCGTTACGCATGCCGCCGGTTTGAGGGCCAACCATCACATACTCACCGGCCAGCGCTTGAACGCCGTCCCAGGGGGTGTGGTAAAGCTCGCCGTTATGGTCGAAATAGACCTCGCGGGTACGGCGATTGAAAAGGATGGGCAGAGGCAGCGGGCGGCGAACCTCCCAGAAAAAGGGGACAATAAACATAATGGCGCATATCAAGAGCATGGGTGGCACGACATCCCAGCGCTGGGCAAACAACGCTATTATGCTGATTGAAAGTACCGCCATAACTCCAAGCCCACCCAATATCCCAGCAAACATCCCCGTATCAGCGTCTCCTCCTGCTTTTAATGCCAGATAATGCTCGGTGTGTTCGTCGGTAACGAACATTTCCCAAGGCTTTTCACCGGTAGGTTGGTCGGCGCTCAGCACCACGTTAGGCGCTTGCCCGAAGCGGGCACGGGCTTGCTGGATCAGGTCGCTTACAGCCATGCGAGTTCCTTGATTTCAATGGGCGGCAGGGTCAGTCCTTCGACGGGCGAATAGCTCAGTTCGCCGCTAATGGCATCGAGCTCGAGGCTGTTTTCTTCATGGTAAACGCGGCGGTAAACGGCAACGCCAGGCTCGGTTGTCACCCGGGTGCCGCTGTGATGATCGAAGTGCTTGCCCGTCCATTCCACTGCCCTGCGAGTGCCGCCAAGGCCGAAAAAGCTGCCCCAGGTTTCGTGTCCTTTGAAGTAGATCATATCTTCGCTCAGGACATCCCTGCCCGGTAGGTGCAGCAGTACATAGGTAATGGTCTGCATACCGCGATAGGGGTTCAGCTCGTTGAGCCGGTAAGCCTGGAGGCTGATGGGGAAAACGATCTTGTACAACTCGGTCATCGATTTCTCATAGCTATTGGCCCACTCCGCTGGGTGGGTGCCGAAGCGAGTATGTTTGATCCAGGCTTCCAATGGCGTGTCCTGGGTGTATTGCCGGGCGATAACTCCTCCGACGATCAGGATGGTCCAGCCTAGTGCGCGGGCGGCCAGGTGCGGTGCCACGCTGATACCTCGCCCTATTGCAGCAGCCTCGCCGGCAATCACTGCGGCACGAGCGGCACGAATGGCGCGAAAGCTTTTCACGTACAGGCGCAGGTTGGCGGCGGAGGCCAGGGTAAGCCCCGCGTTGATGCTCGCGGTATCGATATCGCCGGTTTGGTAGGATTCCATGGCCTCGATACCAAAGACCAATACATCGAGACCTGAAGTGACTGATTGTAGAAACGCAGTGGTGGCGCCAACACCCAATGCCTTGGACAGAGCTGCTTGAGACGAAAAAGAATGGGTACCTGCAGCCCTGATCGTTACCTCCCAGTCGACTTCGGTAACCTTTTGCACCATTGCGGATGTAGCAGACGAAATGCCAGAGAGGCCACTTAGAAAGTTGAGCCTGCTCTTCGTCGTGCCATCTAAAACCTGCACTCCACCCCAAGCAAAATTCACCCCTGCGACTAGCGCCACCAGACACTTGATCGGGGCCTTTTCCATCGCCCCCTTACTCAGATCGAACATCCCCTTGAGGTTGACGTCGGCGGCCAAGTGTCCTGTCAAAGCGGGTAGGTCTTTTGCCGGTAACAGGCGGAAAAATGGCAAGGCGTCACTGACCGCAACGCTTAATGGTGTGTGCCTGAGGTTGGCGGGCAGTCGGGGACGTGTGTCCATCAGGTCGCTCATCCACTCGCCAACCTGGCGCTGAGTAACCGCTTCGATTGCCAGGCGCTGCTGGCTGCGTGCAAGCGCGGCGGCTAGGTAAAGACGGCCAGCTGCGTTGGAGCCATTGTCGGTCTGTCTCAGGCTCAGGCCGGCAATAGGCGCAAGGGCGGCGAACAGCGCCTCCAATAGAGTGCCCTGAACATGGCGAGCCAAGCCCCCAGCCGCCTTGTTAAGCAGTTCCGCCAGTTTGCGCGCTTCAGCCAGTGCGCTGTCACCATTGTCTCTGGCGCCGTCTGCCAGCCCGGCGATGCTGCTGACTTCGCCAATGCCCAGCCGCTTCCCCAGCCCCAACAGTGACCAGACCAACCAGGGTTTGCCTGCTTTTTGTTGGAGCATCAAGGCGTTGGCGATGGCTTGCGCACCAGGGCCGGTTGTCGCGGGACCAAGGCAGGCGGCGGCGAAGTGCAGCTCTAGCTCCGCTCGCGGTGCCGGCTGGGTAATGTCGAAGTGGCCACACGCGGTGTCCAGGCTTGCGGGACCACGTTCTGCCAGAGTATTGAACCAGGCAGCCCAGAGCTCACTGAGACGACGCACATCGACACTGTATTCGTCCTCTTCCTGCGTTTGCTCCTGCCAGGCGGTTTGTAATTTGCGGTAGTTGGTCATGCTGCGCAGCTGGCCATCGATTTGCGGGTCGCTCTCAGCCAGAGACTTGATCACGCCGGCCATGGCCCAATTCTCGCCATGTATTTCACGGGTGACCTTAAACGCTTGCTGGCAGGCGCGGAGTAATTCAGCCAGATCCAGCAGTACGCCCCAGGGATCGTCGATCAAGGCATAGGACTGCTGTTCGCAGCGCTGCATGTCGTCCAGTAGTTGTGGCCAGTCCGGGCGGTGCGTAGTAGAGGGTTCGCAGCTCCAGCCATACCAGGTAGCGTCCATGTAATCGCCGATACGCTCGTGGACAGTACGGGCCTGGCCGCTGAAAGGAGCTGCACCAGGCATAAATGCGCGCATTACTCGTTGGCGCACGTCCGCCTTCGTCTTGGCCGCAGCGAACTGGTTATCGCTCCACTGGGTGGGAGACCAGGCCAGCATGGCCGACTCGCCGGAAGGAAGTAGTAGATAGGGCAACTTGCGTCCGTCGATGATTTTTCCGGCACGCGGAGTTTGGGTAAACGTGGCCCGGTTGACGCGGTATTCAATCATTTGTTTCAGCCCGCTCTGCCAGACATACAGCCAGCCGTCACGTAACAGGCGGGTGGTGTAATTTAGCGAGCGGCCCTGCAAAGACTCGAAATAAACGCCGATATTGGGGAACACTCCTTGCAACGGCGGCAGTCCATAGGCGCTAGTGTCCACCGGCAGGGTAGGGCCGAGCGCATAGCGTAGGGGCAACACAGCGCTGAGCAATGGGCAGGCGGCCACTATCGAACCGGATGGGTGTGGGGCTTGAGCGGTCATATGGCAGTTTCCTGTGCCGGGTCGTCCTGGCTGGCGAGTGCTTCCAGCAGTGGCCAGTCGAGCATCAGCTGGGCAACGACGCCCAAGTCGGCCTGCGCATTGTTCCTTTCTGGGTATTCGTTATGCCAGGCGCAAAAAGTGCTGTGTTCGTGACGAAGCCAGATGCGTTGGATACGATGCCAGAAGCCCTCCGGCCACTTCGCCCCGCTCTGCCATGCCGAATACAGCGGACGGGCGTCGCCGAGACGCAGCCAGAGTTCGCGATGCTCAGGGGTAAAGATGCGCAAACGGTTTTGCAGGATGCGCTGTAAGGCGTCTATCGGGACGTCGCTTTCCAGCCAGACGCCGTCCTCGATACCGTTGCCGTGCTTCCATGCTTCGTAAGCCGGGCTGCCCATGGGGGCGTCCAATAGAATGGGGCCCGCGTCTGCTATGGGATAGTAGGCGGTACCGAGTAGCAGTGGCAGCGGCTGGTGGCTTGGAAAGGAGTGATAGAGCCAGGCCGTCGCGCTTTCGTAGCGAGCTCCATCCAGCAAAAGTGCACCGTGGCCGTTGCAGCTGGTCGTGGACGAGCTCATGCATTGTCTCCAGGCGTTGCCTTGGCTGCTTCGCAGACTTCACACACACCCGCCCGGGTGCTGCGAAACAATAGGTTCTGTTTCACCAGAGCTTCCAAAGGTATGCCCGCCTCATCCGCATCCGCCGGCTTCACCTGCCCTGGCAGAATGGCCGCCGCGCCGGTTCCCTTCCCCGGACCACCCCCCGAGTTGATCTTAATCACCGGCCCGGCCATGGTGATGCCGCTCGCATCGAGCTTGATGAAGCTGCCGGCGGCTTTGAACGTCAGTTCGCTGCCGGCTTCGAGGATGACTTTGAGCCCGCTGGAGAGGTGGATTTCGTTGCCGGCTTCGATGAACTGACCAGTGCCGATTTTGACGTGCTGGTTGCCGCCGACGGTGAGGTGATCGTTGGCTTTGATTTCGCTTCTGCGGTCGCCGTGAGTGGTGCGGTGTTCTTCGGCTTTGAATTCGCTGTAGCTGTTGGCCTCGACCGTGTCGTGGCGTTCGTGGCCGACGCGGATTTTTTGGTCGTGCTCGATGTTTTCGTCCCAGTCGCGCTCGGCGTGGATGTAGATCTGCTCCTGGCCCTTGCGGTCTTCGATCCGCAGCTCGTTGTAACCATCGCCGCCGGGGCTGCTGAGGGACTTGAATACGCTGCGGGTTTTGTTCGCCGGCAGGTCGTAGGGAACCGCGTTTTCCTTGTGGTACAGGCAGCCGGTTACCAACGGCTGATCAGGGTCGCCCTCGAGAAAGGTGATCAGCACTTCCATGCCGACGCGGGGGATGGCGATGCCGCCATAGCGATCTCCGGCCCAACTGCTGGAGACGCGTAGCCAGCAACTGGTCTTGTCGTTGGCTTGACCGTCGCGGTCCCAAAAGAACTGAACCTTCACCCGACCGTATTCGTCGCAGTGGATTTCCTCACCGGCGGGACCGGTGATTACAGCGCTCTGGCTGCCGAAGATGCGTGGTTTCGGGTGCTTGATGGGCGGGCGGAACGGAACGGCCCAAGGCGTGGCGGAGAATCGGTTGCGGTAGCCTTGTTCGAAAGCGCCCTCACCCCAACCCTCTCCCAGAGGGAGAGGGGGCTGTCTGCGTAGGCCGGAACTGGTAATTGATTCCTCTAATACCTGAGGCTGCTTGCCCTCATGGTAGATCTCGTTGATCAGCCAGAGCTGGTTCCAGTCGATCCGCGGGTGCTCGGTGAACGGAAGAAAGTGACCACTGACCAGCAGCGGCTGATCGCTCTCGCCTTCGGCCAGCTCAAAATCATGGCGGTGCCGTTCCAGAGCGCGCAGAGACAGGTGCTTGCCACGCTCACGATCGACGAAGCGGCCGGGATAGTCGTAATCCTCAAGGTCGGGCTGGGCGTCGCTCCGAACGGCCGCTTCCATGGTCAGGCGTGGCTTTTCGAAATCATAATCACGGCGTGTCACCCGGCTGGTACGGGTCTCTACGCGCACACCGAAGCGCTTGACCACTGGTTCATCTGCGACCAGTCCGGAATCCTGCTGATAGGCGACGGATGCCAGCTTTGGAAACACCGTCTGGTCATCGCCGAACACCAGCGTGTGGCCGGCTTCGCTGTGCTGGAAGTGGTAGTGAATGCCTTCTTCCTCGCATAGCCGCTGGATGAAGTGCAGATCGGTTTCGTCGTACTGAACGCAGTAATCCCGTTCTGGGTAGATCACCGGACCAAGGTCGAATCGGTAGCCGTCACCGGCGAGGATGCCGTGTTCCTCGATCATCCGCGCGATGATTTGCGGCGCCGTGAGGTGTTGGAAGATGCGCTGGTTGGTCCGGTGCGCCAAATAGGCGAGTCTCGGGACGATGACCAGTTGATAGCGAGTCAGGCGTTTGCCGGACTCGCCTTGCGCGGCGCGATATATCTGGCCATGAATGCCGGTGCCGTCTTCGGTGAATGCCAGGAACGCAGGCTGCTGCAGCAAGCGTTCCAGATCGATGTCTGGGCGTTCGCTGACCAGTTCCAGCTCGAAGCGATAGGGCTGGCTGATGGCTTCGCGGCCGCTGAATTCGAGCACTTGAAGATCATGCTCGATGCCTTCGATATGCAGGGAAAAATGGGCTTGGTTGGCGGGGGCGAACATCCTTGTTCCTCCTGGATCCGTCCATGATTTGCGCCAGGGCGCATGCGGGGGCTCGATGTACCACAGGCTGGCGGCGCGGCTACGTGCTGGGTCGTGTATTGCCGCGTCGCGAGTCGAATTTCCGCTACTGCTTCGCAAAAAAGCTTCGGTCAGGCCGGGCCCGACCGAAGCCTTTCATGCCGCGATCACCTTAGCTGGCGATCGGTGTACGCCAGTCATCGGAGCCGGAAGTGCCGGAGACTTCGTGGGTCCAGACGATCTTGCGGTAGGTGAAATACACGTCTTCCAGATGGGTGAAGTGGGACATGTTCGGGTCTTGGCAGTTGGGCATGCGCGACTGCACGTCGACGATCACCGCATCTTCGAGTTCGATGGTGTAGTAGTGCTCCTGGGTACCGGTGGAGGAAGTGCGGTACCACTCCAGGCGGCATTTGCTCAGGCGCTCGCCGGAGGTCAGCGAGTTGAAGATCAGCGGCGACGACTTGTCGAATACCTTGGTGATCATCAGCGGCTTGTGTACACGCTGGCCGGTGGGCTGACCGGACTGCGGGTCGCGCGGAATGATGACCTGATGGCTGAATGCCTGAACCAGAATCTGGTCCTCATGTCCTTCCTGGAAAATATTGCCGACCGAGTCCTCGGTGAAAGTGCCTGCGGTGATCAGACCTTGCTTGGTGCCTTCGAGGGACAGATACGCGGGTGTTGGCATGAACGCTCTCCTTGCCTTGTTGAATGCCGGGATGGCGAGTAAAGGAGTACAAGGGGCGTGCCAGTTAATAAAAAGCTTTAATTATCAAATAGATAATTAAAGGCAAGCTTCGGCGCGTGACACGATGCGGCTGGCGTCACATTAACTTGTGCAAAAACTTGCCGCTGGATGTGCAGAACATGGCGCAGCGGCCACAGCACTGCCGCCATCAATGCGTTTGCCGAGTTTTCCACAGGCTTATCCACAGCTCTTTGAGCAGCTTCTTGCGCAGCGTCCGAACGTTAAGACGAACAGCTGATTTCAAGATGCTTGCCCCATTCCGGTGGCCGCTCGGCGTAGCGTTCCATGTTTGGTTGCTCGTCGAAGGGATGGCTGAGCACCGCATGCAGTTCGCGAACCGGACCGTAGTTTCCCGCTTCGGCTGCTTCGATTGCCTGCTGGGCTAGGTAATTGCGCAGGATGTACTTCGGGTTGACCGCATGCATACGTGTCCGGCGTTCGCTCTGGTCGCCGCTGTCACGCTCAGCACGCTGGCGATAGGCTGCGGCCCAGTCGTCGAAGGCCTTGATGTCGATGAAATCTTCGCGCAGGCGAGCCAAAGACTGCTCCGGTGCGCTGTCGCCGAGTTCACGAAAGAATCGCGTGTAGTCGATGGCGCTGGCCTGCATCAGTTGCAGCAGGTGTTGCACCAGCGTCTTGTCGTCTTCTTCCGCTGTCTGGAAGCCCAGGCGCCGGCGCATCAGGTCGAGCCAGGCGGCTTCGTAGATCGGCAGAAACAGGTCCATCGTCTCGCGCAGCTGTTCCACCGCGACAAAAGGCGTCAGGGCTTGAGCCAGTGCGGCCAGGTTCCAATGCGCGATAGGCACCTGGTTCTCGTAGGAGTAGCGCCCGGCATCGTCGGAATGGTTGCAGATGAAACGCGCATCGAAGTCGTCGAGGAAGGCGTAGGGACCGAAATCGAAGGTGATGCCGAGGATCGACATGTTGTCGGTGTTCATTACGCCGTGGCAAAAGCCATACGCCTGCCAATAGGCGATCAGCTCGGCGGTGCGCTCCAGTACTTCGCGGAAGAAGGAGTGGTAGGGCTCGGGATGTTCCAGGCAGTCGGCGAAATGGCATTCGACGACGTGATCGAGCAGCTGCTTCAGCTCGTCGTGCTGTTTGGTGTAGTAGAAAAACTCGAAATTGCCGAAGCGCACATGGCTTTGGGCCAGGCGCAGCAGCATGGCGCCACGCTCCTGGCGTTCGCGATAGACCGGCGTGTCCGAACCGGTCACGCACAGCGCGCGCGAGCTGGGAATGCCCAGCGCATGCAGGTGCTCGCTGGCGAGGAATTCACGAATCGAGGAGCGCAGCACGGCGCGGCCATCGCCCATGCGTGAATAAGGTGTCTTGCCAGCGCCCTTGAGGTGCAAGTCCCAGTGCTCGCCAGCGTCGTTGACCACTTCGCCCAGCAGCAGACCGCGACCGTCGCCCAGGCGCGGGTTATAGCTGCCGAACTGATGGCCGGAATAAACCATCGCGCGTGGCTCGGCCGTGCTCCAAAGCTTGTGGCCGGAAAACAGTTCGGCGAACAGTGGATCTTTCGCCACCGCTGGGTCGAGATCGAGGAGCGCCATGGCGGCCTCGCTGGCAATCACCAGGTGCGGTTCGTCCAGCGGTTGAGGTGTTATGGCGGTAGAGAACACATCGCCGAGACGGGCGAAGCGGTTGTCGAAATTCAGCTCGCTAAGGGTCTTCACGTTGGCTCCGGCGCTGACCTGAAAGGTAGCGCCCGCAGGGCGAGCGCATTTGAATTTTGGAGGTCGCGCCTGTCGTGGCGTTCCTCAGGACTGACCGTTGGCAGATGCCCCGATAGGATCTGCTTCTTTATTGGCCTGCTGGATTTCCAGAGCAGGCGGCGGATTTTTCAGATGCACGTCCAGCTGACGGAACGCGATGACGATTCCTCGCGCCCGGAATTCATGGTCGATGCGCCGGTTGATTTCGTCTATTACCGGGTTGCGGTCGCCCAGGTCGCGCACATGCAGGCGCAATTCATGGTCCAGGCGGCTCTCGCCGAAGTTGAGGAAGAAGACCTGCGGTTCAGGTTCCTTGAGCACGCGAGGATTTTCTCGGGCGGCCTGGAACAGCAGGCTGCGAACCTCTTCGAGGTCGGAACCGAACTGCACGCCGATGCGAACGGTGACGCGGGTAATGGTGTCGTTGAGCGACCAGTTGACGAGTTGGTCGGTCACGAAAGTCTTGTTCGGGACGATAATTTCCTTGTTGTCGAAATCGGTGATGGTCGTCGCTCGAATGCGGATGCGACTGACGGTCCCGGACAGATTGCCGATGGTCACCACGTCGCCGATGCGTACCGGTTTTTCAAACAGAATGATCAGGCCGGAGACGAAGTTGGCGAAGATTTCCTGCAGGCCGAAGCCCAATCCAACCGATAGCGCGGCGACCAGCCACTGCAGCTTGTCCCAGCTCACGCCAAGCGTCGACAGCGTCGTGACGATACCGATGCCGACCAGCGTGTACGAGAGCAACGTACCAGTCGCATAGGCGCTGCCCTGCGCCAGGCGCATCCGCGACAGCACGAGCACCTCGAGGAGCCCTGGCAGATTTCGCGCCAGCGCGAAGGTTATAACGACCGTCGCCAGCGCACCGAGCAGGTTATTCAGGGTTATGGCGGAAGTGCTGGCGGTCTCACCGCTGCCGCTGGTGAATTCATACAGCGTGACGTTATCGAGGTACGACACCACGCTGATAAGGTCGGCCCAGACCCAATACAGCACGACGAAGAACAGGCCGAACATGGCCAATCGGGTCAAGCGCAGAGACTGTTCGTTGACCTGTTCGATGGCCAGGCCTGGCTCGGCAGCCTCCTCATTCGAAGCCGACCCTTCATCAGCATTTGCCTCTCGCCTGGCAATTGCTCGCTTGTAGGCCAGGCGCCGCGCAGCCACCGTCAGCCCACGAATCAAGGCGGCCTCGATAACCACCCAGGCCAGTAACAGATACAGGGTATCGATCAGTCGGCCGGTCAGCTTCAGCGCCGTGTAGTAGTAACCCAGGCCCACGACTACGATCAGCGCTAATGGAAGCATGCTGAACAGGAGGCCGATGATGCGCCGCACCGGTGATGCGTTCTGGCTCGATGGGCCTTTCAGCAGCAGGCGCGTCAGGCGCCAGCTCATCAGCGCATAACAGGTGAGTACGACGACGATGCCGATCACGTCGTCGACCAAACTGCCTGGCTGATGTTCGGCAATCGCCACGACCGCTACCAGTGCCATGACCACCAGCCCCAGCCGACGAATCTCGTTGCGCAGGAAGGCCACTTGCGGGCGGAACCAGCCGAAATGCGCCTCGGCCACCCGGTTGGGAGAAAGCATGCGATAGGCGCTGTAGAACACCAGCCAGGCCTGGGCCATCTGGTAAAAGGCGGCGCCGAGGCTGATGTTCTGACCGCGCCCGTCCATTTGCAGGACGTAACCACAGAGCGCCAGGAACAGCGCGCCGGGGAGCGCCAGCAGCAGGTTCAGCAGCAGGGCCAGCGGCGTATGCAGCTGGCTGTCATGGCGGAAATGGCCGATGTCGTCGCTGAGCGAATCGAGCTTGGCGTTGATGGCGTTGCGGCGCCAAAGCAGTAAACCGATCACCAGTAGCAGCGGCACGAAGAACAGCGGCCGCTCCAGCAGCCCGGCGCCGAGCGCCTCGAACACGGAACCCCAGGGCATCGCCCGCAACTGGCGATCCAGAAGCGTCGGGACGTTCTTGAACCAGTCCAGATCCAGCGGCCTGTTGCTCGGAATCCAGAACATCTGCTCGTCCAGCGTTTCGCGCAGGGCTTGAGCCTTGGTCTGAAGCTGGCGTTGGTTCAACTGCAGCGTGATCGATTCGCTGAGCAGCGCGTTGAGCTCGTGGTTGAGCCGGTCGAGCAGCTCACTGCGGGTGCGCATCAGCTCCAGCAGCGCGCTGCGCACCTCGGGGTTGACCTCCTCCGGTGACTGGCTGGCGAGCAACTGGTCGACGTAATCTTCGATGTTGCCGCTGAGCTCGCGACTCTGGTTCAGCTCGAACTGATAGAGGCGGATGTCGGCGATTTCATCGGCCAGATCCTTATCCAGACTTAGCTGCGGCAGGGCCTGCTTCTGTTGGTATAGAACCTTCGACAGCAGCAAGCTGCCCTCGAGCACGGCGATCTGCTCTTCCAATGCCTGGTCAGCCTGGTTCAGCGTGTCGAGCTGCTGACGAGTCTGCAGGTTTTCCTGAGTCAGATCATTGAGGCGCTCGGTGGCTCGGAGCAGATAACCGGAAAGTTTGCGGTTCTCGGCGCTTTCGGCAGGGAGAAGCTTGCCGGAGCCGGTCTTCTCGGCCTTCAGCGTGATTTCGGCGACGGTCTGCTCTGATTCTTCCCGGCGCTTGTTGTTGATTGCCGTCTGCAGCGCCATGGTTTCCTGCTCGGCACGGGCGATGCGCTCGGACAGCAGATCGCGGCGCGCGACACCCAGGTCCTGCAGCAAGCTGTTGCCGGCTAGCTCGTTGCGGCGTAGCTCTATCTGCGCGTTGAGGGCAGATTTCTCCGCCGTGAGCAGCTCACGGCGTTCATCCGTCAGCGGTTTGCCGCTTTCACGGCCCGTCTTGAGCAGGTTGTTGATTTCATCGATGCGTGTCTGAGAGTTGCTGATATCGGCCTGGGCGCGCTCTGGGCGCGTCTGTGCGCTGATGATCATGCTGTTGGCAGCGGTCAGTGCCGTTTGCCAGGTCGCCAGCTCATCGACGCGCTCGGACAATCGCTTTTCGAGCGCAGGAACCGCCAGCTTGGCCAGTTTCGCGGCCAGGTCGCTGGTATCGCTGCCTTTGAGTTTGCTCAGTTCGCGCTGCGCCGCAGCGATCTCCTTCGGTGCGCCGGCTAGTTCGGTCTTGAGTTCGGTCAGCCGTTGCTGTGCTTCTCCGGCCTGTTCGGCGAGCCGCTTGGCGCGATCATCCGTACTGGGTTGCGCCGATTTTGCCGCTTCGTCTTCGGCGGGCTGGCCAGCGCTCAGGCCGGGCACGGACTGGGCAAATGCATAAACGGGAGTAATGGCGAGCAGCGTCGCCAATAACAAGGTGCGCAAGGAGGCCATGGGTCCTGTCGAAGTGTCGAAAAGAGTGCGGAGTCTAAGGGCTGCCGAGGGCCGAGGCGAGTCCATAGATCGGAACGTCCCAACCATGTTGCAGGCGGCCCAGGGCCATCTTTTAGAAGTGCAGCGCGGGACCGGGTTTGTTGCCCTCGGGGAATTTCAAACCAACCTTGCGCACTTCGCCGTGCTCCATCGCGGCGATGGTCCAGGTCAGGCCGCTCCACTCGATCTGGTCGCCGATGACCGGTTTGCCGCCGACACGCTCGGTGAGGAACTGGCCTATCTGCTGATTGCCATCCACATCGCCCAGCTTCAAGCCATACAGCGCAGCGAGGGCGCTCATCTCGGCTTCGCTTTCGAGGATGAAGTCACCGAAGAAGCGCATGTCGCGGCCGCGCTGCGGCGCTTCGCTGAACAGTTTGCCGAGCGATGGCAGATCCTCTTCGTGGCCGATCACGCAGAGAATGTCATCCACTTGCAGGCGTGTACTACCGGAGGGATGCAGCAGCGCCTTGCCTCGGAAGAGTGCGGCGATGCGTGTGCCTTCTGGCATCTTCAACTCGCGCAGGGCGGCGCCTACGCACCACTTTTTAGCCGTCAACCGGTAGATGAACATTTCCCACTGGCTGGTTGTGTGGATCTGCAGGCCCGCCCTTGAAACCGGCAGTGGCGACGGCGGCACCTCGACCTTGGCCTTCTTCGCCGCCCAGGTCAGCGTGGTGCCTTGTAGCAGTAGCGATACCAGCACGATGAAGAACGCTACATTGAAGAACAGCTGAGCGTTTTCCAGCCCGGCCATCAGCGGGAACACCGCCAGGATGACTGGCACTGCGCCGCGCAGGCCGATCCAGGAGATGAACAGCCGCTCGCGCAGATGGAAGCTGCGAAAGGGCAGCAGGCCGATGAACACCGCAAGCGGTCTAGCGAAGAGGATCATCCACAACGACAGTGCCAATGCCGGCAAGGCGATCGGCAACAGTTCACTCGGGGTTAGCAGCAGGCCGAGCACCAGGAACATGCCAATCTGGCTCAGCCAGGCCAGGCCGTCGAACATATGCAAAATGCCGTGGCGATTGCGGATCGGCCGGTTGCCCAGCAGCAGCCCGCAGACGTAGACCGCGAGAATTCCGCTGCCGCCGATCACACCGGATAACGCATAGATCATGATGCCGCCGCTGACCGCGAGCAGCGGATACAACCCATCGGCGACCGAGAGACGATTGATCAGGTGCAACAGCAGCCAGCCGCCAGTCAGACCGAGTAGGGTGCCGATGCCGAATTGCTGAAGCAGACTGACGAAGAAGCCCCAGCCGAAGCCGGTTTCGCCGGACGCGAACATGTCGATCAGCGCGACCGTGAGAAACATCGCCATGGGGTCGTTGCTGCCCGATTCGATCTCAAGTGTCGAGCCGACGCGTTCGTTCAGCCCGCGCCCGTTGAGCAGATTGAAAACCACCGCAGCGTCTGTCGAGCCAACGATGGCACCGATCAGCAGCCCCTGCATCAGCGGTAGCTCGAACAGCCATGCCGCGGCCAAACCGGTCAGGCCGGAGGTGATGACCACGCCGGCGGTGGCCAGGGAAAAAGCTGGCCAGAGCGCTACGCGGAAAGTCGCGGCGCGGGTCCGCATGCCGCCATCGAGCAGAATGATCGCCAGCGCCAGGTTGCTGATCAGGAAGGCTAGCGAATAGTCGTCGAAGACGATGCCACCAATGCCGTCAACGCCGGCCAGCATGCCCACTGCGAGGAAAATCACCAGAATCGGCACGCCGAGGCGGGTCGACAAAGAGCTCATCAGAATGCTCGCAGCAACCAACAGGGCACCGATAAAGAACAGTTGGTTGATGTTGCCGATATCCAAGCGCGCTCTCCGTGGGTTAGTGCCGCTGACAGTCATGCAGGGTGCATGCCAGCGATTCTAACCTGCTGATTTGGCGAGCTGTCAAAAAAAGCCGGCGGAACGACAGGCGTCTTTGTTTGCGCTGTTGGGAAGGGAGCGACGCTTCGGTACGAAGGGCTGGTTCGATGCGGAGCTCACCCTGGTAGCTGGCCTCGAAGACCGGCTGGGTGCGCTCCGTCTGGAACGGTTAGAACCAGCCGTCCTGCATGGCAAGGCAGGTGTCGTCGCGGCTGGCGAGCAAATCCAGCTCGTGATGGCAGCTGGGCACTTCCCAAGCCAGAAAGTAGCGTGCGGCCTGCAGCTTGCCGCGGTAGAAGTCGACGTCCGCCGCGTTGCCGTTCGCCAGTCCCTGTTCGGCGTGAATCGCCTGTTCCAGCCAGCGCCAGCCGATCACGGTATGGCCGAAGACTTTCAGATAGAGCGCCGAATTGGCTAGCGCCTGGTTGATTTTGCCGGCCATCAGATCGCCCAGTAACGCCTGGGTGACCTCGGTCAGGCGTGCAATCAGTCGTTCCAAGGGTTCACGCAGCGCATCGAGCGAGCTGTGCTCGCCGGCCCGCTTGCAGGTGCCTTGAATCAAGCCGAGCAACTGACGCAGGCCGGCGCCGCCGTTCTGCATGAGTTTACGGCCCAGGAGATCCAGCGACTGGATGCCGTGGGTGCCTTCATGGATTGGGTTCAGGCGGTTGTCGCGGTAGTACTGTTCGACCGGATATTCACGCGTGTAGCCGTGGCCGCCGAGAATCTGGATCGCCAGCTCGTTGGCCTTGAGGCAGAACTCCGAGGGCCAGGATTTGACGATGGGTGTGAGCAGGTCCAACAATTCGTGGGCGTTCTTGCGTTCTTCCTCGGTCTGCGCGGTGTGTTGTTCGTCGACGAGGCGCGCGGCATACAGACCCAGATCGAACGCACCTTCGACATAGGCTTTCTGCGTCAGCAACATGCGCTTGATGTCGGTGTGCTGGATGATCGGCACCTGCGCCGAGGCCGGGTTCTTGCCGTCCGGCAGGCGCCCTTGCGGACGCTCGCGGGCGTAGTTGAGCGAGTACAGATAGCCGGCGTAGCCGAGCATGATCGCGCCCATGCCGACACCGATGCGCGCGTCGTTCATCATCTGGAACATGTACGACAGGCCTTTGTGCGGCTCACCGACCAGATAGCCGACGCACTCGCCATTATCACCAAAGTTCAGCGCCGTTGAGGTGGTGCCGCGCCAGCCCATCTTGTGGAACAGCCCAGCGAGAATCACATCGTTGCGCTTGCCCAGCGAGCCGTCATCGTTGACCAGAAACTTGGGCACGATGAACAGGCTGATGCCCTTTACGCCCGGCGGCGCGTCCGGCAGCTTGGCCAGCACCATGTGCACGATGTTTTCCGATAGCGGATGGTCGCCACCGGAAATGAAGATCTTATTGCCCTTGAGGCGGTAGGTGCCGTCGCCGGCTGGCTCGGCGCGGGTGCGCAGGTCGGACAAGGACGAGCCGGCGTGCGGCTCGGTCAGCGCCATGGTGCCGAAGAAGCGCCCTTCGAGCATCGGCTTCAGGAAGCGCTGCTTCTGCTCGTCACTGCCGAACACTTCGATCAGGTGCGAGGCGCCCATCGTCAGCATCGGGTACGACGAGGTGCCGATATTGGCGGACTGAAAATGTGCGAAACAGGCGCGTGAAAGCAGGTTCGGCAGCTGCATGCCGCCGTCTTCGAAACTGCGCGAGGCGTTGTGGAAACCGGCTTCGATGAAGGCGTCGACGGCGGGTTTCACCTCGGGAATCAGCACCGCTTCGCCGTCCTTGTAGATCGGCTCGTTCTCGTCGGCCTTGCGGTTGTGCGGGGCGAAGAGGTTCTCGGCGATGCTGCGCGCGGTGCCCAGCGCCGCATCGAAGGTTTCGCGGCTGTGATCGGCGAAGCGCTCGCGCTGGATCAGGCTCTCGGCGTCGAGCACTTCATAGAGTTCGAACGCCAGGTTGCGCGGGCAAAGCAGAGTCTCGGGCATGGAAATTCCTCCGTTTTCATGCGCCGGAGTCTAAGGAGGCGGCGAGATGGCTGCCTAGCACCATACATTCGAGTGATGGAACGACACAGCGGCGCTTTCTAGCGCTTGCCTGATGCCGTTTCAGTGTGGCCGTGCGCAGCAATATTCAAGCAGCTGGGCCAGGTATCCACCACCGAGCCCGGCATCGATCAGGTGGCTTTCCGCGCGAGCCAAGTGTTCTTCGACGTGCTGGCGCGCCGCCTCCGGGCCGAGCAGGGCGACTACGGTGCTTTTGCCGCGGTCCTTGCCGGTGTCCTTGCCAATCTGTTGCGGCGTAAGGCCATCGGCCAGGTCGTCGAGCAACTGGAACGCCAACCCCAGCTCGGTGGCGAAGCCGTCCAGATGCTGCGCGCAGCTGGCATCGGCGCTTCCCAGCAGGGCGGCGAATCCCAGTGCGGCGGTGAACAATGGGCACGTCTTCAGTCGGTTGGTTTGGGCGATGGCTTCCAGCGGCCTGGCGCGATGGCCTTCGCGTAGGTCGTGGTACTGGCCGCGAACCAGCCCCTGCGCGCCGGTGGCCTGAGCGAGCAGCTGCACCAGTTGGTTGCGCAGCGAATGGCCGAGGCCATCGGCAGAGGCCGCTATGCTGAAAGCATGGCTGAGCAGCGCGACCGAGCTGAGCACGGCAACGTCTTCGCCGAACTGCAGATGAATGGTCGGACGGCCGCGGCGCAGCTCAGCGTTGTCCATGCAGGGCATGTCGTCGAGGAATAACGAAGCGGCATGGACCATCTCCAGTGCGCAGGCGAGATCGAGGGCGGCATCGAAGGTTTGCTCCTGCTGCAGATCCTTGAGCGCCAACAGAAGCAACAGGGGGCGAATACGCTTGCCGGGGGCCAGCGTGCCGTCGCGCATGGCGGCGCCGATGAGGTCATGTGCAGGGCATTGAGGCAGCCATCGGTCCAGCCTGCCGTCGACCCGCGTACGCAATGCTCTGAGCATCTGCTCGAAGTCAGGTTGCGTGTTCGACATAGCGATAGCCATGGCGACCTCCTGTGTAGTTTGTGGAAACTGTGACAAATCTTATACAGTCTGTACAGGTATTGGCACTTTTACCGACCGCATCCGTCCACATAAGGTCATCCGAACGAGGCGCTGTATGAGCAAAGAGCTTCTCGCGGCACGCAAGAACGATCATCTGGATATCGTTCTGGATCCTCACCGCGCCTGTTCGCGCGTGGAAACTGGGTTCGCCGCACTGACCTTCGAGCATTGCGCGCTGCCGGAGTTGCGCCTGGATCAGGTGGATATTCGAACCACCTTGTTCGGCAAAACGCTGGCCGCGCCGCTGTTGATCAGTTCGATGACCGGTGGCGCGGCGCGGGCCACGCAGATCAACCGCAACTTGGCCGAAGCGGCTGAGGCGCTGGGTATCGCTCTGGCCGTCGGCTCGCAGCGCATCGCGCTGGAAACCGGTGCGGATCAGGGGCTGACCAGACAACTGCGGCAGCTGGCACCGAGCATTCCATTGCTGGCCAATCTCGGCGCGGCGCAGTTAGTGGCGGGCTATGGCCTGGACGAGGCGCAGCGTGCCGTGGAAATGATTCAAGCCGATGCGCTGATCATTCATCTCAATCCGCTACAGGAAGCCGTGCAGGTCGGCGGCGACCGCGATTGGCGTGGCGTATTGAATGCCATCGAAGCGCTCGCCTCACGGTTGCCGGTACCGCTGGTGGCCAAGGAAGTGGGCGCGGGCATTTCTGCAGGTGTGGCACGGCGCCTGCTCGATGCCGGCGTTTCGGTCATTGATGTGGCGGGCGCAGGCGGTACCAGCTGGGCCGCCGTCGAGGCCGAGCGTACTGCGGACCCGCAGCAGCGCGCCGTCGCCCAAGCGTTCGTTGGCTGGGGCATCCCCACCTCTCAGGCGATCGCGGCGGTGCGCCGGGCTTGCCCCGAAGCACGGCTGATCGCGTCCGGCGGTATTCGCGACGGGGTCGACGTGGCCAAGGCGATACGCCTCGGCGCTAACGTCGTCGGCCAGGCCGCAGGCGTGCTCGATGCGGCGCTCATCGGACCCCAAGCGGTCATTGAGCATTTCCAGGTGTTGATCCAGCAGCTGCGCATCGCCTGCTTCTGTACCGGCTCGGCCGATCTTGCCGCACTGGGGCAGGCGCCGCTGGTGCCGCCCTTCGATCCGTCCGCGCTCTGATGCCCTCACAAAGGCGTTTAGTTCACCGCTGGCGAGGAGCGGTTCGATGACCCATTTCGCGGTGATTACGTTGCCGTTTCATAGCCACCTGCGCGCGATGGAAGCGATCGCCGACGAACTGGCGGCGCGCGGGCATCGTGTCACGTTCGTGCAGCAGGCCGATGTCGGGATTGCGTTGTGCAACCCGCGTGTGGGTTTCGCCGCGGTTGGCCTCGGTTCGCACCCGCCGGGATCGCTCAAGGCTGTAATCGACCGCGCCGCGCGGCCCGGCGGGCCTTGGGGAATTCGCCGAGTAATCGCCGATATGGCGGCTGCGACCGACATGCTCTGCCGCGACGCGCCGGCGGTGCTGCGTTCGTTAGGAGCCGAAGCGGTCATTGCCGATCAGATGGAGCCCGCGGGTGGGCTGTTGGCCGAGCATCTCGGGCTGCCGTTCGTCTCGGTGGCCTGTGCGCTGCCAGTCAACCGGGAGGCGCAGGTGCCGCTGCCGGTGATGCCCTGGCGCTATCGAGCCACGGCGTGGGGCGAGCAGCTGAACCACCACAGCAGCCGCGTTTACGATCGGGCAATGCAGGCGCATGCCGACGTCATTGTCCGCCATGCGGCAGCGTTTGGCTTGCCGCCGCGAGCGCGCCTCGATGAATGCCTGTCGTCCTTGCTGCAACTGAGCCAGACCACCGCCGGCTTCGATTTCCCGCGTCAATCCTTGCCCGCGCATTTTCACGCGGTTGGCCCGCTGCGTTCGATACGGGCTACCGAGCCGGCGTTGGACATTTCGGTGAAGGCTGGCAGGGCGTTTGTCTTCGCTTCGCTGGGTACCTTGCAGGGCGATCGTTTCGGTTTGTTCCTGCGCATCGCCGAGGCGTGTCGCGAGTTGGATGTGCAGCTGTTGATTGCTCATTGTGGACGCCTGGATTCCTCGCAAGAGGCGCGGTTGCTGCAAGCTGGCGCCAGTTGGGTCACCGATTTCGCGCCGCAGCGCACGGTGCTGGCGCGGGCCGATGCGCTGATCACCCATGCCGGACTGAACACTGTTCTCGATGCGCTCGAAGCTGGCGTGCCGAGCCTGGCGTTGCCGATCGCCTTCGATCAGCCAGGAGTCGCAGCTCGCGTAGTACATGCGGGAGTCGGGTTGCGTCTCGATCGGCGATGGGCGAGCCGTCGACGCATCGTGCAGGCATTGCGCCGGTTGTTACACGAGCCGAGCTTCGGCCAACGCGCGCAGCTCCTCGGAGCTGAGGTCCGCGCAGCCGGCGGTGCACCCCACGCCGCGCAACTGATCGAAGAGGCGTTCGGCATCCACCGACCACGGATCGAGAGGGCGGAGCATGGCTGATCCGGACCTGATCCTGGTTGGCGGCGGCTTGGCCAACGGCTTGCTGGCTTGGCACCTGCACCAACAGCGTCCGGACCTGCGCGTGCTGGTCCTCGAGCGAGGCGCGACGCTGGGTGGCAACCACACATGGTCGTTCCATCAGCACGACCTGACACCGGCGCAGCACGCCTGGCTGGAGCCATTGGTCTGCAATCGCTGGCCGAGCTATGAGGTGGTCTTTCCTGCGTTCGAACGGCGTCTCGACAGCGGATACGCGAGCATTTTTTCGGCGCGGTTTCATCAATGCCTGATGGCCGACCTGAGCGATAGCGTCTGGCTGAACGTCGAGGTGGCAGAGGTCGGCCCGCAACAGGTGCGCCTGGCCAGTGGCGAGACCTTACGAGCAGGTGCGGTGATCGACGGACGCGGCGCACGGCTCAGCCATCACCTGGCGCTGGGCTTCCAGAAGTTTCTTGGTCAGGAATTGCAGCTGAGCCAGCCGCATGGGCTGAAGGTGCCAATCGTCATGGATGCCAGCGTGGCGCAGCAGGACGGTTACCGCTTCATTTATGTGCTGCCGCTCAGCGCCGACAGGTTGTTGATCGAGGACACCTATTACGCCGACGGCGACGCGGTAGCGCCCGACACGCTGCGGCGCAACATCGCCGACTATGCCGCGGCGCGGGGCTGGACGATCGCCGAGTTGCTGCGTGAAGAGCAAGGCGTGCTGCCCATCGTATTGTCCGGTGATGTATCCGCATTCTGGGACGAAGCCGGCGGCGTACCGCAGACCGGCTTGGCCGCCGCGCTGTTTCATCCCACGACAGGCTATTCACTGCCGGATGCCGTGCGCCTTGCCGACCATCTGATAGCTCTAGATCGCTGGAGCGCACCCGAGCTGTTTTCGGCAATACGTGCGTACTCGCTGAAGCAATGGCATCGGCGAGGTTTTTTCCGGTTGCTCAATCGAATGCTGTTCATGGCAGGCCCGGCCGATCGCCGCTGGGCAGTGATGCAGCGCTTCTACCGGCTGCGCGAGCCGCTGATCCAGCGTTTCTATGCCGCGAACCTGACCACCTGGGACCGCTTGCGCATCGTCTCGGGCAAACCTCCCGTACCGGTGCGTGAGGCGCTACGCGCGCTGGCCGCCAGTAATTTGCACCATAAGGACAAGCGATGAATGAGGCCACAGGCGGAGTGAGACGGGCCGTGGTTATCGGCGCTGGTTTCGGCGGCTTGGCGCTGGCGATCCGCCTGCAACGTAGCGGCGTACAGACCACCCTGCTGGAGAAACGCGACAAGCCGGGTGGCCGCGCCTACGTCTATCACGACCAGGGCTTTACCTTCGATGCCGGGCCCACGGTGATCACCGATCCGCCGGCCCTGGAAGAACTCTTCACCGGTGCCGGCAAGCGTATGGCCGATTACGTCGAGCTGCTGCCGGTCAGTCCGTTCTATCGGCTGTGCTGGGAAGACGGTTACAGCTTCGATTACGTCAACGACCAGGCCGCGTTGGATCGGCAAATCCATGCGTTGAACCCGAAGGATGTCGCCGGCTATCAGCGCTTTCTCGCCTATTCCCGTGCAGTGTATGAAGAGGGCTACGTCAAACTCGGCACCGTGCCCTTCCTGTCGTTTCGCAGCATGATCGGCGTCGCTCCGCAGCTGGCGAAATTGCAGGCGTGGCGCAACGTGTACAGCATGGTGGCGCGCTTCGTGGAGAACGACCGGTTGCGTCAGGCGCTGTCGTTTCATTCGCTGCTGGTGGGCGGCAATCCTTTTGAAACTTCATCTATCTACGCGCTGATCCACGCACTGGAGCGCCAGGGCGGCGTCTGGTTTCCACGCGGTGGCACCGGTGCGCTGGTGCAGGGCATGGTCAGGTTGTTCGAGGATCTTGGTGGCACGCTGGAGCTGAATGCTGAAGTGGCACGCATCGAGCTGACAGCGGGGCGCGCGAATGCGGTGATTACCCATGACGGTCGTCGCTTCGACACCGATGCGGTCGCTTCCAACGCCGATGTGGTGAACACCTACAAGCAGCTGTTGGGCCACGAGCAGCGCGGTCGCGACGAGGCCAAGCGGCTGAGCGGCAAGCGCTTCTCCATGTCACTGTTTGTCATTCACTTCGGCCTCAAGCGCCGCCACGAGCATCTTCAGCATCACACGGTGTGTTTCGGTCCGCGCTACCGAGAACTGATCGACGAGATATTCAAGCGCGAAACCCTGGCTGACGATTTTTCGCTGTATCTGCATGCACCCTGCGTTACCGACCCGTCATTGGCGCCGGAAGGCTGCGCCAGCCATTACGTGCTGGCGCCGGTGCCGCACCTGGGAACGGCCGATATCGACTGGGCGGTGGAGGGGCCGAAATACCGTGACCGCATCTTCGAATATCTTGAGCGGCACTATATTCCTGGGCTGCGGGACGATCTGGTCACGCATCGGATATTCACCCCGCACGACTTCCGTGACGAGCTCAATGCGCATCTCGGTTCGGCGTTTTCGCTGGAACCGATCCTCACGCAGAGCGCCTGGTTCCGCCCGCACAACCGGGATGATGTGATTCCTAACCTGTATATCGTCGGTGCCGGCACTCATCCTGGCGCGGGTGTACCTGGCGTGGTGGGCTCGGCCAAGGCCACTGCCGGGCTGATGCTGGAGGATTTCATGTTGGAGGATCAGGCCGGATGAACGAGCAAGTCATCGACCATTCGACCCAGGTAATCAACGTCGGCTCCAAGAGCTTCGCCGCCGCAGCGAAACTGTTCGACGAGCGCACTCGCCAAAGTGCGGTGATGCTCTACGCCTGGTGCCGTCATTGCGACGATGTGATCGATGGTCAGACGCTGGGCCACGGTCAGGCCGAGGGTGATCGCTCGACTGGCGAGGCGCGATTGGCGGAACTGGTGTGCCTCACCGAACGCGCCTACGCCGGCGAGCCGATGAGCGATCCGGCATTCGCTGCGTTTCAGCAGGTGATCCATCGACACCAGATTCCCAAGGAGTACCCGCTGGAGCACCTGGCCGGCTTTCGCATGGATGTGCAGGAGTACCGCTACCAGACCCTCGACGACACGCTGCTGTATTGCTATCGCGTGGCCGGCGTGGTCGGTTTGATGATGGCGCGGGTGATGGGCGCCGAAGGGGAGGCAACGCTGGATCGTGCCTGCGATCTAGGGCTGGCCTTTCAGCTGACCAATATTGCGCGCGATATCGTCGAGGATGCCGAAATCGGGCGCGTCTATTTGCCCGGGGACTGGCTCACCGAAGCTGGAATTCCAGCCGATGAAGTCAGTCTGCCGCAGCACAGGGCTGCACTGGCGATATTGGCGGCACGGCTGATCGATCTGGCCGAGCCTTATTACCAATCGGCTTCCCAGGGGTTGCGCGACCTGCCATTGCGCTCGGCCTGGTCGATCGCCACGGCACACGGCGTTTACCGCCAGATCGGCATCGAAGTGAAGGCGCGCGGTGCGGCGGCTTGGGATATGCGGGTCTCGACGAGCAAGGCGCAAAAGCTGCAATTTCTGCTCGGTGGTGGGGTGCTTGCGCTTGCGCTCGCGTCGCGGCGGATGCGGTTCAAACCGCGTCCGGCTTCTCTGTGGACGCGTCCACGCTAGCCTTGCGTAACGGCCCGTCGTGCAGCTCGCGCAATTGCTGTTTGAGAACGGGCAGCGGCGGTGCGTAAAGAAAGCCAAAGGACACGCAACGCTCCTTGCCTTCTACCGCGTGGTGCAGGCGGTGAGCCTGATAAAGCCGCTTGAGATATCCGTTGCGCGGCACGTAGCGCAGCGGCCAGCGGTGATGCACCAGCCCGTCATGGGCGACGAAATACAGAAAGCCATAGGCGGTCATGCCGGCACCGATCCACTCCAGCGGGCCATAGCCGGCAGTACCCAGTGCGATCAGGGCGATAGCGACCCCGGCGAAGACCACCGCATACAAATCATTCTTCTCGAACCAACCGTCACGCGGCTCATGGTGCGAGCGGTGCCAGCCCCAGCCCCAGCCGTGCATGACGTACTTGTGCGCCCACCAGGCAAACAGCTCCATCCCGGCCAGGGTGGCGAGAAATACCAGCGCGTTGATCAGCACGGTCATATCCGGTCCGTTCGTATCGAAGACAACACAGTCTACTCGTTGGACGACACCCGTCGACCCGGCTCCGACACTTGGCGGTGCCGGCGTGGGCTCCGCTCAAGCGCGCCAACCGGCCGTCAGCGCAGCGGTCAACTCTGCGGCGGGGATTGATCGGCACCCGCTGACATTCTGACCGGCCCAGAGCGGAGAAAAATGATCGAGTCCCTGGCCCTCTGCCTTGGCGCGCAAAACACTGATCGCGTTACCAGCCAGGGGGAATGTCGGAACCGCGTCGGGCCGAGGGCCGAGTTCCTGAATCAGGCGATTGACGATGCCGCGAGCAGGGCGACCGGAGAACAGGGTGGTCAGCACGGTGCTGTGTGCCGCGGGGCTTTGCAGCGCCTGGCGGTGCAATTGGCTGATGCGACTCTCATCGCACAATAGATAGGCGGTGCCGACCTGCACGCCCGCGGCGCCGAGCGTCTGCGCGGCTGCGACGCCGCGCGCATCGGCAATGCCACCGGCAGCGATCACGGGTATGTTCAGCGCGGCGACCAGTTGCGGCAGTAGCGCCAACGTACCGACTTGGCTATCGATGTGGTCGCTGAGAAACATGCCGCGATGGCCACCGGCTTCGAGTCCCTGGGCAATCACCGCGTCGATGCCCTGCGCCTGTAGCCAGAGGGCTTCTTCAAGAGTTGTGGCGCTGGAAAGAATCTTCGCACCGGTGGCGCGCACGCGCTGCAGCAGGTCCGGCGAGGGTAGGCCGAAGTGAAAGCTGACCACGGCTGGGCGATGACGCTCGATCACATCGGCCATCGCGGCGTCGAAAGGCTTGCGCGTCGCGCCGCTGGGAATGGTCGCCGGGTCGATCTGCAGTTCTTGCAGAAACGGCATTAGCATCGCCAACCAGGCTTCGTCGCGCTGAGGATCAGCCGCAGGCGTTCGGTGACAGAAAAAGTTGACGTTGTAAGGCTTGTCGGTCAGCCCCGCCATTGCGGTGAGCTCGGCGTCCAACACCTCGGCTGTGAGCATGCCGGCGGGGATCGAGCCGAGCCCGCCGGCGCTGGACACCGCTGCCGCCAACTGATGGTTCTGCGCACCAGCCATCGGCGCCTGGATGATCGGCAGCGAAGTATTGAAAAGGTCCCGTATGTCCATCCTGGTGTCCTTATCTCTTGTTTAAGGCATCGTCACTGTAGCAGTGGTCGACGGCTATTTTGCGTGGGCGATTGCATCAATGATTGCGCGCGGACCTCTGATTCGCGCCGCCGCGCAGTTAGACTGTGCGCTCTTCAGGAGTGCCCGATGAACTACCGCCACGCTTTTCATGCCGGCAATCACGCCGACGTCTTCAAACATCTCGTGTTGTCCCGGCTGTTTGCCTTGCTCGCCCGCAAGGAAGCGCCCTTCGCTTATCTCGACAGCCATGCGGGTGTCGGTCTGTATGACTTGGCTGGCGACCAGGCCAGTCGTACCGGCGAATGGCTGCAGGGCATCGCCCAGCTGTGGCAGGCCGGCGACGTGCCGGCGATGGCGGAGAATTATCTGAATGTAATCCGCGCGCTCAATCCGGCCGGAACGCTGCGCTATTACCCCGGCTCGCCGGAACTGGCGCGGCAGCTAACGCGCCCGCAGGATCGTCTGCAACTCAACGAGAAACACCCGGAAGATGGTCGTCTGCTGAAAGACAACATGGCCGGCGACCACCGCGTGGCGGTGCACCTCGGCGAAGGCTGGCACGTGCCGCGAGCGCTGATGCCGACGGCGGAAAAACGCGTCGTGCTGCTGGTCGATCCGCCGTTCGAGAAGGCCGACGAGCTGAGTCGCTGTGTTCAGGCGCTGTCCGAAGCGCTGGGGCGCATGCGCCAGACCATCGGCGTGATCTGGTATCCGATCAAGGATGAGCGTCAGCTCAAGCGGTTCTATCAAGACCTGTCGCGCAGCGGCGCGCCGAAACTGTTGCGCGCCGAGTTGTTCGTTCATCCCACCGATGATGAGCTGCGGCTGAACGGCTCCGGCCTGGCCATCAGCAATCCGCCATGGGGGCTGGAGGAGGAGTTGCGCGAGTTGTTGCCTTGGCTGGCCGAGCTGCTTGGACAGAGCGAAGGCGGGTGGCGGCTGGATTGGTTGATCGAAGAGGCCTGAGCCGCCGGCAAAAGCGCTGGAGGCTGGTGTCGTCTCGGTGGGCTGAAGCCCACCCTACGGAGTCACTCAGCCGATACGGGAGAAATGCGCGGTATCGGTAGGGTGGGCTTCAGCCCACCGAAGGAAGTTTCGACCCCGTCTAGAACAACTTCAACGGCTCTTCCTGCAGCGCCGACATCTGTTCGCGCAAGATAAGTATCTGGTCGCCCCAGTAACGCTCGGTGCCGAACCAGGGGAAGCTCATCGGAAACGCCGGATCGTCCCAGCGGCGAGCCAGCCAGGCGCTGTAGTGCATCAGGCGTAGGGCGCGCAGCGCTTCGATCAGCGGCAATTCGCGTGGGGCGAAATCGTGGAATTCGTTGTAGCCGTCGACCAGTTCGGAGAGCTGCCCGAGCCGCTCGTGACGTTCGCCGGCAAGCATCATCCAGATGTCTTGCACCGACGGGCCCATGCGGCAATCGTCCAGATCGACCAGATGGAAGGCATCATCGCGGGCGAGAATGTTGCCAGGGTGGCAATCGCCATGCAGGCGAATCGGCTGAAATTCCGTGCGGGCAAAAACGTCATCGACCCGCTTGAGCAAATCGCGCGCCACCGATTCGTACGCCGGTAGCAGGCTTTTCGGAATGAAACCACCCTCCAACAGAGTAGCCAGCGAATCATGGCCGAAGTGTTGGGCGGTCAGTGTTTCACGATGCTCGAACGACCGATTGGCACTGACCGCATGCATACGTCCGAGTAGCTGGCCGAGTCGATAGAGCTGATCGAGATTGCCTGGCTCCGGCGCCCGCCCGCCACGCCGAGGAAACAGCGCGAAGCGAAAGCCAGCATGCTCGAACAGCGTTTTCCCGTCGCGCTCCAGCGGCGCCACCACCGGGATCTCGCGGTCGGCCAGCTCCTTGGAAAATTGATGTTCTTCCAAGATTGCCGCGTTGCTCCAGCGATCGGGGCGATAGAACTTGGCGATCAGCGGGATGCCATCTTCTATGCCCACCTGATAGACGCGGTTTTCGTAGCTGTTCAGAGCCAATACGCGGGCATCGCTGATGAAGCCGGCGCTTTCCACCGCATCGAGCACAAGGTCAGGCGTGAGTGTGTCGAAAGGGTGGCTCATGGTCGGCTCCGCAAATGGGCGGCCAGTGTATTGCACTGGTGGGTTTACACAACCAGGGCTCGGCCCCGCCTACTCACCAGGTTTTGGGGTGCGGGCCAGGCAGTAGATATCGACTCGTACGGCACCGGCGCGTTTCAACAGGCGGGCCAGCGCCTCCGCGGTGGCGCCTGTGGTCAATACGTCGTCTATGACCGCGACATGCCGGCCAGCGATCCGCCGCTCGTCGGTCAGGGCAAAGGCTTGGCGGAGGTTGCGACGTCGGCTGGCGGCGTCCAGTTGCTGTTGCGATTGGGTGTCCTGAATGCGCTGCAGCTCATTCCGAGTCGGGATATTCAGGGCGGGACTCAACCAGTCGGCAAGCATCTGCGCTTGGTTGAAGCCGCGCAGGCGCAGCCGCTTGCGAGCCAGCGGCACCGGTAGCAGGCTGTCCGGGCGCGGCAGACCTTCATCAAAGGCGTGCTGCAGATGGCGGCCCAGATGCTCGGCTAGCAGCCGTCCCAGCGGCCAACGCGACTGATGTTTGAAGCGAGTGATCAAGCTGTCCACCGGAAACGCGAAGCGCCAGGGCACGGCAACATGATCGAACGCTGGCGGCTTTTTGAGGCATTGACCGCAGATCAGCCCGGTTGCCGGCAATGGCAGTGCGCAAATCGAGCATTGCCCGCCGAGCCAGGGCAACTCGGTCTCGCAGGGTCCACACAGTGATTGGCCGGTTTCGCAGCGCTCGTCGCAAAGCTGGCAGAAATGTTCAATTTTTAACCAGTTGTAAACCATGATTCCTTTCCAGGTTGACAGCGTCATCGGCTTGGCTAACCATTTCGCATCCGTGCCAGGCCGCCGAGCCGCTATTAATTACAAGGAATGCTTATGAGCGCCACCTCCGCTTCCGTTACTCGTCACGACTGGCGCCTCGCCGAAGTCAAAGCGCTCTTCGAACAACCCTTCAACGACCTGCTGTTTCAGGCGCAGGCCGTGCATCGCCAGCATTTCGATGCGAACCGCGTCCAGGTGTCCACGCTGCTGTCGATCAAGACCGGTGCCTGTCCGGAAGACTGCAAATATTGCCCGCAGTCCGGCCACTACAACACCGGTCTTGATAAAGAAAAACTGATGGAAGTGCAAAAAGTGCTGGAAGCCGCGGCCGAAGCCAAGGCGATTGGCTCTACGCGCTTCTGCATGGGCGCGGCCTGGAAGCATCCATCCGCGAAGGACATGCCCTATGTGCTGAAGATGGTCGAAGGCGTTAAAGCGCTGGGGCTGGAAACCTGCATGACCCTCGGCAAGCTCGACCAGGAGCAGACCAAGGCGCTGGCCGGAGCTGGTCTCGATTACTACAACCACAATCTCGATACTTCGCCGGAGTTCTACGGCAACATCATTACCACGCGCACGTACGCCGATCGACTGGAGACGCTGAGCTACGTGCGCGACTCAGGCATGAAGATTTGCTCCGGTGGCATCCTCGGCATGGGTGAGTCGCTGAACGACCGCGCCGGCCTGCTGATCCAACTGGCCAACCTGCCCGAGCATCCGGAGTCGGTACCGATCAACATGTTGGTTAAAGTGAAGGGTACGCCGCTGGCCGACGAGCAGGATGTCGATCCCTTCGACTTCATCCGTATGCTCGCCGTGGCGCGGATCATGATGCCTAAATCCCACGTACGGCTGTCTGCCGGTCGCGAGCAGATGAACGAGCAGATGCAGGCCCTGGCCTTCCTCGCCGGTGCCAACTCGATCTTCTACGGCGAAAAACTGTTGACCACCGGCAACCCTCAGGCCGACAAGGACATGCTGCTGTTCAAGCGCCTGGGCATTCAGCCCGAAGCGCGCGAGGAGCATGACGACGAGCTGCACCAGGCCGTCATCGAGCAGGCATTGGTCGAGCAGCGCGATTCCAAGCTGTTCTATAACGCCGCGGTATAAAAGCGGCTGCAGGCCATAGGCGACAGGCTGCAGGCTGGTCGACGTTGCCTGAAGCCTGAAGCCTGAAGCCTGCGGCCTGGAGCCTGTTTCTATGCCTTTCGATCTCGCTTCCCGTCTCGCTGAACGCCGAGCCGCTCATCTCTATCGCCATAGGCCGCTGCTGGAAACTCCGCAGCAGCCGGAGGTGATAGTTGATGGCGAGCCGCTGCTGGCCTTCTGCTCTAACGATTACCTTGGTTTGGCCAACCATCCCGAAGTAATCCGTGCGATGCAGCAGGGCGCCGAGCGTTGGGGTGTCGGTGGCGGGGCTTCGCATCTAGTGATGGGCCACAGCACGCCGCATCATCAGCTCGAAGAAGCCTTGGCCGAGTTCACCGGGCGGCCGCGGGCCTTGCTGTTCTCCACGGGCTACATGGCCAATCTGGCTGCCGTGACCGCCTTGGTGGGGCAGGGCGATACGGTGCTTGAAGACCGCATCAATCACGCCTCACTGCTCGATGCCGGCCTGCTCAGCGGCGCGCGTTTCTCGCGCTACTTGCACAACGATGCGGCCAGCCTGGCCAAGCGCCTGGAGAAGGCGACCGGCAATACTTTGGTGGTGACCGATGGCGTGTTCAGTATGGACGGCGATCTGGCTGATCTGCCGGCCCTTTGCGCCACCGCGAAAGCCCGCAACGCCTGGGTGATGGTCGACGATGCCCATGGCTTCGGCCCGCTGGGCGCCACAGGCGGCGGCATCGTCGAACATTTCGGGCTGAGCATGGATGACGTGCCGGTATTGGTCGGCACGCTCGGCAAGGCCTTCGGCACAGCGGGTGCTTTCGTTGCGGGCAGCGAGGAATTGATCGAGACGTTGATCCAGTTCGCTCGTCCTTATATTTACACCACCAGCCAGCCACCGGCGGTCGCCTGCGCAACGCTGAAAAGCCTGGAGCTGCTGCGTGGCGAAGGCTGGCGCCGCGAGCACCTGAATCAACTGATCGCGCGCTTCCGTCAGGGCGCGGCCGACATTGGGCTGACCCTGATGGACAGCCCAACGCCGATCCAGCCGATCCTGGTCGGCAGCAGCGAGCGCGCCCTAGAGCTCTCCGCCGCCTTGCGCGGGCGTGGGATTCTGGTTGGCGCCATCCGCCCGCCAACGGTGCCGGCCGGCAGCGCTCGGCTGCGCGTCACCTTCAGTGCGTCGCATAGCGAGACTCAGGTGGAACGACTGCTGGATATCCTGGCCGAATGCTGGAATCGATTGGCCGAGGAGCCTGAAACGGATGCGTGATCAGCTGATTTTGCTGCCCGGTTGGGCGTTCGGTCCGGCGGCCTTGCAGCCGTTGTGCGAGACCTTGGCCGAACTGGAACCTGATCTCGATGTGACGATCGAGCCTTTACCGGAACTAGCCACTGCCGATGCCTGGCTCGATGAGCTAAATCGGCGTTTGCCGGCGGATTGTTGGCTGGCCGGATGGTCGCTGGGCGGCATGCTGGCGGCGCAACTGGCCGAACGGCGTATCGACAGCTGCAGCGGATTGATCACGATTGCCAGTAATCCCTGTTTCCGGGCGCGCCCGAAATGGCCTGAAGCGATGTCTGCAGAAATTTTCGACGCGTTCCATGAAGCCTTCAAGCTCGATCCGGACGAGACGCTCAAACGCTTCCGCTCGCTCTGTAGCCGAGGTGGCTTCGATCCGCGCACCCTTGCTCGCCAGTTGCAAGTGAGCCAGTTGCAGTTGCCCGTCGCGGTGCTCGACGCGGGCCTGCAGCTCCTGGCGCAACTGGACGGGCGCGAGGCACTAAACGGTTATTTCGGCCCTCAGCTCCATATCTTCGCCGGGCGGGATGCTCTGGTGCCGGCTGCTGCTGCCTCTGCGTTGCGCACTTGGATGCCTGGAGCGGTTACCGAGGTGGTGGCCGATGCCAGCCATGCGCTACCGCTGGAGCGCCCCGAGGATGTGGCCGCAACGATGGTCGCGTTCATCAACGGAAGGCGCAAATGACTGAGCCGGTGGTTGTGGCGAGCGCATCGGTATTGCCCGACAAGCGCCAGGTCGCCGCTTCGTTTTCCCGCGCGGCTGCCAGCTATGACGCCGTGGCTGAATTGCAGCGGATGGTTGGCAATGCGTTGATCGAGCGGTTACCCGCTGGATTGCAGCCATCGTGCTGGCTCGACCTGGGCAGCGGCACTGGCTATTTCTCCCGGACGCTGGCGAGTCGCTTTGCTGCTAGTGAGGGCATCGCGCTGGATATTGCCGAAGGCATGTTACGCCACGCACGGCCGCTGGGCGGCGCCGCCGCTTTCGTGGCCGGTGACGCTGAATCTCTACCGCTACGCGGCGAGTCGGTGGAATTGATCTTCTCCAGCCTGGCGTTGCAATGGTGCGAAGACTTTGCCGCGGTGCTTCGCGAGGCGGCGCGGGTGTTGCGACCTGGCGGCATCTTCGCCTTCAGCAGCCTGTGCAGCGGCACGCTGCAGGAGCTGCGCGACAGCTGGCAAGTGGTGGATGGCTTTGCTCACGTCAATCGTTTCCGCTCCTTCGAGGCGTATCAGCAGCTCTGCGCGGCCAGTGGCTTGGGTCTGGTTGGCTTGGACGTGCAGCCGCAGATACTGCATTTCCCCGAACTGCGCCAACTGACCGGTGAACTCAAAGCGCTGGGTGCGCACAATCTCAACCCCGGCCGTCCCGGGGGGCTCACCGGTCGGGCGCGGGTTCGCGCCCTGATCGATGCCTACGAACGGTTCCGCACGCCCAGCGGACTGCCGGCGACCTATCAAGTGGTTTACGGCGTGTTGCGCAAGGAATCCTCATGACTGCTGCGTTTTTCGTGACCGGCACCGACACTGAGATCGGCAAAACCACCATTGCTGCCGGCCTGCTGCATGCGGCGCGGCTGATGAGGCTCAGCACGGCTGCGGCGAAACCGGTGGCATCGGGCTGTGAAATGACAGCCGAGGGGCTACGCAATGGCGATGCGTTGGCGCTGCTCGGCGAATGCACGCTTGCGATGCGTTACGAGCAGGTCAATCCGTTCGCCTTCGAACCGGCCATTGCACCGCATCTGGCCGCGCGGGAGACGGGTGTCGATCTAAGCGTTGCGCAATTGGCCGAACCGGTACGGCAAATGTTGGCTTTGCAAGCGGACTTTTCGCTAGTCGAGGGGGCGGGAGGCTGGCGCGTGCCATTGGCCGGTCGCGAGAATCTTTCCGATCTCGCTATGCAGCTCGGCCTACCGGTCATCCTGGTGGTCGGGGTGCGCCTTGGTTGCATCAATCATGCGTTACTCAGTGCAGAGGCGATCGAGCGCGACGGGCTGCGCCTGGCGGGTTGGGTCGCCAATATCGTCGAGCCCGAAACGTCGCGGCTGGAGCAAAACCTCGCCACGCTTGCCGAGCGTTTATCGGCGCCTTGCCTCGGACGGGTGCCGCGCCTCGCAGCGGCAGGTCCCTGCGAGGTGGCGCCGTATCTCGATCTTGGGCCGCTTGAGGTGCAGTGAAACCTGCTCGTGTCCGCAAACGCTCGCCCTCCGATGTGCATTTGGTAATGAAATGCAGGCCCTTATAGCGATGTGGAACTGGCGTCAGAAGGATGGCTCTGCTTCAATGATGGCTACCTGATTGCGCGGAGCAGCACCATGCAGATCAATCACAGCCTCCTCTCTGCCGGCCTTGGTGCCTACCAAGCGGGGCAGCAGCGTATCGACCAGGCCGGCGCCGCAATCGCTGAACAAACCTTGCCGGCCGTCGGCAACTCCCAAGCCTTAGCCGATACGGTCGAGCTCACCGAGCAGCTTGTGCAAATGAAGGTCGGCGAGCACGCAGCCAATGCGGGTGTGCGCATGTTGCAGACCGCTGATGAAGTGCTCGGCACTCTGGTCAACACCAAAGCCTGACATCCGCCGGTCTTTCTGGCCGGCGTTCTTTGCGCCTGTGCGCGCATGCTCCGAAACACTGCTTATGCTGATCCAGATGCCGACGAATGGCGTCATGGTCCCTGCTTGACATCGTTCAGGCCTAAACGTATGTTTCAAACGCCTGTTTGATCTGCCGAGCTGCTGCTAGGCGGTCACAACCCAAACCAAGCGTGACTGGTCGACCGGTCGCCTGAATCAAAGAACCTACCGTTGAGGTTTACGCTATGCCTGAATACAAGGCCCCCTTGCGCGATATCCGCTTCGTACGCGACGAATTGCTCGGCTACGAAGCGCATTATCAAAACCTTCCGGGTTGTGAAGACGCCACCCCGGACATGGTCAACGCTATCCTCGACGAGGGCGCCAAGTTCTGTGAACAGGTGATCGCCCCCCTCAACCGCGTGGGTGACGTCGAAGGTTGTACCTGGAGCGAAAACGGCGTCAAAACGCCGACCGGCTTCAAGGCGGCCTACCAGCAGTTCGTCGAGGGCGGCTGGCCGAGCCTGGCCCATGATGTCGAGCACGGCGGTCAGGGATTACCCGAGTCGCTGGGCATGGCCATCAGCGAGATGGTCGGCGAAGCCAACTGGTCCTGGGGCATGTATCCCGGTCTGTCCCACGGCGCGATGAATACCTTGCATGAGCACGGCACGGCCGAGCAGCAGCAGACTTATCTGACCAAGCTGGTTTCCGGCGAATGGACCGGCACCATGTGCCTCACCGAGCCGCATTGCGGCACCGACCTGGGCATGCTGCGCACCAAGGCCGAGCCTCAGGCCGATGGCAGTTATAAGGTATCCGGCACCAAGATCTTCATTTCGGCTGGCGAACACGACATGGCCGACAACATCGTCCATATCGTCCTGGCTCGCCTGCCCGATGCGCCGCAAGGCACCAAGGGCATCTCGCTGTTCATCGTGCCGAAGTTTCTGCCGAACGTTGAAGGCAGCGTAGGCGAGCGCAATGGCGTGTCTTGCGGCTCGCTGGAGCACAAGATGGGCATTCACGGCAACGCCACTTGCGTGATGAACTTCGACGGCGCCACCGGCTTCCTGATCGGCCCGCCGAACAAGGGCCTGAACTGCATGTTCACCTTCATGAACACCGCGCGTCTGGGTACTGCCCTGCAGGGCCTGGCCCACGCCGAGATCGGCTTCCAAGGCGGCATCAAGTACGCTCGTGAGCGTCTGCAGATGCGTTCGCTGACCGGCCCGAAGGCGCCCGAGAAGGCTGCTGACCCGATCATCGTTCACCCCGACGTGCGCCGCATGCTATTGACCATGAAGGCGTTCGCCGAAGGCAACCGGGCAATGCTCTACTTTGCCGCGAAGCAGGTCGATATCGTCCAGCGCAGCGCAGACGAGGAGCAGCGCAAGGCCGCCGACGCCATGCTCGCTTTCCTCACGCCGATCGCCAAGGCGTTCATGACCGAAGTGGGTTTCGAGTCTGCCAATCACGGCGTGCAAATCTATGGTGGCCACGGCTTCATCGCCGAGTGGGGCATGGAGCAGAACGTTCGCGACAGTCGTATCTCCTGCCTGTACGAAGGTACCACTGGCATCCAGGCGCTCGACCTCTTGGGCCGTAAGGTGCTGATGTCGCAGGGCGAAGCGCTGAAGGGATTCACCAAGGTGATTCACAAGTTCTGCCAGGCCAACGAAGGCAACGAGTCGGTCAAGCAGTTCGTCGAACCGCTGGCCAAGCTGAACAAGGAGTGGGGCGACCTGACCATGAAAGTCGGCATGGCGGCCATGAAGAATCGCGAAGAGGTCGGTGCAGCCTCAGTGGACTACCTGATGTACTGCGGCTACGCCTGCCTGGCCTACTTCTGGGCCGATATGGCGCGTTTGGCGTCCGAGAAGATCGCAGCTGGCGAAGACAGCGATGGCTTCTACACCGCCAAAGTGCAGACGGCGCGCTTCTACTTCCAACGCATCCTGCCGCGTACCCGCACCCACGTTGAAACCATGCTGTCTGGTGCTGACAACCTGATGGATATGGACGAGGCTCACTTCGAATTGGCCTACTGAGGCCCCGCAACGAAAAGGAACCGCTGCCCCGGCAGCGGTTTTTTTATCTTCGGTAAACCCAGCCTGCACCCGATGTTGCTATCTGGTTGGGTGATTGCATGATCGAATACAGGCACAATGCCTGCTTTCCACGATCAATCGCGGAGCCTTCGTGCCTCGTCTGGATGTCGCGCGCTTGAGTCATTTCTACGCCCCGCTGGCATTGCTGCTCGGCGGGCTGGTGACTGCGCGGCAACCGAGCCTCAACGAGTTCTTCACGTCATTATTCAACGTGCTGCCCACTGTCCTACTGTTGCTTGGCGGCGCGTTTTGCATCGCCTATGGACGGGTTCGCGAGACCTGCCTGCTGCTGGTGGTCTATATCGTCTATTTCCTGTTGGATACCCAGGCGGACCATTATCGTACCAGCGGCGCGCTGCTGCCTGGGGCCGCATTGACCTTTCACCTTTGCAGTCTGCTGCTGCCAGCGCTCTACGGCCTTTATGGGCTGTGGCAGGAGCGGACACACCTGCTGCAGGATGGCCTAGCACGGATTGCTGTGCTGTTTGCCGTTGCTGCGGTTGCACTGGCTTTGGCGAGGCGTTTTCCTGACACGATGCTCGACTGGTTGGTGGAAGTTCGTTGGCCGTTGCTGCAGGCGGACTGGCTACAACTGATTCAGCTGGCCTATCCGGTGTTTCTGCTGGCGCTGGTGGGGTTGCTGGTGCAATACCTGCAGCGACCAAGGCCGGTTCATGCGGCCCAGTTCGTCGCCTTGGCCGGATTGTTGCTGATGCTGCCGCACGTATTCGATCAACCGGGCGCGCTTAACGTCATGAGCAGTCTGATGATGTTGATACTGGCACTGGCCATCGCACAGGAGGCTTACCAGATGGCGTTCCGTGACGAACTGACAGGCCTGCCTGGGCGCCGGGCGCTGAACGAGCGCCTGCAGCGGCTGGGCCGGCAATATGTCATCGCCATGGCGGACGTTGATCGCTTCAAAGCGTTCAACGATACCCACGGTCATGATGTAGGTGATCAGGTACTGCGGCTGGTGGCGAGCCGGCTGCGCAAGGTCGGCGGCGGCGGGCGTGCGTACCGTTACGGCGGTGAGGAATTTGCGCTGGTGTTTCCTGGCCGTGATCTGCAGCACTGTCTGCCGCATCTGGAGGCTCTACGGCAAGCGGTCGAAGGCTATCCGTTGCAACTGCGCGACAAGGCCAGCCGGTCGAAGACGACTGAACAGGGGCGGCAGCGTCGCGGTGGCAGCGCCGCCGAAGCGGTTTCGGTGACCATCAGCATCGGTGTTGCCGAACGATTGGCGACACAGCGCAGCCCGGACGAAGTCATCAAAACGGCGGACCAGGCGCTCTACAGTGCCAAGGGGGCGGGACGTAACTGCATCCGCGCCCATGGTGAGAATCGCCGCGGCGCGGTGCGCACAGCGAAACAGTCGGCCACCGACGCCTAGGCGGTTATGACGGCGCATTCATCGCCCGCAATGTGATTGTTGAACAGGCTGATCTACCAGTAGCGTGCCGGCGATAACAGCGCATCGCGCATTCCTGGAGAACAAAATGCCCGCTTACAAGGCTCCCCTGCGCGACATGCGCTTTCTGATCGATGAAGTGTTCGACTTCCACGGCAGCTATGCCGCCAATGGGGCGGATGACGCCACGCCGGACATGGTCGGCGCCATCCTCGAGGAGGGTGCCAAGTTCTGTGAGCAAGTGCTCGCACCGCTCAATCGCAGCGGTGACGAGGAGGGCTGTCATTTCGATAACGGCATGGTGACCACACCCAAGGGCTTCAAGGAAGCCTTTGCCCAATATGCCGAAGGCGGCTGGATGGGGCTGGCTTCGGACCCGCGATTTGGAGGTCAGGGTCTGCCTCATTCATTGGGGCTGGTCATCGGTGAGATGATCGGGTCGGCCAATACCTCGTTCGGCATGTATCCGGGGCTGACCCACGGCGCGATGGCGGCGATCGGAGCCCACGGCACCGATGAACAGAAGCAGACCTATCTGCCTCGCATGACCGAAGGTCGCTGGACCGGGACCATGTGCCTGACCGAATCCCACTGCGGCACGGACCTAGGCTTGATCAAGACCCGCGCCGCGCCACGCAGCGACGGCAGTTATTCGATCAACGGCACGAAGATTTTCATTTCCGCCGGTGAGCACGACATGAGCGAGAACATCGTGCATCTGGTGCTGGCCAAACTGCCCGACGCGCCAGCCGGCACCAAGGGTATCTCGTTGTTCATCGTGCCAAAGTTTTTGCCTGATGCCGCAGGCAAGGCGGGTGAGCGTAACGGCGTTGCTTGTGGCTCCATCGAGCACAAGATGGGCATCAAGGCTTCGGCCTCCTGCGTGATCAATTTCGATGGCGCCACCGGCTTTCTCATCGGCGAGCCGAACAAGGGCCTGAACTGCATGTTCACGATGATGAACCATGCACGTCTGGGAACCGGCATGCAGGGCCTGTGCAACGGTGAGGCGAGCTTCCAGGGCGCGATCCAGTACGCCAACGAGCGCTTGCAAATGCGTGCTCTGACTGGCGCGAAGTTTCCGGAAAAGCCGGCCGATCCGATCATCGTGCACCCTGACGTGCGGCGCATGCTATTGACTATGAAGGCGTTCAACGAGGGCAACCGCGCGCTGGCCTATTTCACCGCGCAATTGCTCGATCAGCTGCACAGCCCGGAAGAAAACAAGCGCAAGGAGGCTGAAAGTCTGCTCGCGTTTCTCACGCCGATTTGCAAGGCGTTCATGACCGACACCGGACTGGAAGTGACTAACCTCGGTATGCAGGTATTCGGCGGCCACGGTTACATCCGCGAGTGGGGCATGGAGCAGCTGGTACGCGACTGTCGCATCGCGCCGATTTACGAGGGCACCAACGGCATCCAGGCCTTGGACCTGCTGGGTCGCAAGGTGCTGGGCAGCCAGGGCAAGCTGATGCTCGGCTTCACCAAGCTGGTGCACAAGTTCTGCGAAGCCAATGCCCAGCATCCGCAGCTGCAAGGCTATGTTGGGAAACTGGCTGGGCTCAACCGCGATCTCGGTGAGATCAGCACGCGGATCGGTATGGCCGCGATGAAGAACCCGGACGAAGTCGGTGCCGCGTCGGTGGATTACCTGATGTATTGCGGTTATCTCATCCTCGGCTATTTCTGGCTGCGTATGGCGGTAGTCGCTCAGGGCAAGCTGGATGCAAACGACCGCGACGCGGCCTTCTATCAGTCCAAGCTGATCACGGCTGAATTCTACTTCGCGAGACTGCTACCGCGTACCGCCGCGCATAAGGCTGCGATCGAAGCCGGCAGCGAAGGCTTGATGAAATTGGCGGCTGATCAGTTCATTTTCTAACCGCGACTCGTGTAATGGACCCGCTTTGCCAGACCGTGTGAAAACGTAGCGAGCGAAGGTTAGGCAAGGCAAAAGCAGGCGAGGAAGCGGAGTTTACGAGTTGTAAATGAGCATTCCGAGCCTGTTTTTAACGCGGCCTAACCGAGCGCAGTAGTTTTCACACAGTCTGTCGCGCGGGCTTTTTACTTTCAAAATATCTCGTTGTGAGGGTGTTATCAGCACAGATACCCGCTTGAACATTCAATAGTTTTGCGCCTGAAGAGCAGAACCACCCGGTCAGAATAAGACGCTTCGGGCGCCGATTGGTGTTCAGTTAGACTCGCTAAACTGCTGCGGCCAACCGGCCGGGTGACATGTTTCTGCGAGGTCCTTCCCATGGCTGACTACAAAGCACCGCTGCGCGACATGCGTTTCGTTCTGAATGAAGTCTTCGACGCGCCGAAGCTCTGGCAGACGTTGCCAGCGCTGGCCGAGGTCGTCGATGCAGAAACCGCCGATGCCATCCTTGAAGAAGCGGGCAAGATTACCGCCAACACCATCGCCCCGCTCAACCGTAGTGGCGATGAAGAGGGCTGTCGCTGGGCCGATGGCGTGGTCAGCACGCCAGCCGGCTATCCTGAAGCCTATCGCCTGTACGCCGAAGGCGGCTGGGTCGGCGTTGGTGGTGACCCAACCTACGGCGGCATGGGCATGCCTAAGGCGATTTCCGCGCAGGTCGAAGAAATGATGAACTCCGCCAGCCTGGCGTTCGGCCTCTATCCCATGCTGACCTCCGGTGCCTGCCTGTCCATCTATGCCCACGCCAGCGAAGAACTGAAGCAAAAGTATTTGCCGAATATGTATGCGGGGGTTTGGTCCGGTTCCATGTGCCTGACCGAACCGCATGCCGGGACCGATCTCGGCATCATTCGCACCAAGGCCGAGCCGCAGGCCGATGGCTCATACAAGATCAGTGGCACGAAGATTTTCATCACCGGTGGTGAGCACGACCTGACCGAGAACATCATCCATTTGGTGCTGGCCAAACTGCCCGATGCCCCGGCCGGTTCGCGCGGCATCTCGTTGTTTCTGGTACCTAAGGTGATGGTCAATGAGGCTGGTAGCCTGGGCGAGCGCAACAGCCTGAGCTGCGGCTCCATCGAACACAAGATGGGCATTCAGGCCTCGGCCACCTGCGTGATGAACTTTGACGGCGCTACTGGCTGGATGGTCGGCGAGCCGAACAAGGGCCTAGCGGCGATGTTCACCATGATGAACTACGAGCGCCTCGGCGTAGGTATTCAGGGCCTGTCCACGGGTGAGCGCTCCTACCAGAGCGCCATCGACTATGCGCGCGAGCGTACCCAGAGCCGTGCGCCGACAGGCCCGGTTGCGCAAGACAAGGCGGCTGATCCAATCATCGTCCATCCGGACGTGCGCCGTATGTTGCTGACCATGAAAGCGCTGAACGAAGGCGGCCGCGCCTTCTCCAGCTTCGTCGCCCTGCAACTGGACATCGCCAAGTTCAGCGATGACGCCGAGGCCCGTCAACGCGCCGAGGCGCAGGTGGCTTTGCTGACGCCGGTAGCCAAGGCGTTCTTAACCGATATGGGGCTGGAAACCACAGTGCACGGCCAACAGGTATTCGGCGGCCATGGCTTCATTCGTGAGTGGGGGCAGGAGCAGTTGGTCCGCGACTGCCGGATCACCCAGATATACGAAGGTACCAATGGCATCCAGGCGCTGGACCTGCTGGGTCGTAAGGTTGTCGGTAGCGGAGGGGAGCTTTACAACATCTTCGCTGAAGAGATTCGAGCATTCTGTGCATCGGCCGCTCCGGAGCTCGGCGAGTTTGTGACGCCATTGAAAGCAGCACTGGATAACCTGGACGCGTTGACCGCCTTCGTCATCGATAAAGCGAAAGACAACCCCAACGAAATCGGCGCCGCCTCGGTGGAGTATCTGCACGTGTTCGGCTATACGGCTTACGCCTATATGTGGGCACGGATGGCGGCCGCTGCGCTGGGCAAGACAGGTGAAGACAATTTCTACGCCAGCAAGCTCGGGACCGCACGCTTCTACTTCGCGCGGTTGCTACCACGCATCCACTCGCTGAGCGCGTCGGTCGGGGCGGGTAGTGATTCGCTGTACCTACTCGACGCTGTGCAGTTCTAAGCGAATTAATCCGTGCAGGCACAATGAAATTAATTAGCCATGTATGGGAACGCTGCGCCACTACGCCAGTCATAGATCTGCACCGTTTGTAGTTAATCACTTACAAGACGAACCATGGATCGGATCGTTGTAAGTAATTACTTACAGGCCGTGGGGCAAATGGCTACTACAGCTTCGTTCGACCGCTCGGTAGTCTTTCGCGTTATGGACGCCGCGTATGGATGCGCACACAAGAATACGGAAGCGTAGAGGAACGACGCCAGGACGGCGCAGGTCATGGATGTCAGGATTCAGTCTGCAAAGGCCCCGCTTCGGCGGGGTTTTCTTTTATCTCCCCCAACAAATGACTGGCGCATGCCCGGCGTTGCCTGACGCTGGCGTCGCTCGCGCACAATCCATGATCAATGGTCAGGCCGGCATACACACGCCGGTGCCACCAAGCCCGCAATAACCGCCGGGATTCTTCGCTAGGTATTGCTGATGGTAGGCCTCGGCATAATAGAACGACGGGGCCTCGGCGATTTCCGTCGTAATGTTGCCGAAGCCTTGTCTGTCCAGTTCCGCCTGAAAGCGCTCTTCGCTCGCCCGCGCTTGGTCTAGCTGAGCAGCATCGAAGCAGTAGATCGCCGAACGGTATTGAGTACCGATATCGTTGCCCTGGCGCATCCCTTGGGTCGGGTTATGAGCTTCCCAGAACAGCTTTAGCAGTTCGCCGTAAGATATTTCCTGAGGATCGAACACAACCAGTACCGCTTCGGTATGTCCGGTGAGGCCGGAGCAGACTTCTTCGTAGGTGGGGTTCGGCGTGTGGCCCCCGGAATAGCCCACTGCGGTGGTCCAGACGCCGGACTGCTCCCAGAAACGCCGCTCCGCGCCCCAGAAACAGCCCATGGCGAACAGCGCCTGCTGCAGATGAGCAGGGAACGGCGGTTGCAAAGGATTGCCATTGATGAAGTGGGTCGCCGGGACAGATACCGCTGTGGCGCGGCCGGGCAGGGCTTGTCCCGAGTCGGGGAGTGCCTTTTTATGAGCGAGAATTTGCGAGCGCAGGGTCATGATGGTCCTCGAGCCTGATAGTCGTAAGGGCTACTGGAAGCCTAGGCTACCAAGAGGGCAAAACCAAAGCGCTTTTGCGTGAGTGGTGTGCTGACGAAAGGATCAGCTCCAGCGCGGATAGCGCCGGAGCGAATTGACCAGCAGGTTGCTGGGGATGGGCCTGTCAAACAGATAGCCCTGGCCGATATCGCATCGCTGATGACGTAGAAAGGTCAGTTGCTCAGTGGTCTCGATGCCTTCTGCTACCACCTTCAGACGGAGGTTGCGGGCCATGGCGATCACGGCCGATGTGATTTCGATGTCGTCCTGGTTGCCTGGTATGTCCTTGATGAAGCTCCGGTCGATCTTGATCACGTCGATGGGAAATTTCTTCAGGTAGCTCAGCGAGGAATAACCGGTACCGAAGTCGTCCATCGCCAGCGTCACGCCGAGCGCCTTGAGGCCGATCAGCTGTTGACGCGTCTCCTCGGTGGCATCGAGCAGCAGGCTCTCGGTTAGCTCCAATTCCAGGAAGCCTGGTGGCAACTGCTCTTCGAAAAGAATTGCGGTGATCGAGCTGACGAGATCCGGATCGGAAAATTGCTTGGGTGACAGGTTTATCGCCATCTGCGGTGTGCCGATGCCGAGTGCAGCAAGCTGTATGCCCATCCGACAGGCCTCGCGTGCAACCCACTTGCCAATAGGTATGATCAGCCCGGTTTCTTCGGCAACGCTGATGAACTGGTCCGGGCAGATCATGCCTTTTTCTGGATGATTCCAACGCAGCAGAGCCTCTAATCCCTGCAGTCGGCCAGTGCGCAGGCAAAGCTTTGGCTGATAAAACACTTCGAGTTCGTTCTGCACCAGCGCACGGCGCAGGTTGTTCTCCACGAAAAGTTTGTAGTTGGCCTCGGCGTGCAGCGCTTCGGTAAATACCTGTACCTGATTTTTGCCGTTGGCCTTGGCTTTGTGCAGCGCCTGGCCGGCGTGCTTCATCAGCGTTTCCGGGTCGCCACCGTGCAGTGGTGCGCAGGCTAGACCCAAGGATCCGCTCACGCTGATCAGTTGTTTATCAACGAACAGCGGCTTGTCGAGGATGCGCAGCACCTGATTCGCCAAGCGCTGGCCCTCTTCGAGATCCATGTCATCGAGCAGCAGGGCGAACTCATTGCTGGCAAAGCGGGCCAGCACGCTGTCACGGTTCAAGCTGTTACGCAGGCGTCGCGCGAGACTGGCCAGCAACTTATCACCGGTCTGGTGACCCAAGCTGTCGTTGATGCGTTTGAAATTATCAATGTCGACCAACAGCAGACACAGCTGTGGATCCTTGTTGTGGGCGAAGCGTTCTTCGATGCTGCGGATGAAGAACGGGCGGTTGCCGAGGTTGGTCAGGTTGTCGGTATAGGCCAGGCGCTCGATATGCTGCTGCGCCAGCTTGCTATGCGTAATATCTTCGTAAATACCGATGTAATGCGTCAGCTCGCCGTTTTCGCCGAACACCTTGGATATTGATAGTTGCCCCCAATACGGCTCCAGGTTCTTGCGCCGGCTACGAAACTCGCCCTGCCAGCTGTTGTTCTGCGCCAGGGTGGATGACGTATCGAAAAGAAGGTCGCTGAGATTCTCCAGCGTCGTCAATTCCGTGAGGCGACGCCCGCGCACCTCGTCGGCGGAAAATTGGGTGATGGCAGTGAAGCTCGTATTGACGTAATCGACGACACCGTTCCTGTCGACCAAGATGAAGGCGCTCGCGCTCTGTTCGACCGCACGCTGAAACAGGTGCAACGTATGAGTGGCGCTGAGTCGTTGCTGGTTGGCCAGCACCTGCGCGTACTGGTCGGCGAGTTCGCCCACGAATGCCACCTCGTCGGCATGCCAAGCGCGTATGCAGCCGGAATGCTCCAGACAGAGCACGCCGATCACTTCGCCGCCGACACGAATGGTCGCATCCAGAATCGATGTGATTCCGCGCGGCTTGAAGAAGCTATCGGCCAGCTCTTGGGTGCGGGGATCTTCCAGAGCGTTCGGCGCGTCGATGGAGCGGCCGCTGTGCAGCGCGTCCATGTAACGGGGACAGGTCGATATGTCCAGTGCCGATGGGTATTCATGGCTATCGTTGTCGCGCCGGTAGGCGGCCACGGCTTCCAGCTGGTTGCCATTCAGGTGCCAAATCGCGGCTCGTGAGATTCCGTAGGCTTCGCTGGCGGCCTGGGTGATCAGCTTGGCTGCTTCAAGTTGGGGGTTGGCCGAACTGTAGCGGTGCCTGGCTAGACGCACGATCAAGCTCTGCTGAGCGCGTGAACGAATCAGGTGTTCGAGATGTACGTTCTGGGCTTGCTGATAAAAATCCGCTGACGGCTTGAGCGTCGAGTCCGGTAATTTCGGGGCCGCCGATGTTCCAGTCGAATACGGCTCGACGACCAGGTAGCCGCGGACCAATTCTCGCCCATACTGCTGACAGGTTTCTCCGATCTCCAGCAGATCCAGCGGGCCGTCGATCGCGTGGAGGCAATAACGGACAGAATAATGGCCCTGAGTGGCCAGTTGCGCCTGGATGACGTCGTGCATCTGCAGGCGCACCTGCGGTTCCATCAAGCTGGCATAAGGCGAATCGATTAACGAGCAGAGCTCATGAGCCGGTTGGCCCAGGTATTTTTCACAGGCGGGGTCCAAGTAGAGCAATGCCCAGCTGGACTCATTCAAGCGCTCGAAACGCAGCATCCCGAGCCTTGAAGGCACTGGCAACTGCGTCACAACCTCGGTCGCCAAACGGCTGGCGGCATCGGTATGTATTTTCATCGAGCGGTTTGCTTCCAGTATGCTGCGGGAATCGCTTCGCTAGCCGCAGCTTAGGCGATTTTGATGGCGAAACAATGGCTAAATAATATTAATCACGGCAAGGGTGCATCATGCAGCAGGGACTGACAAGTCGGCTTTCGAAGATACTGTTGATCTCGGTTTTTCTAGTTACCAGCTTACCGCTGCAAGCTGATGAATCGAACACCTTGGGCTCCGATGAACCGGCCAAATATCTGGCCGAACTCAAAGCGCTTTATCTTACCTCGGATGAGCGAAAAGCCCTGCTTGCCCACAGCAACGCTCTGCTTGAATCCTATGGGCTGCAAGCGGCCTATCAAGTCGGTCAGGCCAATCCGCAGGATCTCGATTATCGCCTGAGCGTGGGTGCGCCCGGCGAGCTGCGTATCCGCGAAGAGCGACGCGACGCGCACGGCAATATCGCCGTGCGCAACCGCAGCCTTTCAGTTTTCGGTATGGATCCTTATCTCCAGTATCAATGTCCGCCTGACGGCTTCGTCTGCGTTTTCATCAACCCGACTGGCGGTGATCCCTGGTTAACCATTCTGCGCGACCCCAAAGGCGCCGAAGCGCTGGCAAAAACTTTGTCTTTCCTGTTTAGAAATCTGCAGAAAGGGTAGAGGCAAGCGGCAAATAGAAAAGCCCCAAGCTTTTGAGGCTTGAGGCTTGAGGCTTGAGGCTTGAGGCTTGAGGCTTGAGGCTTGAGGCTAAATAGCCCCGCCGGACGGTAGGGCTATTTCGCATCAAACGATCACAGCAGCATCGTACGGATATCCGCCAGCAGCTCGGACAGGCGTTTGGTGAAGCGCGCCGCCGCTGCGCCATTGATGACGCGGTGGTCGTATGACAGCGACAGCGGAAGCATCAGCTTCGGCTGGAAAGCCTTGCCATCCCATACCGGTTGAATGGCCGCCTTGGACACACCCAGAATCGCCACTTCCGGCGCGTTGACGATCGGCGTGAAGCCGGTGCCGCCGATATGACCGAGGCTGGAAATGGTGAAGCAGGCGCCTTGCATGGCGTCCGGCGAAAGCTTCTTGGTGCGGGCCTTCTCGGCCAGCTCCGCAGCTTCGCCCGCCAGCTGCAACAGGCTCTTCTGATCGACGTTCTTGATTACCGGTACCAGCAAACCGTCCGGCGTATCCACGGCGAAGCCGATATGGACATACTTCTTGCGGATTACTGCCTTGCCGCTTGGGGCAAGCGAGGCATTGAATTCCGGCAGCTCCTTGAGCAGGTGCGCACAGGCTTTGAGCAGAAGCGGCAGCACAGTCAGTTTGACGCCGGCTTTCTCGGCGGCAGCTTTCTGCGAGACGCGGAAGGCTTCCAACTCGGTAATGTCGGACGACTCGAACTGGGTCACGTGCGGCACGTTTAGCCAACTGCGATGCAGGTTGGCGGCGCCGACCTGCATCAAGCGAGTCATTGGCACTTCTTCGATTTCGCCAAACTTGCTGAAATCCACCTCAGGGATCGGCGGAATTCCCGCACCGCCCGTCGCGCCTGCGGCCGGGGCCTGCTTGGCCTTGTTCATCATGCTCTTGACGTAGGCCTGGACGTCTTCCTTGAGAATCCGTCCTTTCGGGCCGGTGCCTTGAACATCAGCCAGTTCGACGCCGAACTCGCGTGCGGTCATGCGCACCGCCGGACCCGCGTGCACTTTGGTGCCGGTCTTGCTTGGCCCGCTTACCGCTGGAGCAGGGGTCGCGGCAGCCTTGGCTTCCGGTACGCCCTGCTTGTTTGGCGCGACTGCCTGCTGTTGCGGTGCCGCTTCCTGCGGCTTGGCTTCGGCTTTCTTGGCTGGGGCCGCGCCTGCGACTTTCAAAGTCAGGATCAGATCGCCGGTCTTGGCTTCGTCACCGACCTTGATCGACAACGATTCCACAATGCCTGCCTTGGGCGCCGGAATTTCCATGCTGGCCTTGTCGGATTCTAGGGTGATCAGCGACTGATCGGCCTCGACGGTATCGCCTGCCTTGACCATGACCTCGATGACGTTTGCGCTGCCGCTCGAGCCGATATCCGGAATACGAACCTCTTCAACGGATTCGCCAGCGGCTTCGGCGGGTTCTTCAGCGGCCTGCTCGGTAAGCTTTTCCTGAGGCTGGTTTTGCGGTGCACTGCTGGCCGCTGCCGGCTTACTTGGCGCTGCGCCTTTGAGAATCAGGATCAGATCGCCCGTGCCGACTTCGTCGCCCATCTTGACCGAAATGCTCTCGACCACGCCGGCGGCAGGAGAGGGGATCTCCATGCTGGCCTTGTCGGATTCGAGGGTGATCAGCGCCTGTTCGGCCTCAATGGTGTCGCCGACATTGACCGATATTTCGATCACGCTGGCTTTGCCTGAGGAACCGATGTCCGGCACCTTGATCTCTTGCGATTCGCCTTCCTCGGCCGAGGCCGAAGGGTTTTCATCGCCGGGAGGGGTCGGTTCTTCAGCTTCATCGGCCGGACCGCCGCTGCTCGCACCGGCGGGCTCGGCAGCGGCTTGCGCCGGCGCCTCGCTGTTCTGACCATCTTCGCTTTCCAATTCGAGCAGTTCGTCACCTTCCTTCAGACGATCACCGAGTTTGACCTTCAGGCTCTTCACCACGCCCGCCTTGGGCGCTGGGATTTCCATGCTGGCTTTGTCGGACTCGAGCGTCAGGATGCTCTGGTCGGCTTCGATGCGGTCGCCGACCTTGACGAACAACTCGATTACTTCACCCTCACCGCTGCCGATGTCGGGTACGCGTATGGTTTCACTCACAATAGGTTCTCCTGTGCGCACGCAGCATCAGCAATCCAGGGGATTGCGCTTCTCGGGGTCGATACCGAACTCGGTGATGGCCTCGGCCACCACCTTGCGTTCGATGGCGCCACGATCGGCGAGTGCTTGGAGCGCGGCGACGGCGACCCAGCGACGGTCGACTTCGAAGAAGTCTCGCAGCTTGGCGCGTGAGTCGCTGCGGCCGAAGCCGTCGGTGCCCAGTACCTGATATTCGCGGGACGGAACCCACTGACGGATCTGGTCGGCGAACAGCTTCATGTAGTCGGTCGAGGCGATCACTGGCCCTTCGCGGCCTTCCAGGCACTGCTCGACGTAGCTCTTGCGCGGCTCCTCGGTCGGGTGCAGACGGTTCCAGCGGTCCACAGCCAGGCCATCGCGGCGCAGCTCATTGAAGCTGGTCACGCTCCAGACGTCCGCGCCCACGCCCATCTTGGCGAGGATGTCCACCGCGGCGCGTACTTCGCGCAGGATGGTGCCCGAGCCCATCAGCTGTACGCGATGCTTGAAGTCACCCTTGGCTTCTTCGAGCAGGTACATGCCCTTGAGAATGCCTTCCTCGACACCCTGCGGCATGGCCGGCTGCTGGTAGTTTTCGTTCATCACGGTGATGTAGTAGTAGACGCTCTTCTGCTGCTCCATCATCTCGTGCATGCCGTGATGCATGATTACCGCAAGCTCGTAGCCATAGGTGGGGTCATAGCTGCGGCAGTTCGGGATGGTGCTGGCGAGGATGTGGCTGTGACCGTCCTCGTGCTGCAGGCCTTCACCATTCAGTGTGGTGCGCCCGGCGGTGCCGCCCAACAGGAAGCCGCGAGTCTGCGCATCACCGGCGGCCCACGCCAGGTCGCCGATACGCTGGAAGCCGAACATCGAGTAGAAGATGTAGACCGGCAGCATCGGCTGGTTGTAGTTGCTGTAGGCAGTACCGGCAGCGATGAACGAGGAGAATGCGCCGGCCTCGTTGAGACCTTCCTGCAGGATCTGGCCGTCCTTTTCTTCGCGGTAGTACATTACCTGATCGCGGTCGACTGGCTCGTACAGCTGCCCCACCGGGGAGTAAATACCCAGCTGGCGGAACATACCTTCCATGCCAAAGGTGCGCGCCTCGTCAGCGAGGATCGGCACGATGCGCTTGCCCAGGTCCTTGTCCTTGACCAGTTGCGAGAGGATCCGACCGAACGCCATGGTGGTGGAAATTTCGCGGTCGCCGGAGCCGTCGAGCACGGCCTTGAGTGTTTCCAGCGGCGGTGTCGGAATGCTGAAACTCTTCGGCCGGCGCTGCGGCAGCGAACCGCCAAGTTTCTCGCGGCACTTGCGCAGGTATTTCATCTCCGCGCTGTCTTCGGCGGGACGGTAGAAGGGCAGCTCTTCAAGCTGCGAGTCGTTGACCGGGATGTCGAAGCGGTCACGGAACATCTTCAGGCTGTCGATATCGACCTTTTTGGTGTTGTGGGCGATGTTCTTCGCCTCACCGGCACCAGTGCCATAACCCTTGATGGTCTTGGCCAGAATGACCGTCGGCTGGCCCTTGTGATTGACTGCCTGGTGGTACGCTGCGTAGACCTTGTACGGATCGTGGCCGCCACGGTTGAGCTTCCAGACTTCCTCGTCGGACAGCTTCTCGACGCGCTTGAGCAGCTCAGGATCGGCGCCGAAGAAATGCTTGCGCACGTAGGCGCCATCTTTGGCCTTGTAGTTCTGGTATTCGCCGTCGATCGCCTCGTCCATGCGACGCTGCATGCGTCCGTCTTCGTCGACCGCGAACAGCGGGTCCCACATGCGGCCCCAGATGACCTTGTTGACGTTCCAGTTGGCGCCTTTGAACACGCCTTCCAGTTCCTGGATGATCTTGCTGTTACCGCGAACCGGGCCGTCAAGACGCTGCAGGTTGCAGTTGATGACGAAGACCAGGTTGTCGAGATTCTCGCGACCGGCGAGCGAGATGGCGCCGAGGGTTTCCGGCTCGTCACACTCACCGTCACCGATGAAGCACCAGACGCGCTGCTTGCCTTTCGGGATAAAGCCGCGGTTTTCCAGGTACTTCATGAAGCGTGCCTGGTAGATCGCAGTGATCGGGCCCAGGCCCATGGAAACGGTCGGGAACTGCCAGAAGTCCGGCATCAGGTGCGGGTGCGGGTAGCTCGACAGACCCTTGCCATCGACTTCCTGGCGGAAGTTGAGCATCTGGTCTTCGGTCAGGCGACCTTCGAGGAATGCGCGCGAGTAGATACCCGGCGAGGCGTGGCCCTGATAGTAGATCAGGTCGCCGCCATGCTCCTCGGTAGGCGCTTGGAAGAAGTAGTTGAAACCGATGTCATACAGCGTCGCGCTGGAGGCGAAGGTGGAGATGTGTCCCCCCAGGTCCGGGTCCTTCATGTTCGCGCGCATCACCATCGCCAGTGCGTTCCAGCGGACCAGCGAGCGAATGCGTCGCTCCATGAACAGGTCGCCGGGCATCTTCGCTTCGCGGGTGACAGGAATGGTGTTGCGGTACGGCGTAGTGATGCCGTAAGGAAGTGGCGTGCCGCTACGGGTGGCCAGTTCCCCCATCCGGGTCATCAGATAGTGGGCGCGGTCTTCACCTTCACGGTCGAGTACTGACTCGAGGGCGTCCAGCCATTCCTGGGTTTCGACGGGATCGAGATCTTGCATGGCTTGCTCCAGGGCGGAAAGGCTTCCAGAATCGGTTGCCTGCTTCGCTGCCGGCTTTGTGGGCCGGTGCGTATATGTTCTTGGATGTTGCCGGGGGTAGAGCCGGGCTCTGTAGTTTTACTACAAAACAACGGCTAATTCAGCCCCCTGCAACATTCTTTCGTAGTAAAACTACAATCGCGGCGGTTCGGCCTGATTAGCGGGTTTTAGCGCGAATGGCTCTAGATCGGGCGTTTCCGCTACGTGTAGGCCGTCCACGGCGTTAAGGAACTTTTTATGAGTCTGCCACCACGGGTTGCACTGCCGACGTCGCTACTGCCATTGGTCAACCGCGCCGAGGAGTCGTTCCTCAGCGCGATGCGCGACCCGTCGGAGCAGGCGGTCGGGCGCTTCGATGCATGGCCGCCCGAGCGGCGCGAGGCATTCGGTAGAGTCTGTGCAGCGAGTGACTTCGTCATCGAGCAGGTTAGCCGAGATCCCGAAATGCTGCTGCAATTGGCGGAATCCGGCTTGCTGGAATGCTCGCTACGGGAAGGGGAGCTGCGCGCGGTACTGGCCGAGGCCCTTGTCGGCTGCAATGACGAGGACAGCCTGTCGAGCGTGCTGAGGCGCTTCCGCAACCGGCAGCAGGTGCGGATTATCTGGCGCGATGTGACTCGTCAGGCGGATCTGGCTGAAACCTGCGGCGACCTGTCCGACATGGCCGATGCCTGTATCGATCTGGCGTATCAATGGCTGTACGTGCGTCATTGCGATCAGTTCGGCGTCCCGACCGGACGACGCAGTGGTCAGGCGCAACATATGGTCATCCTTGGCATGGGCAAGCTGGGTGCGCGCGAGCTCAATCTATCTTCCGACATCGATCTGATCTTCGGTTACCCGGAGGGTGGCGAAACAGTTGGCGCCAAGCGTTCGCTGGACAATCAAGAGTTCTTCGTGCGTCTCGGGCAGCGGCTGATCAAGGCGCTCGATGCGGCCACCGTGGATGGTTTCGTCTTCCGCGTCGACATGCGCTTGCGGCCATACGGCTCGTCTGGGTCGCTGGTGCTGAGCTTCAATGCGCTAGAACAGTACTACCAGGATCAGGGGCGCGACTGGGAGCGCTACGCGATGATCAAGGCGCGGGTGGTCGCGGGAAGCCAGGATGCGGGCAAGGAACTGCTCGATATGCTGCGACCGTTCGTCTACCGCCGCTACCTGGATTTCTCGGCCATCGATGCGCTACGCAGCATGAAGCAACTGATCCAGCAGGAAGTGCGACGCAAGGGCATGGCCGCGAACATCAAGCTGGGCTCCGGCGGCATTCGCGAAGTGGAGTTCATCGCCCAGGCGTTCCAACTGATTCACGGTGGGCGCGATCTGAGTCTGCAGCAACGGCCCTTGTTGAAGGTACTGGCAACCCTGGCCGGGCAGGGCTATTTGCCGGCAGGTGCCGTCGAGGAATTGCGCGAAGGGTATGAGTTTCTGCGCTACACCGAACACGCGCTACAGGCCATCGATGATCGTCAGACGCAGATGCTGCCGGACAGCCAAGCCGACCGCGATCGCGTCGCCTTCATGCTCGGCTGCGACAATTGGGAAACTTTCCATGCGCGCCTGCTGCATTGGCGCGATCGGGTCGATTGGCATTTCCGTCAAGTGATTGCCGACCCCGACGAAGATGAGAGCGCCGAAGGCGAGGCGCTTGTCGGTGGCGAGTGGTTGCCTCTGTGGGAGCAGGATTGGGACGAGGAATTTGCTTGTCGTCAGTTGGCCGACGCCGGGTTTCGCGATGGTCAAGTCGCCTGTCAGCGTCTCGCCGCGCTGCGTAGCGGCAGCCAGGTGCGGACTATGCAACGGCTCGGGCGCGAGCGGCTCGACGCCTTTATCCCTCGCTTGCTGGCGCAGGCGGTCGAACAGGATGATCCCGATCTGGTGTTGGAAAGGGTGTTGCCGCTGGTCGAAGCGGTGGCACGGCGTTCGGCCTATCTGGTTCTGCTGACGGAAAACCCCGGTGCGCTGCAGCGGCTACTGGAGCTCTGTGCAGGGAGCCCTTGGATTGCCGAGCAGATTGCCCGTTTCCCGCTACTGCTGGACGAGCTGCTGAACGCCGGACGACTGTTCAGCCCGCCGCAGGCGCCAGAATTGGCTGCTGAATTACGTGAACGACTAACGCGAATTCCGGAAGACGACCTGGAACAGCAGATGGAAGCGCTGCGGCATTTCAAGCTGGCGCATCGGTTGCGTGTGGCCGCTTCGGAGATCGCCGGAACTTTGCCACTGATGAAAGTCAGCGATTATCTGACCTGGCTTGCTGAAGCGATCCTCGAACAAGTGCTGGCGCTGGCCTGGCGGCATACAGTGGCTCGCCATGGTCAGCCCCGGCGCGTCGACGGTGTGCTTTGCGACCCGGCTTTCATCATCCTCGGATATGGCAAGGTCGGCGGGCTCGAACTGGGCCACGGCTCCGACCTGGATCTGGTGTTCATTCACGACGGAGATCCGAGTGCCGAAACCGACGGCGCCAAGCCGATCGACGGCGCTCAGTTCTTCACCCGTCTGGGGCAGCGCATCATTCATTTGCTGACAACCCAGACCACTTCCGGCCAGCTCTATGAAGTCGATATGCGTCTACGGCCGTCGGGCGTGTCCGGGTTGCTGGTCAGCTCGCTGAGTGCTTTCGAGCGCTATCAGGGCCAGGAGGCATGGACATGGGAGCATCAGGCCCTGGTGCGCGCTCGGGTGCTGGTTGGCTGCCCGCAACTGGCTGCGAACTTCGAGAAGGTGCGCGCCGCGGTGCTGGGGCGCCCGCGTGACCTCGAACAGCTGCGCCGCGAAGTCAGCGAGATGCGCACCAAGATGCGCGACAACCTCGGTACCCGTGCAACGCAGGCGGGCTTGGCCGAGAAGGCGTTCGAGGCGGAGGCCGAGTTCAATCTCAAGCAGGATGCCGGTGGTATCGTGGATATCGAATTTATGGTGCAATACGCGGCTTTGGCGTGGTCGCACCAGCATCCGCAACTGCTGCGCTATACCGATAACATCCGCATTCTCGACGGGTTGGAGCAGGCCGGGTTGATGACCGGCGATGAGGTTCGGTTGCTGCAGGACGCCTACAAGGCCTACCGCGCGGTGGCTCACCGGCAATCACTGCAGAAGCTTCCCGGTGTGGTGAGTGGGGACCAATTTCATGACGAGCGGCGCGCGGTGATGCGCTTTTGGCGCGAGCTGGGGCTCAGCTGAACTCGTCTGCAAACAGAGCATTTATCGAATTCCGAGGTGGCAACAATGTCGATGGCCGATCGTGATGGCGTGATCTGGTATGACGGTGAGCTGGTGCAGTGGCGCGATGCGACCACCCATGTGCTGACTCACACCCTGCATTACGGCATGGGCGTTTTCGAAGGCGTGCGCGCCTACGATACTCCGGCCGGCACCGCGATCTTCCGCCTGCAGGCCCACACCGACCGCCTGTTCGATTCGGCGCACATCATGAACATGAAGATGCCGTATTCGAAGGAAGAGATTAACGAGGCGACCCGCGCCGCGGTTCGCGAGAACAATCTGGAAAGCGCCTACATCCGTCCGATGGTGTTCTACGGAAGCGAAGGCATGGGCCTGCGCGCCAGCGGCTTGAAGGTGCATGTCATTGTCGCCGCCTGGCATTGGGGCGCCTACATGGGTGATGAGGCGCTGGAGAAGGGCATCAAGGTGCGCACCAGTTCCTTCACCCGTCATCACGTCAACATCAGCATGACCCGCGCCAAGTCCAACGGCGCCTACATCAACTCCATGCTGGCCCTGCAGGAAGCCATCTCCGGCGGCGCCGACGAGGCGCTGATGCTCGATCCGGAAGGCTACGTCGCCGAAGGTTCGGGGGAGAACATCTTCATCATCAAGGACGGCGTGATCTACACCCCCGAAGTCACCGCCTGCCTCAACGGCATCACCCGTGGCACCGTGCTGACCCTGGCTGACGAGCTGGGCATCAAGGTGGTGGAAAAGCGCATCACGCGCGACGAGGTCTACATCGCTGACGAAGCTTTCTTCACCGGTACTGCCGCTGAAGTCACGCCGATTCGCGAAGTCGATGGCCGCAATATCGGCATCGGCCGCCGCGGCCCGGTCACCGAACGCATCCAGAAAGCTTACTTCGATCTGGTTTCCGGCAAGACCGATGCGCACGCCGAATGGCGGACGCTTGTGAAGTAAGAGGGCGTCAGGCTGCAGGCTACAGGCGGCAGGCAAGTTGCCTTGAGCCTGCGGCCTGCAGCCTATAGCCTGCAGCCCTTATGAATATTCTGATTGTGGGTCCCAGTTGGGTCGGCGACATGGTCATGGCGCAGACGCTGTTCGTCTGCCTGAAACAGCGCCATCCGGATTGCCAGATCGACGTGCTCGCACCTGAGTGGAGTCGCCCGATTCTTGAGCGCATGCCCGAGGTGCGTCAGGCGCTGAGCTTTCCGGTGGGGCACGGCGTGCTCGACATGGCGACCCGGCGCAACATCGCGCAGAGCCTGCGCGGGCAATACCAGCAGGCGATCCTGCTGCCCAACTCGCTGAAGTCGGCGCTGGTACCTTTTTTTGCCGGCATTCCGAAGCGTACCGGTTGGCGCGGCGAGATGCGCTTCGGCTTGCTCAACGATATGCGCAAGCTGGACAAGCAGCACTATCCGCTGATGATCGAGCGTTTCATGGCGCTGGCCTTCGAGCCGGGCGCCGAGTTGCCCAAGCCGTACCCGAAACCGTCACTGCGGATCGACTCCGAAACGCGTGACGCTGCGTTGGCGCGGTTCGGATTGCTGCTGGACCGTCCCGTGCTCGCGCTTTGTCCGGGTGCGGAATTCGGTGAATCCAAGCGCTGGCCGGCCGAGCATTTCGCCAAGGTGGCGGAAGCGAAGATTCGTCAGGGCTGGCAGGTCTGGCTGTTCGGCTCGAAGAACGATCATCCGGTTGGCGAAGAGATTCTGCAGCGTCTGATTCCGGGGCTGCGTGAAGAGGCGACGAATCTTGCGGGTGAAACCAGCCTAGCCGAAGCGATCGACTTGCTGTCTTGCGCCGAAGCGGTGGTATCCAATGATTCGGGGCTGATGCACGTCTCCGCAGCGCTGGGTCGTTCTTTGGTTTCTATCTACGGCTCGACATCTCCGGCTTTCACGCCACCGTTGTCCGAACAGGTTGAGGTGGTGCGGCTGGGCCTGGATTGCAGTCCTTGTTTCGAGCGTACCTGCCGCTTCGGCCATAACAATTGCATGCGCGAACTGCACCCGCCGATGGTGATCGAAGCGCTTGATCGCCTGGTTCCACAGCCGGTCGAGGTGCGCTGAGTGAGAGTGTTGCTGGTCAAAACTTCCTCGTTGGGTGACGTGGTGCATACGTTACCCGCGTTGACCGATGCGCAGCGGGCAATACCCGGTATTCAGTTCGACTGGGTGGTGGAAGAGGGGTTCGCCGAGATTCCCGCCTGGCATCCTGCTGTTGCGCAGGTGATTCCGGTGGCAATTCGCCGTTGGCGCAATCATCCGCTCCAGACATTTCGTTCCGGTGAATGGCGGCGCTTTAAGGCTCGTCTGCGCGAAGCTCGCTACGATCTGGTAATCGACGCCCAAGGCCTGCTCAAGAGCGCGTGGCTGACGCGCTATGTCCAGGCGCCTGTCGCCGGGCTGGATCGTGATTCCGCGCGCGAACCGCTTGCGGCTCGGTTCTATGATCGCCGTTACAGCGTGGCGCGCGAGCAGCACGCGCTCGAACGCGTGCGTCAGCTGTTCGCTCAGGCGTTGGGTTATCCGGTCCCCGAGACGGTTGCCGTTTACGGCTTGGATCGCGGGCTGCTGGCGACGCCCAACGAGCAACCCTATCTATTGTTCCTGCACGGTACTACCTGGCCGAGCAAGCATTGGCCTGAGCCGTATTGGCGCGAGCTCGCCCAGAGGATGAGCGAATTTGGTTGGGCGATTCGCCTGCCATGGGGGAATGCTGAAGAAAAGGCACGGGCCGAGCGCATCGCCGACGGACTGCCCGGCGTCTCGGTATTGCCCAGGCTGAATCTGGGCGGAATTGCCAAAGTGGTTGCTGGTGCCCGAGCCTGCGTGGCGGTAGATACCGGGCTTGGCCATCTTGCAGCTGCATTGGACGTACCCAGTATTTCGCTGTATGGCCCCACGTTGCCGGGCCGCGTCGGCGCCTATGGGCAGTCGCAGGTGCACCTGTGCGCATCCGGCCCTAACGCCGGTAAAGGCGATCGCCACAAACCCTGTTTCGATGAGCTGCAACCCGAGCGCGTCGCCAGTGAACTCAAGGCCCTGTTGCGGTCATCGGAGACAAACTGATGCAACTGGCCTTCATTCTTTACAAGTACTTTCCTTTCGGTGGGCTGCAGCGCGACTTCATGCGCATCGCGCTGGAGTGCCAGCGGCGTGGGCACGCCATTCGCGTCTATACGATGATCTGGGAAGGTGAAGTGCCCGACGGCTTCGAAGTGCTGATCGCACCGGTCAAAGCGATCTTCAATCACACCCGTAATGAACGATTCACGGTCTGGGTCGAGGCGGATCTGGCAAAGCGTCCCGTAGACCGGGTAATCGGCTTCAACAAGATGCCCGGGCTCGACGTCTATTACGCGGCCGATCCCTGTTTCGAAGACAAGGCGCAAACCCTGCGCAACCCGATCTATCGCCGCTGGGGCCGTTACAAGCATTTCGCCGAATACGAGCGAGCGGTGTTCGATCCACGCTCCAGCACGGAAATCCTGATGATCTCCGAGGTGCAGCAGCCGCTATTCGTCAAGCACTACGCCACGCCAGCCGAGCGCTTTCACTTGCTGCCCCCCGGCATCGCCCCGGACCGCCGCGCCCCGCACAACGCAGCCAAGATTCGCTCGGCGTTTCGTGAGGAGTTCGAGCTGGGATGCGACGAGTTGTTGCTCGTGCAGATCGGCTCCGGGTTCAAGACCAAGGGCCTCGACCGCAGCCTCAAGGCCGTGGCATCGCTCCCCTGCGAGTTGAAAAAGCGAACCCGCCTGTTCGTCATCGGCCAGGACGACCCGAAGCCTTTCCAGCTTCAAGCCAAGACGCTGGGCATTTCCAGTCAGGTCGAATTTCTCAAGGGTCGCAGCGATATCCCGCGGTTTCTTCTGGGCGCCGACCTGCTGATCCATCCCGCCTACAACGAGAACACCGGCACCGTGCTGCTGGAGGCGCTGGTCGCCGGGTTACCAGTACTGGTGACCGATGTCTGCGGTTACGCGCATTACATCGCAGACGCCGATTGCGGGCAGGTGGTGCCCAGCCCGTTCGAGCAGGCCAATCTCGACCGTTTGCTGGCCGACATGCTGGCTGATGATGAGCAGCGCAGGCGCTGGGCAAAAAATGCGTTGGCTTATGCCGAGACCGCGGACCTCTACTCGATGCCGCAGAAGGCGGCCGACGTGATCCTGGCGGAACGTCCATGAAGCTGATTCTTGCCGAGCCCTTCGAAACGCTCTGGGCGGGGCGTGACCCGTTCGAGGCCGTCGAACAATTGCAGGGTCAGGTCTACCGCGAACTGGAAGGCCGCCGCACCTTGCGTACCGAGGTCGATGGGCGTGGGTATTTCGTCAAGATCCACCGCGGGATCGGCTGGGGCGAGATTTTCAAGAACCTGAGCACTGCCAAGGCGCCAGTGCTGGGCGCTGGGCAAGAGTGGCGGGCCATCCAGCGCCTGCATCAAGCGGGCGTGCCGACCATGACCGCGGTGGCTTATGGCGAGCGTGGTGGAAATCCTGCGGCGCAGCACTCCTTCATCATCACCGAGGAGCTGGCGCCGACGATTAGCCTCGAGGATTACAGTGCCGACTGGCTGCAGAGCCCGCCTGAGCCGGCGCTCAAACGCGCGCTGATCGCAGAAGTCGCGCACATGGCCGGCACCATGCACCGTGCCGGGGTCAATCATCGGGACTTCTATATCTGTCACTTCCTGCTGCACACCGACAAGCCAGTATTGGCCCAGGATTTCCGTCTGTCGCTGATCGACCTGCACCGCGCCCAGACACGCAGCGAAACGCCACGGCGCTGGCGCAACAAGGACCTGGCCGGGCTGTATTTTTCGGCATTGGGCATTGGCCTGACCCCTCGCGACAAACTGCGTTTTCTGCAGACCTATTTCCAGCGTCCGCTGCGCGAGGCTCTGCGTGACGAGGCCCCGTTGCTGCGTTGGCTGGAAAGCAAGGCGGACAGGCTTCAAAGCCGTTATGAGCGCAAGTACGCGCCGGGTGCTCAATGAGTGGCTGGCGGGTCGTCGGTGACATTACGGCCGGCGCGGCGCACGCGTTTGCCAATCTGGATATGGTTTTTGCGCTTGAAGGCGAGCCGATCGCCCGCGACCCGCTGTCCGAGGTGATCCGCGTCGAGTACGAAGGCCTGCGTTATTACGTCAAACGTTACTGGGCGGCGGGCAAGAATCTACGCCGCTACCTGGGCCGCCCGCGGGTCAAGGCTGAATGGCAAAACCTCAAACATTTCGAGCGCTGGGGCATACCCGTGGCGCCGCTGGTGGCCTGGGGTATGGAGCGTCGCGCTGGCGCATTCGCGCGCGGCGCGCTGATCACCCTGGAAGTACCGGATACCTTGGACATGGCGGCACTGGCCAAGGGCAACGACCCACGCCTGGGCGACCGGAGCTGGGTCGAGCGCATCAGCCGGCAGGTGGCATCTGCGACCCGTACCCTGCACGATCATCGCTTCGCTCACAACGACCTGAAGTGGCGCAATTTGCTGGTCAACGGTGCCGGCGAGCTGTTCTTGATCGATTGTCCGTCCGGCGACTTCTGGTGGGGCCCGTTCCTGCGCCGACGCATCGTCAAGGATCTGGCCTGCCTGGACAAAGTTGCCAAGTATCACCTGAGCCGCACACAGCGGCTGCGCTTCTACCTGCAGTACCAGCAACGCCCGCGTCTGGTACCGGCTGATCGCGAGCTGATCGACCAAGTGCTCAAGTACTTCGAGGGGCGTGAATGAGAACCGAGCTGAACCCCGCCGAGGCCTATCTCAAGAAGGATTCCAGTGCTCCGGTCATGGAGCGTATTGCCAGTCGTCGGCAAAGCAAGGGCGCGCGCGCATGAATCTGACGGAACTTGCACGAGCCGGGCGCTCGCCGGCTTTGCCCTTGAGCGTGATGCTACCCGCTGGCGAGCTGACCTTGCAGCGGTGGCTGCGCGTATTGCCAGGGCAGCGCTATGTCGCCAAGGCGCAATGGCAGGGCCGCGACGTGCTGGCCAAACTGCTGGTCGGTGGCAAGGCCGAGCGTCACTTCGAGCGTGAGCGGCATGGCGCACGGTTACTGGCCGAGCAGGGGATGACCACACCCGCTTTGCTCGTCGAGGGGGTCGCGGCAGGGCAGGGCGGCTGGCTGTTGTTCGACTACTTGACGGGCGCGCAAAGCCTGGAGCAGGCGTGGCGCGAGGTGGAGCGGCAACCCATGTTGTCCGATGCGCAACAGGACGTGCTGGGTGAGGCGCTCGGCGCCCTCGCGCAGTTGCACGCCAGAGGCTTGTGGCAGAGCGATCTACACCTGGACAACCTATTGCGCCATGAGGGGCAGCTGTATGTCATCGATGGCGGCGGCGTGCAGGCGCAGACACCCGGACAACCGCTCGATCGTGACAAAGTGCTGGCGAACCTTGGCGTCTTCTTTGCCCAGCTGCCTGCCAGCCTCGAACCGCATATCGAGGAGTTGTTCGTGCATTACCTCCTGATCAATGGCGAACATGCGCTGCCGCTGGAAGCCTTGCTGCGAGAAATCGTCAGCGTCCGGCGTTGGCGGCTGCGCGATTATCTCGGCAAGCTCGGGCGTGATTGTTCCTTGTTTAGCGTAAACCGCAGTGCTAGTCAGCTGCGTGTCGTGCGCCGTGAGGATGAGCCGGCGCTGCGTGAGTTGCTGGCTGCGCCGGATGTGGCTGTTGAAGCAGGACGGGCGCTGAAGCTGGGCGGTAGTTCGACCGTGGCATTGGTCGAGCAGTCTGGGCAGCGGCTGGTCATCAAACGCTACAACATCAAAGGATTGGCGCACTGGCTGCGGCGTTGCTGGCGGCCGAGCCGCGCTTGGCACAGCTGGATAGAAGGCAATCGCCTGGCATTTCTCGGCATCGCCACGCCCCGGCCGCTGGCGATGCTGGAGTTGCGTTGGCTAGGCCTGCGCCGCCGCAGCTACCTGATTACCGAATACAGCGTGGGCGAGGATATAATCGCCCGTTTTCAGCCGTATCTCTCCAGCTCACCGCCCGAGCTCGAGCTGGTGGCGCTGGATGAGCTGTTCGAAGCCATGCTGCGCGAGCGCATCAGCCATGGCGATATGAAAGGCACCAATTTGTTTTGGGAGCAGGGCCGCTGGGCGCTGATCGACCTGGACGCGGCGCAGCAACATAGTAGCGATACCAGCTTCTCCCGCGCCTATGCCAAGGACCGTGCGCGATTTCTGCGCAACTGGCCGGCCGAATCGGCGTTATGCCGGTTACTGGATGCACGTTTACCGAAGGACAGCTTGAAGCCAGAAGCTTGAAGCTGGACGAAAAGCCCTGCGGGGTTGAACTAGACATATTCGCTGTTGCTTCGAGCTTCCGGCTTCAAGCTTCAAGCTGCTTTTAAGAGGCTTCCAACCGTGGCATTGACGATTCTCGGCCTTTCCGGCGCCCTCAGTCATGATCCTTCCGCCGCTCTATACATCGACGGCAAACTGATCGCCGCCGTCGAAGAAGAGCGCTTCGTGCGCGACAAGCATGCCAAGAACCGCATGCCCTACGAGTCGGCCAAATTCTGCCTGGAGCAGGCCGGCATCAAGCCGTCCGACGTCGATGTGGTGGCGATTCCTTTCGCGCCCATCAGCATCTTCGAGAAGGCCCGCTGGCATTACGCCAAGCGCTACTGGTACGCCCCGGACCGCGCGCTGGACGCCATCCTCATGGGCAACCGCCGCTACCACCGCTATAAGAAGCGCATCCAGTGGTGCCTGCAGCAGCTGGGCTTCGACCTGAAGAAGGTCAAACTGCAGCCGGTCGAACACCACCTGGCCCATGCCTCTAGCGCCTACCACTGCTCCGGCTTCACCGAGAAGACCGCCATCCTCGGTATCGACGGCAAGGGCGAGTACGCCACCACCTTCTTCGGCTGGGGTGAGAACGGCAAAATCCACAAGATCAAGGAATTCTACGATCCGGATTCGCTGGGCGGCCTGTATGGTGCGGTCACCGAATACCTCGGCTTCGAGATGCTCGACGGCGAGTTCAAGGTTATGGGCATGGCGCCGTACGGCGATGCCGCCAAGTACGATTTCTCCCGCCTGGCGAAATTCGAGAACGGCGAGCTGATCATCAACACCGACTACGCCAACGTCATCGGTTTCCGTCGCTACAAGGAAAAGGGCAAGGGTTACTACTTCTCGCCCAAGCTAATCGACTGGCTCGGTCCCAAGCGCGAAGGCGACATCGCCGACGATCCCTACATCCATTACGCAGCCAGCATGCAGGCGCTGTTCGAGAAGCTGGCGCTGGAGATGATGGATTACTACCTGGGCGATATCATCCGCCAGACCGGTAAGATCGCCTTCGCCGGCGGTTGCGCGCTGAACGTCAAACTCAACCAAAAAATCATCGCCCGCGATGAAGTAAAGGAGCTGTTCGTTCAGCCAGCGTCAGGTGATGCCGGCACTGCCGTGGGCGCCGCCGCCTACGTCTCGCACCAGAGCGGCGTGCCGGTGGAGAAGATGGAACACGTTTATCTCGGCCCGTCCTACTCTAACGAAGACGTTATCGCCGCCTGCACGCGCCATCCGAGCAAGCCGGTCTGGCAGAAAATCGATGACGTGCCTGAGCGCATCGCCAAGATCATGGTCGACGGCAACCCGGTTGCTTGGTTCCAGGGCCGCATGGAATTCGGCCCGCGCGCCCTCGGTGGCCGTTCCATCATCGGCTGCCCGAGCATTCCGGGCGTGGCCGACCGCATCAACGAACAGATCAAGTTTCGTGAGCGCTGGAGGCCCTTCTGCCCGTCGATGCTTGATACCGTGGCCGAGCAGATGCTCAAGGTCGACCATCCCAGCCCCTTCATGACCTTCACCTTCGAGGTCAACGAGGGCTGGAAAGAGCGCGTCGGCGAAGTCGTCCACGAAGACGGCACCTCCCGCGCCCAGGTCCTTGAGCGCCGCCACAATCCGCGCTGGTACGACCTGATGCTGGAGTTGGAAAAGCTCACCGGCAACGGCGTCTCGCTCAATACTTCACTCAACCGCCGCGGTGAGCCGATGATCTGCTCGCCGACCGATGCGTTGAATATGTTCTACGGGTCGGATCTGCAGTACCTGATCATGGAAGATATATTGGTTGTGAAGGGCGACAAGCTGGCATGACAGCGTCCGATCCATGGGTTTTGCAGTTCTGCCATGGCTATGACGGCCCGTTTCTCGATTGCGCACGTCAGTACGCCGCGCTTTTCACAGGCACGCCATATAAGATCTGTACCGTCTACCTGACCGGGTCGCCGAGCGAAGAGGTCATTCGCGGTTCGGCTTCGGATGAGGTGATCTTTCTCGGCTACGACAGCAAGGATGTTCGTGGGCTCAAGCTCGGCGCCATGCGCCGGCTGCGCAGCATCGTGGCCAAGCGAGATTATCGGTTCTGCATCGCCCATCGGTTCAAGCCAATCTACACCGCATTGCTGGCGACCGGGCTGCCGGTAATTGGCGTGCATCATGCCTTTGGCGTTTATAGCCGGCCCATGCGCCGCTGGTTCGTCAATCGTTTTCGTGCCCGCTTGCTGCTGCTCGGCGTTTCCAATGCGGTGCGTGACGAGATGCGTGCTGATCTCCCCGGCTGGGAAAGCGCGTGTATCGAAACCCTTTACAATCGCATCGACGTCGCCGCCATGCAGGCCGAGCAGGTCTCCCGCCTCGACGCCCGTACGGCGCTGCGGCTGCCTCCGGATGCCTGGGTAGTTGGCAACGCCGGCCGCCTGCACCCCGACAAGGATCAGGCCACCCTGATCCGAGGTTTCGCCCAGGCATTGCCACGACTGCCCGCCGACAGCCTGCTTGCAATCATGGGCAGCGGCCGATTGGAAGCGCCGCTTCGCCAACTGGCCAAGGACCTGGGCATCGCCGATCAGGTGCGATTTCTCGGGCAGGTGCAGCACGGCAGACGCTACTTCAAAGCGTTCGATCTCTTTGCCTTGACCTCAGACCACGAGCCATTTGGCATGGTGCTGCTTGAAGCCATGGCGGCAGGGGTGCCGGTGGTCTGCACCGATTGTGGCGGTGGGCGTGAAGTGGTGGAGGGCGTCGGAAAGGTATTTCATTTGGGGGACAGCGATGCGTTAGCCGCTGAGTTGGTGGCAGCGGCACAACCGGATGCTGGTTCGGCTCGACCGGCAGCCACGACTCTCGAGCGTCTCACCGAACGTTTTTCCGATGCACGTGCGCAGCGTGATTTCAATGCGATTCTGTCGAAAAGGTTCTTTCACTGATGATCGACAATTGCACGCCTGTTAACCGGGGATTCAAGCAATCGAACGTTACTCGAAGGCAACGCCATGCTTCTTTGACATCGCCAGCGTATAGCCAGATTTTCGACCGTGCCCGCAACGTGCCGTCGGATATGGATCTAGCGCTGCGCAGCATGCGCATTTACGCGTGAATAATGCATGAAAATAGCAGTCGCATTTTTCGGAATTCCTCGCAACAGTTCCATCTGCTTCCCATCTATTGAGCAGAACATCTATCAGCACCTGCCAAGAAATGCGCAGGTGCGGTCTTATTACCACCTATACGAGCCCCAGCTGGTCAATAACCCGAGGTCTGGGGAGAACGGTTTCATTGGCGAGTCCAATTATCTGCCTTTCGCTCGTATGGATGGTCGTCTCGAGGAAGCTGGTGCCTGCCTGAAGCGCTGGGATTTCGACGAGATCAAGAAACACGGAGATGTATGGCGGGACGATTTCAAGTCTTTGTCTAATCTGATCCATCAATTGAACTCTCTGCATGCGGTAACCGCGCTGGTCGATGGGCTCGATCCCGATGTCGTGCTTTTCGTACGTCCCGACCTGCTCTATCACGATGCTCTGCCCAGGTTCGCGCTCAACGCCTGTACATCAGACCGCCGCGCGGTCTACATCCCCCATTGGCAGTGGTGGAACGGTCTGAACGATCGTTTTGCTGTTTGCGGTCGTGACGTCTATGGCGCTTACGGTCGTCGTGCAGAGCTTATGATTCCTTTCTGTCTGCAGGAGCAGCGTGGTCTGCATGCCGAGCGATTGCTGCGTTTCTCCTTGGGCAAGGCTGGCGCTTTGGTGCGCACACTTGATATGCGGGCATCCCGGGTTCGACTGAATGGGGAGTTGGTCGAGGAAACGTTCTCATCCAAGCATTCCATGGGTCGTCGAGAGAGTCGTTTCGTGCTGCCGATGGCGCGTTTGCGCTCGCAGTTCGACAAACTACGGTATCGGCAGGGCGGTACGCTTGGCTGATTTATGGAAGACCGTCCAATGCTGAAAGTTCTGCTACTTGTGCAAAAAGAACAGCGCGTCATGCTTGACCGCTTGTATGAAAGTATTGCGCACAATTGTGAATGCGACACTCGGTGGCTGAGCCGTGAAGAGCAGGCCAATTTGAAGCGCTACTTCGCCGAGAGCGTAAACCCGCAGGGGTATGACCGCATTGTGTTCTTCGTGCGCTTCAAGCAGGAGATTCGGCAAGTTGGGTTCATTCGCAGTGTGCCGAATCTGGTGATACTGGAGCACGACGCTTATCAGAACTACATCGCCTGCAAATACACCGGGAAGTTCAGCGCACACTATCGCCGCTTGCCGTGGGTGCGTGTGATCAGCTCCGGTTTCATGGTCAGCGAGCGGCTTCGCCAGGAAGGTTTCGATGCAGTCTTCGTCCCTAAGGGTTACGACCAGACATTGCTGTGCGACCTGGGGCAGGCGCGAGATATTGAGCTGGCCTTCGTGGGCAGCACCAAAAGCGGCGCCTATAGCGAACGCAAGGCGTTACTCGATGAGCTGGCAAAAGTCGAGGATCTGGTCGTTACACGCACCAATTCCGGTGAAGATTATTGCAATACCCTCAACCGCATTCGCTTCTTCGTCAGTGCCGACGTCGGTATGGGCGAATACATGATCAAGAACTTCGAGGCTATGGCCTGCGGTTGTGTATTGCTGGCGTGGGATCAGGGCGAAGCGGAAAACAAGGCGCTGGGTTTCGTCGATATGGAGAACCTGGTGCTTTACCGCAGTGTCGATGAGCTGCGAAGCAAGCTGGCGATGTTGCGTTCGGATCCCGGCCTGGCGGCGCGCATCGCTTCTGCGGGTCGGGCCTTGGCGGAGCGGGAGTACAGCTTCTCGCGTGTCGGGCAGCGTATCGTCCTGGCGTTGGATAAGCCGTTACGGGACCGCCCGCCGATGGGCCTGTGGTATCGACTGCGTCTGTACTGGAGGCTGAAGTGAATCAATCACGTATTCGCTTGCTGATTCCCTATTTCGGCCGATGGCCGTTCTGGATGCCGTTTTTCCTGCAGACCTGCAAGCGGAACGCCGATATAGACTGGCTCTTTTTCAGCGATTGCGGAACGCCAGACGACCTTCCGGATAACGTACGGATCGTACCGATTTCGTTTGCTGACTACTGTCAATTGGTCAGCGAGCGTCTGGGCATATGCTTCAAGCCGACCAATCCTTACAAGCTCTGCGATATCAAGCCTGCGCTAGGGCATATCCACGCCGAGTATCTGGATGGCTTCGACTTCTGGGGGTTCAGCGATATCGATCTCGTCTACGGTGACCTGCGCGGCTATTTTTCCGAGGAGCGGCTCGCACGGTACGATCTGCTGTCTACCCACGCACGTCGCGTTTCGGGGCATTTGTGTTTGCTGCGCAACAACGAGCGTATGCGCCAAGCGTTCATGTGCGTTCCCGGCTGGCAGGCCTGTTTCGAAAATCCCGAGCACCGCGCGTTCGACGAAGCGGCGTTCAGTCGATTGTTCATTCGACGAAAAAACTGGCCCGAGGCGCTTCGGCGGGTGGCCGATCGCTTCAATCCGTGGCGTCGATGCAGTGAATTTAACGAGGCGTTCAGTACGCCGCATGCGCGGGTTCCATGGCTCAGCGGTGGCTTCGATTTCCCCGACTGCTGGATCTGGAGCGATGGGCGGCTGACCAATAACCGGGATGGCGCGCGAGATTTTCCCTATTTCCATTTCATAACCTGGAAGAACGCCCAGTGGTCTGGCCGTTCCCCCGAACTGCTGATGCGACCTGGGGATCTCGCCGCTCAGCCATCGTGGTGCGTTACCGAGCAAGGGTTTCGGACGTCTGACGGCGTGTTTGCTGCTACCGAGCGGAGAGCTGACACTGATGACTCGCTTTAATCCCGGAGCGATCATGCTGGAGTATTCGGCTTGAGCATCGTCAGTATCGTGTGGTCTTCCGGCAAGGCGCATGCCTCGATCCATCAAGTGCATGAGCAGATCCTTTCCCTCGTGGCTAATAAGTGTGAGGTCCACACCTGGATGCTGATGGGTCGGGAGGCTGCGAGAGATCCGGGGTGCGGGCAAACGCTGCATTGGCGGTTGAGCGCGAAGGCGCTCAAAGGCCGGGGTGTCTGGAAACTCTCGCAGTGGTGGCTACAGCGGCGCCTCGCCAGCGAGATCGAGCGGGTCAATCCGAAAGCGTTGTTGCTCGATGGCATTGGCGTGGCACGGCTGATCATTCCGGTGATGGCGAGACTGAACCCTGAACTCCAGGTCGTCGTAGTGTTCCACGGGCAGAGCCGCATACGCCGTAGCGATCCGAGGTTGTTTGGCGCGATTGCTGCGCATCGCCTGAAGCTGGTCGCGGTGTCCGAGGCGCTCGCCGAGTCCCTGGGCGCGAAGCTGGGGAGAACGGTATCCGCTACGCGAACAGCGATGAATCCGCATTCATTCAAGCAGGCCCTGATTTCCCGCGCCGAAGCCAGGATGAGGTTGGGCGTTGATAGCGCGTGCATTGTCCTGGGCGCGGTCGGGCGGCTGGTCGAGGAAAAGGGCTTTCTGCCGATGCTCGATGTGCTGAGTGAGTTGTCGCGCACGCGGGCGGACATCCATCTGGTGCTCGTGGGTGACGGGGAGCAGCGGCCGGAACTGGAGTCACGTATCCGGTGCCTGGGCCTGGAGCGAATGGTGACGCTGGCGGGGCATCGCCAGGACGCTGCGCAGTTGTACCAGGCGTTCGACGTGATGTTGATCCCGTCCCGCGGCGAGGGGTTGGGTTTGGTTTTGCAGGAAGCGGTAATGGCGCATGTGCCGGTTGTGGCCAGTGACCTGCCAGTCTTCGTCGAGCAGTTGGGGCTCAGAGGCATTTACGTCTCGCCGAACGATGTGTCCGGCTGGGTCGCGGCCATCGAGCACGTACTCGATTCGGATCGGCAATCGCTCGCCGGTGAGCAGGATCGTCAGCTCGCACCGGAGGACGCCTGGCAGCAGTTCTGCAACAGTTACGCGGAACTGCTGACCGATGACTCGGACCCGGTCAGGGCATCGTAGAATTGCAAAAACGGAAAGGCGTTCTGAAACCTTTCGCGTTCAAGATATCGGCTGAAGTGCGCCAGGTTGCGTCGGATCATGTGGTTAGGTAGAGGTCGGCCCAGGAAACGCATGTCGGCGATATCGATCAGCCCCAGCGAACCGTGCGGGGTGAGGACGATATTGCCCAGGTGCAGCGAGCGGAAGTAGATGCCCTTGCGGTGCAACTCGCGTACGAAGCGGATCAGTTCAGGCAAGATCGGCGTCCAGCTGAATTCAGGCTGCTTGGCGAGCTGAGTTAGCGAATTGCCTGGCAGCGGGGCGTAGAGCACCGCGCTGGCCGACTTGTCGGGAAGCTCGTATAGCGCCTGGACGTTCAGCGTGGCGATACCAAGGGCCTGGAGGCGTTCGGCGTTGTTGACGAAACGGCGCGAGTAAGGACGTAGAAGTGCTGAGGAAAGCCAGCGCTTGCGACGAAATATTTTTAGAAACTGACCGTTCTCAAGCTGCAGAACTTTAGGGCCCAGGCCATCCGCTTCGAGAACGGCCGCATTATGGGTGAGCTGTTGCAAGTCTCGCTGGCATAATTGGCTTACGTGCATCGTGGAGAGGGCCTTAAGCAGTGTACGAACGTCGAGCAGGGCGTGCATTCTAACATCGCTAATACTGGCGCATTTTGCTGTTTTCCGAAGGGGTAATATGGATAGCCGTCGCATAGGGCTGGCCTGGCTGACGCTGGGTCTGCTCTGGTTTTTGCTTGGTATAACGTGGATTTCGACGGCTAAGCTTTACCAACAAGGCTTGATTGTTCTGTTCTGGATTCCAGCTATCTGGTCATCCTGGTCCCATCGCACACTGTTACTCGACCTCTGGCGGCAGGAAAAGCCGCTTGTGGCGGCATTGCTTGCACTGGTCGCGTGGGCTGCAATCAGCGTGTTCTGGAGCGCTGCCGAGGAGCCTGCGCGCGAAGCCAAACGACTGATTTATGTGCTGTTTTTCCTACTGGGTTTGGTTTGCCTGGGGCAGACACCATCGCGTGTCGTCTCTGTGCTGCGGTGGGCTGGTCTCGGTCTGGCACTTGCTGCGCTGGCCGCGCTGATACAACGCTATGGGCTTGAGGCGAAGCCTTGGGCATGGCGGGCGCAGGGGTTTGGCCTGCTCGATCATCCGATTATTGGCGGCTATGTATTCGGCATGGCGCTGATCTGGTGGTTCTGTTTGCCACCCAGGCGGACTGCGCTGCGGCTGGTCTGGGCGGCCGGTTTGTTGGCACTTTTTACGTTCATCGTGATGACACAGAGCCGCGGTGTATGGGTTGCTCTGCTGGCCAGTGTGCTGTTGATGCCTGTTTGGCGGGCTGGACGGGCCGGTTTGATTGCGGCCGTTTTGCTACTTTTGGTGGCTGCTGTCGGTTACTGGTTATTTGGCAACTATGTGGTCGCTAGAGGCACCTCTTATCGCCCCGAAATCTTCGCTGCGAGCCTAGGAATGATCGCGGATCGGCCCTGGCTGGGCTTAGGGTTAGGTAGCGAGTATCAAGTCGAAGCTCTGAAACGCATGTTCGACCATACTCATAACCTGTTTACCCATGTGGCGTTGGAGCTAGGGCTGCCTGGCTTCATCCTCTGGTTGGCAATCTGGGGCCGCAGTTTCGTCATTGCAGTGCGCGAGCGGGCCACGACACTTGGTAGCGCATTGCTGGGTATGCTTTTGTTCAGCACTATGGCGCTATTGTTCGATGGCGCGAGTCTTTGGGATTCACCTCGACCCGAGTGGTTCTTGACTTGGCTGCCAGTGGGGCTAGCGCTGGGGCTGAGGGCGGGGTCGGATAATTCGCTGTGTTACCATTCCCGCCCTTCGACATATGAGTTGCATTCTTCTATGAGTGGCTCACCCCTGAAGGCCGACACGGCTTCAAGTCTAAGCATCTACCTGAGGTTGCTGCGTTACGTGCTCCCCTATTGGGGGCTGTTCGCAATCAGCCTTCTCGGCTTCCTCATTTTCGCCTCCACCCAGCCGATGCTGGGCTACATCCTCAAGTTCTTCGTCGATGGATTGAATAACCCGGATGCCAGCTTTTTCGCCCAGGTGCCTCACCTGAAAGAGCTGGAATGGCTGGCCGAGCTGAAGCTGCTGCAGGCCGTGCCGTTGTTGATCGTGCTCATTGCGTTGATGCAGGGTGTCGGCTCGTTTCTCGGTAACTATTTTCTGGCCAAGGTCTCGCTGGGCCTGGTTCACGATCTGCGCGTCGCGCTGTTCAATAACCTGCTGACGTTGCCCAATCGCTACTTCGACAGCCACAACTCTGGGCATCTGATCTCGCGCATCACCTACAACGTGACGATGGTCACTGGCGCGGCGACCGATGCGATCAAGGTCGTGGTGCGCGAGGGCATGACCGTCATTTTCCTGTTCGGCACGCTGCTTTGGATGAACTGGAAGCTGACATTGGTGATGGTGGCTATCCTGCCGGTGATAGGCGTGATGGTATCCAGTGCCAGCAAGAAATTTCGCAAGCAGAGCAAGAAAATCCAGGTGGCGATGGGCGATGTGACCCATGTGGCCTCCGAGACCATCCAGGGTTACCGCGTTGTACGCAGCTTCGGTGGTGAGGCCTACGAGCAGACTCGTTTTCTGGCTTCCAGCACTGATAACACGGCCAAGCAGCTGCGTATGGTCAAGACCAATGCGGTCTATACGCCCAGCCTGCAACTAGTGATTTATACCGCGATGGCGCTGCTGATGTTTCTTGTGCTGCTGCTGCGCGGCGATGCGTCTGCCGGCGATCTGGTGGCCTATATCACTCTGGCGGGTCTGCTGCCAAAGCCGATCCGCCAGCTTTCGGAAGTCAGCTCGACGATCCAGAAGGGCGTAGCGGGTGCGGAGAGCATCTTCGAGCAACTGGACGAAGTGCCTGAAGTGGATACCGGCACAGTGGCGCGTGACAAAGTCAGCGGTCAGCTGGAGGTGCGTGATCTTGGCTTCGTCTATCCAGGCACTGGCAAACAGGTGTTGCACGATATCAGCTTCACGGTCGAGCCAGGGCAGATGGTGGCGCTGGTTGGCCGTTCGGGCAGCGGCAAGTCGACGCTGGCGAACCTGATTCCTAGGTTTTACCAGCATGATCAAGGGAAGATCTTGCTGGATGGCGTGGAGATCGCGGATTACAGACTACGCAACCTGCGTCGGCACATCGCCCTGGTCACACAGCAGGTCACGCTGTTCAACGACACGGTTGCCAATAACATCGCCTATGGCGATCTGGCCGGCGCACCGCTGGAAGATATCCAGCGTGCGGCCCGCGACGCCTACGCCGATGAATTCATTGAGCAGATGCCTGAGGGTTACCAGACCCAAGTCGGAGAAAATGGCGTGCTGCTTTCCGGCGGTCAACGTCAGCGTCTGGCCATCGCCCGTGCGCTGTTGAAGAACGCGCCGGTACTGATTCTGGACGAGGCGACCTCGGCGCTGGACACCGAATCCGAGCGTCACATCCAGGGCGCGCTGGATCATGCGATGACGGGGCGCACCACGCTGGTGATCGCGCACCGCCTGAGTACTATCGAAAAGGCTGATCTCATTTTGGTGATGGAGCAGGGGCGTATCGTCGAGCGTGGTACGCACGCCGAATTGCTCGTGGCCAATGGTGCCTATGCCAGGTTGCACGCAACACAGTTCAAGGATGAGGGCGAGACGGGACCTGCAGAATGATGCACGCAAGGCCTGTCAGTTTCGGCCGGTTTCACATCGCCGCAGGTCCGTAACGTTCTGCAATCGCCATGCTCTCCCTGTGTTTACGGCAAGAATTCGCCACTCCCATGCTGCTATGCTTTGCAGCGTTTTTTCTTCCGCCCCGGAGCCCTCATGAAGCTGTCCATGCCCCGTTTCGACCAAGCCCCCGTTCTGGTAGTGGGCGATGTCATGCTCGATCGCTACTGGCATGGCGGCACGTCACGGATTTCGCCGGAGGCACCGGTGCCGGTGGTCAAGGTCGAGCAGATCGAGGACCGTCCCGGTGGTGCGGCCAACGTCGCGCTGAACATCGCGGCGCTGGGCGCTCCGGCTGCGCTGGTGGGGGTGACCGGTGAAGATGAAGCGTGCCAAAGCCTGGCCGACAGTCTGGCCGCAGCCGGTGTGCAGGCGCATTTCCAGCGCATCGAGCATCAGCCGACCATCGTCAAGCTGCGGGTGATGAGCCGCCACCAGCAACTGCTGCGCATGGACTTCGAGGAAGCCTTCGAAACCGATGCTGGAGCATTGCTCGAGGATGTCGAAGGGTTGCTGGCTGGCGTCAAAGTGCTGGTGCTGTCCGATTACGGCAAGGGCGCGCTGAAGAATCATCAGTCGCTGATCGAGGCTGCTCGCCGCCGTGGCATTCCGGTGCTGGCCGATCCCAAGGGCAAGGATTTTGAAATCTATCGTGGCGCCTCGCTGATTACGCCGAATCTCGGCGAGTTCGAGGCCATCGTCGGTCGATGCGCTGATGAAGCCGAACTGGTGGCCAAGGGCGCTGAGCTCATGCAACAGCTGGAGCTTGATGCTTTGCTCGTCACCCGCGGCGAGCACGGCATGACGCTGCTGCGTCCGGAGCACTCTCCGCTGCATTTACCGGCGCGCGCCCGTGAGGTGTTCGATGTCACCGGCGCTGGCGATACCGTCATTTCGACCCTGGCGGCCGCCATTGCGGCGGGGGAAGAGCTGCCACAGGCCGTGGCGTTGGCCAATCTGGCCGCTGGCATCGTGGTTGGCAAGCTGGGCACCGCCTGCATCAGTGCGCCTGAGCTGCGCCGTGCCGTGCAGCGCGAGGAGGGTTCAGAGCGCGGGGTGATGACGCTCGAGCAACTGCTCACCGCGATTGAGGACGCCCGCGCCGAAGGCGAGAAGATCGTGTTTACCAACGGCTGCTTCGACATTCTGCACGCCGGTCATGTGACCTATCTGGAGCAGGCCCGCGCGCAGGGCGATCGACTGGTCGTCGCGGTCAACGATGACGGCTCGGTGAGTCGCCTGAAGGGGCCGGGCCGGCCGATCAATTCGGTCGACCGGCGCATGGCTGTGCTGGCAGGCCTCGGTGCTGTCGACTGGGTTGTCTGCTTCGCCGAAGACACACCGGAAAAGCTGCTCGCTGAGGTCAGGCCGGACGTGTTGGTAAAGGGCGGCGACTACGGCGTCGATCAGGTGGTCGGGGCGGATCTGGTCAAGGCTTATGGCGGTGTGGTGAAGGTGCTGGGGCTGGTCGAGAACAGTTCCACCACGGCGATCGTCGAGAGGATTCGCAAGGCCTAGATGGGTGTAAACGGCCGATCGTAGCCATGCGCAAAGCGCTACGGTCGTGCTCCGGATCGGACGCTAGAGCAAGCTCGTACCGTTCTCGGCGGTAGGATGCCCCACGAAGAGCCCCGCGCCGAAGTGTGGCCTTTGTTCGCAGGCATGGTCTGCTCCTTCAATGTTGGCGAGTCGCTCAGCGCGTCACGGCCGCAGGCCTCGCCGCCCACCATTCCCTCCAGCGGATGCGCTCGTCGCGAACCACCCAGCCCTCCTGCTGCGCGAAACTCTCCGCTAGCCACAGCCCACGCGTGCCTAGGGTGCTGAGCTGGCCATTGCGCAGCTGCAGGAGCTGATCCTGTGGCTGGCCCTCATGCAACGGGATCAGATAGAGGTCGGGCCGGCTACGGTCCAGTTGGGCGACCAGCTCTTCGCCCTCGAGCCGCTCGTCGACATGAAACAGGCTGAGTTCGCGGGTTTCCTTCGGCAGATCGAGGCGCATGTCGTAGATCAGTTGCAGGGAAGCGGTTGGCAGATGGACGTAGGCCCGCGGGCGTTCCATCAAGGTCATCTGGCCGCATTGCACGGGCTTGGCCGATCCGGACAAAGAGGTCAGGTTGAAGTGCACCGCCTCGCGATAGCGCAGGTTGTCCTGGTAGGGCGCGGGTAGCCAGATATCGCCGAAACGCCCAGCGAGCCAGCCTTCCGGTGTTTCCAGAAGGCACTCTTCGGCGACTTCCTGGATCGCGGTGAGCAGTGGCAGGCTGAGTTCGTGCGCCGGCACATAACCGGAAATGAGCTTGAGGACGACATCGCCGCGGTCCAGGCGTTGTTGTCGCACCAGCACCCAGTATTCCTGCCCCTGCCAGCAGAGGGTCAGGCGTACCGAGACGCCGAGATTTGCCAGTTCAATGCTAAAGCGGGCCGGGTCGTCGACTTCGGCTGGCCGGCGGCGTTCGAGCATTTCGCTGAAGTTCAGCGGCCGGCCGAGGCTTTGGTAACGCAGCCCTTCCGGGCTGGCATCGACCAGTACCGGCAGGGTCTTGAATGCGGTGGGATTCTTGCGGATCAGCACGCGCGGCATTCGGCTCCTCCTTGCGTCGGGGTCGGCCGTAGGGCCGTCGTTATTGTTGTTGGGATAAAACGGCTGCAGCGATATGCACGTTATCTGACAAGTGTTGCGGGTTGATGGTGCCAACGATGGCAGCGCCCACGCCCGGATGCGCGAAGAGCAGCTCGAAGCTGAGCTTCACCGGGTCCTCGCCTGGTTTCAGGCAGATATGACCGCTGGCCAGCGCTTTTTTCACCAGGATGCCCTTGCCGTGGGTATGAGCGTAGTCCAGCGCTAGTTTTTCGCTCTGCTCGTTGAGGTTGTAGGTCACCATCGCACAATCGCCCTGTTCGAGCGCGAGCAGGCTTCCCTCCACCGTCTTGCCGGAAAGACCATAGCCGAGAATCTTGCCCTCGCGCTTGAGGTCAGCGAGGGTCTGGTAAACACCGCTGTGTTGGAGAATGTCGAGGTCGCGTCCGTCCGAGTGCACGAGAACCAGGTCGATTCGGTCGGTTTGCAGGCGCTTGAGGCTGCGCTCGACTGAAAGGCGAGTATGTGCAGGCGAAAAATCGAAGTGTGACTGGCCGTCGATGAATTCTTCGCCGACCTTGCTGACGATCACCCAATGGTCGCGCTGGCCGTGCAAAAGAGGCCCCAGTCTCTGCTCGCTGACACCGTAAGCCGGTGCGGTGTCGATCAGATTGATGCCCAGATCTTGCGCCAGTCCAAGCAGCTGACGTGCTTGTGCGTCATCGGGGATGCTGAAGCCGTTGGGGTATTTCACACCTTGATCGCGGCCCAATTTGACGGTGCCAAGGCCCAGCGGTGAAACCGTCAGGCCTGTGCTGCCCAATGGGCGGTGCAGGTCATGCAGTGTTGCCGTCATGACATTAATCCTTCCCAGAACGGACCGGTAACGGCGGGGCGTGGCAGCTCTGGAAACGTTGGATGCTGCTGTGGCCGGATGCCGTCCCGAGTCAGTGCTTTTTCGACGCGATCCGCGAAGTCAGGCGACAACGCAAGCTTGGTTGGCCAGCCGACCAGCAGCCGACCTTGCTCGGCGAGAAAGGCATTGTCTGGCCGGGCCTGTGCGGACTGAGCCGGCTCGGCTCGATCTATGCGCAGCGTCGCCCATTGCGCCTTGGACAGGTCGATCCAGGGCACGAGTTCAGCAAGCTCCTTCTTCGCCGCGGCGATTTGCGTCGCTTCGTCGCGCGCAACACCACTGGCCTCGGCCAGGTCGCCACCCAGATACCAGATCCACTCGCCATCGATTGCTGGATGGCTGGTAACGGTAATCCGCGGCTTCGAGCCGCCGCCCAGGCAATGCGCATACAGTGGCTTCAGCGTAGCGGCCTTGACGATCACCATATGCAGCGGGCGCTTCTGCATCGCCGGTTGTGCGAGACCTAGTGCGCTCAGCAGCTCCGCGTTGCCAGCGCCAGCGGTGAGGACGATGCGCTGCGCGCGAATTGCGCGGCCATCGACGATCAGCCCCGTCAGTTCATCGTTCTCACGCAGCGGTTCGACCTTGTCGGCGGCCAGAAAGCGGGCATCAGCCAGCTCCGCCAGACGATGAATCAGGCTGGGCACATCCAGCACCAGCTCACTGAGCCGATAGACCTTGCCCTTGAAGTGCGGGTCTTGCAAAGCCGGTGGCAGCTCGCTGCCCTTGACTTGGCCAACCCGCGAGCGCACTGCCTTGCTGGCGAAAAAGCTGGTGAGGTTGCCGGTCAGGGTGCCGGGCGACCACAAGTAGTGCGCATCGGATAGCAGCCGCACGCCGCTCAGGTCCAGCTCGCCGCTACCGGCCAGCGCCTCGCGCCAGCGCCGCGGCATGTCGGCGATAGCCTCGGAGGCGCCAGTCAGCGCGCCGCTCAAAGCGTACTTGGTACCGCCGTGAATGATCCCCTGCGATTTCACACTCTGTCCGCCGCCGAGCACGCCCTTGTCGATCAGCAGCGTCGAATAGCCTTGCCGGCGCAGGCGGGCATTCAACCAGAGACCGGCGACGCCGCCGCCTACGATCAGGACGTCGGTGCTGAGGGATTCGGACATGGGCGGGCCTCGTTGTGAAGTCGGGCGGGCAGTATAACCGCTTGCTCGTTGGCACCAGTCGATACAGCTAGTGCCCCGTGCTGCCGGAAAACAGCTGGATCACCACCACACCGGCGACAATCAGGGCCATGCCAAGCATTGCCGGAAGATCAAGCTTCTGCTGATAGATCACCGCAGCCGCGATGCTCACGAGAACGATGCCGAGACCGGCCCAAATGGCGTAGGCGATCCCCACCGGAATGGTCTTGACCACCAAAGCGAGCATCCAGAACGAAAGGCTATAGCCGGCGATCACCAGAAACAGCGGCAGCGGGCGGCTGAAGCCGGCCAATGCCTTCATGGACGTGGTCGCGATCACCTCGGCAGTAATGGCGATGGCGAGATAAATATAGCCAGTCATAAAGTCTCCGGTTGGGCGCGGCCCGAATGATGGGGTCTGCGGTTCATTCGGCTGCAGCAGGGTGTGCAAGTTCTCTGCACGGTAACGGATTTGCCAAGAGCTTCGCTGTGGTCGTTGCGCAGATGCCTTTGCTAAGCTCCGCGCCATGAATCGCACCCTCTATACCCTGCTGTTCCATCTCGCCTTGCCGTTGGTCGTGGTTCGCCTACTTTGGCGTGCCCGGAAAGCCCCGGCCTATTCGAAACGTATCGGTGAACGCTTTGCCATCGGGCTGCCCGAGTTTCAGCCGCATGGCATCTGGATTCACGCGGTCTCGGTCGGGGAGAGCATCGCCGCTGCACCGATGATTCGCGAGCTGAAGATGCGCTATCCGCAGCTGCCGATTACCGTCACTTGCATGACGCCGACCGGGTCGGAACGGATCAGGGCGCTGTTTGGCGACTCGGTGCAGCACTGCTATCTACCTTACGACCTGCCGTGGGCGGCTTCGCGCTTTCTGCAACGGCTGCAGCCAACGCTGGCCGTGGTGATGGAAACCGAGCTATGGCCCAATCATATTCATCAATGCGCCCGCCGCAATATTCCCGTGGCGCTGGCCAATGCGAGATTGTCCGAGCGCTCTGCGCGGGGCTACGCGCGTTTCGCTCGGCTGACCGCGCCGATGCTTGCCGAGCTCAGTTTGATCGCTGCGCAGACCGAGGCCGAAGCCGCGCGTTTTCGCCATCTCGGTGCCCGTGAGGTTTGCGTGCAGGTCACCGGCTCGATCAAGTTCGACCTCAGCATCGACCCGGCGCTACCGGAGTTGGCGGAGGCGCTTCGCCAGCAGTGGCGCGCCTCGACCCGGCCGATATGGATCGGCGCCAGCACCCACACCGGCGAAGATGAAATCCTTCTGGCTGCCCATCGACAGCTGCTAGTCGAGCGCCCCGATGCCTTGCTGATCTTGGTGCCGCGTCATCCGGAGCGTTTTCGCTCGGTGTACGAGCTCTGCTGCAAACAGGGTTTCAGCACGGTTCGCCGATCGAACGAGGAACCGCCGCAGCCCCATACCCAAGTACTGCTCGGCGACACCATGGGCGAGCTGCTGTTTCTTTTCGCGCTGGCAGATGTTGCCTTTGTCGGCGGCAGCTTGGTGCCGACTGGTGGGCACAACCTGTTGGAGCCAGCCGCACTCGGCAAACCGGTGCTGACCGGCCCACACCTGTTCAATTTCCTCGACATTGCCGCGCAATTGCGAGATGCCGGGGCGCTTGGCGAAATTGCCAGCGCCCCTGAGCTGGCAGTTGAGGTCGCGGCGCTCTGGAGCAACCCTGAGCGAGTCGAACGGGTACGAGCCGCGGGATACGCTGTGCTGAAAAACAATCAGGGCGCGCTGGAGCGGCTGCTGGCGGGGTTGGGGCGGCTGATCTAACGCTGAGGCGTGATCCGGACAGGCAACTCCGGCTTTTCTGTAGGTTGAATTAGCCGAAGGCGTAATCCGACATTACGCGAGCGCGTCCGCCATGCGTCTCTGTCGCTCCGATGCTAGATCACCATGCGCAGTCAGGCGCCTCGTCATTCGCGGTAAACGACGGAAACGCCTACGGCGATTCCATCCTAAGACGTGCTCCCTGGGAAATTTCATCGGCCCGTGCCGCCGGGTTTTGCCTTTTTCCTACTCGACGCGCACCGGGCGACCGAAATTTTCCGACAGGTCCGGTGGCAGGAAGTCGCTGTCCGGGTCGTAATCTGCCTTGAGATAACGTTGAAGATCTTCCAGGTCACCGGGGTTGAGCGTGCCGGCGGCCTGCTTCAGGCGCAGGTTGTCGAGAATGTAATCGTAGCGGGCGTTGTTGTAGTCGCGGACCGCAGCGAACAAGCGCCGCTGGGCGTCGAGCACATCGACGATATTGCGCGTCCCGACCTGATAACCGATGTCGGTGGCTTCCAGCGCGCTTTGGTTGGAGACGATCGATTGCCGGCGTGCCTGTACCTGCTCGACATCGGTATTGACCGCGCGGTGCAGGTTGCGGGTGGACTCGACTACCTGACGGCGCAGGCTTTCGCGTTGTTGCTCGGTCTGGGTCAGCTGATAGAAGGCCTCGCGGCTTTGAGAACTGGCCAGTCCGCCGCTGTAGATTGGAATGTTCAGTTGCAAACCGATGCTGCGCTGCTCGACGTCGCCGGTGTAACGGGGGATGCCGGGAATCGCTTCGCTGCCCGTATTGGTAAAGCCCAGGCTGTCGTTGTCGCCCTTGCTGTAGCGCGCCACCGCGTCGAGCGTCGGTGCGTGGCCCGAGCGGCGCTGACGCAGGGTTTCCTCGGCGGCGTTAACCGCCTGGTTGCTGGCCAGCAGATCGAGGTTCTGCTGGGTGGCCGTATTGACCCAGGCGCTGGCGTCGTTGGGGGCCGGCGGCAGCACTGGCAGGCTGTGCTCGATGCCTTCCAGTGCGAGGTATTCGCGGTTGGTCAGGGTGAACAGCGCCTGGAAGGCATCGTCTACCTGGCGTTGGGCAAGCAGGCGATTGGCGCGCGCGGTGTCGAATCCGGCCTGCGCTTCGAGCACGTCGGTGCGGTCCGACAGACCCACTTCGAAGCGCTCATCAGCCTGATCGAGCTGGCGCTGGAAGGCCGATTGCTCGGCCTTTGCGGCGGCGAGGTTGTCCTGCGCGCGCAGCACCGCGAAGTAGGCTTGCGCGGTCAGACGAATCAGATCCTGCTCGGCGATCGAGTATTCCAGCGCGGCCTGCTCGCTGATGGCTTCGGCCGCCTGTAGCTGGAACCAGCGGTCTGCACGAAAGATCGGCTGGCTCAGCGTCGCCTGATAGACGGTGCCGCTGCGCGACAGCGAGCGCGAGCCGGCGTTGGTGTCGACGTCTGTGCGGGTGTTGCTCAGCTCCGCACCGCCACTGAGGTTCGGCAGCAGGCCGGCACGCGCCTGGGGCACGACCTCCTGAATTGCTTTGAACTGAGCGCGAGCCGCGGCGAGGTCGGCATTGTTCTCGATCGCCTGCCGGTAGACGCTGACCAGATCGGTGCGGGCGGAAAGTGGGGGCGCTGTCTCGGCCCATGCCAGCCCCGACGAGGCGGCGGTCACGGCGAGTGCCAGAGTGAGTCTGCGCAGCATGTGCATCTTTCCCTGAAGCGAAATGATGGGCAAGGCTATGCGCCGCCATGCGGACGGTCAAGGTGCTTGGCGATGCCATCGGGAGCTTGCTGAGCGCGCCTCGAGTAACCCGGTCGATAGTACAGAATGTGACCCGGCGGTCGCATATCGCGCGGTCGGCGTGGCTTTCCCTCGCACTCTTGATTAGACTCGCTCCCGTTCTTGTCGGGGTGCCTTGAAGCGAAGGCTGAGATCGGAAAGTTCCGGATCCCGTTGAACCTGATCAGGTTAAGGCCTGCGTAGGGAACAAGATGTGCTCGCCAATCCCTCCGGCGAGCTCTCTCGGCGCCAGTTCCGGCGCGCCCGATGCCCTTCACCCGCCGTGTTTTTCAGGTTCGCTCCGACAACTATCGAGGAGCCAGTCTGATGCGTGCAGAACAACAAAATCTCAGTGAATCGGCCCAGGTCGATCAGCAATCGATCCAGCCTTTCCCGCGTTCGCAGAAAATCTATGTGCAGGGTTCGCGCCCTGATATTCGCGTGCCGATGCGTGAAATCAGTCTCAATGTCACGCCGACCGACTTCGGTGGCGAGATCAACGCGCCGGTGCTGGTCTATGACACCTCCGGCCCCTACACCGATCCGACCGTGACCATCGATGTGCGCAAGGGGCTTGGCGACGTGCGCTCGGCCTGGATCGACGACCGTGGCGACACCGAGCAGCTCGACGGGCTGACCTCACACTTCGGCCAACAGCGCCTGGCCGATGCCGAGCTGACCAAGATGCGCTTCGCCCACGTGCGCAACCCGCGCCGCGCCAAGCCGGGCAAGAACGTCAGCCAGATGCATTACGCGCGTCAGGGCATCATCACGCCCGAGATGGAATACATTGCCATCCGCGAGAACATGAAGCTGCAGGAGCATCGCGCTGCCGGCCTGCTGGATCAGCAGCACGGCGGCCAGAGCTTTGGCGCCTCAATCCCGAAAGAAATCACGCCTGAATTCGTGCGCGACGAAGTTGCCCGCGGTCGCGCGATCATCCCCGCCAACATCAACCACACCGAGCTGGAGCCGATGATCATCGGCCGCAACTTCCTGGTGAAGATCAACGGCAACATCGGCAACTCGGCGCTGGGATCAAGCATCGAGGAAGAAGTCGCCAAGCTGACCTGGGGCATCCGCTGGGGCTCGGACACGGTGATGGATCTTTCCACCGGCAAGCACATCCACGAAACCCGCGAGTGGATCATTCGCAACTCGCCGGTGCCGATCGGCACCGTGCCGATCTACCAGGCACTGGAGAAGGTCAATGGCGTGGCCGAAGACCTGACCTGGGAGTTGTTCCGCGACACCCTGATCGAGCAGGCCGAGCAGGGCGTGGATTACTTCACCATCCACGCCGGCGTCCTGCTGCGTTACGTGCCGCTGACGGCCAAGCGCGTCACTGGCATCGTCTCGCGCGGCGGCTCGATCATGGCCAAGTGGTGCCTGGCGCATCACCAGGAGAATTTCCTCTACACCCACTTCGAGGAAATCTGCGAAATCATGAAGGCCTACGACGTCAGCTTCTCGCTGGGCGATGGCCTGCGTCCGGGCTCGATTGCCGACGCCAACGACGCTGCCCAGTTCGGCGAGCTGGAAACCCTCGGCGAGCTGACCAAGATCGCCTGGAAGCACGACGTGCAGTGCATGATCGAAGGCCCCGGTCACGTGCCGATGCAACTGATCAAGGAGAACATGGACAAGCAGCTGGAGTGCTGCGACGAGGCGCCGTTCTACACCCTCGGCCCGCTGACCACCGACATCGCCCCTGGCTACGATCACATCACCAGCGGCATCGGCGCGGCGATGATCGGCTGGTTCGGTTGCGCCATGCTCTGCTACGTCACGCCGAAGGAACACCTGGGGCTGCCGAACAAGGATGACGTCAAGACCGGGATCATCACTTACAAGATCGCGGCGCATGCCGCCGACCTCGCCAAGGGCCACCCCGGCGCGCAGATCCGCGACAACGCCCTGAGCAAGGCGCGCTTCGAATTTCGCTGGGAAGATCAGTTCAATCTCGGGCTGGACCCGGACACCGCGCGCAGCTACCACGACGAGACGCTGCCCAAAGACTCGGCCAAGGTCGCGCATTTCTGCTCCATGTGCGGACCGAAGTTCTGTTCGATGAAAATCACCCAGGAGGTCCGCGAGTACGCTGCGCAAAACGGCCTGACCGATGAGCAGAAGGCGATCGAAGCCGGCTTCGCCGAGCAGTCCTCGCGCTTCAAGGACGAAGGCTCGGTGATCTACAAGCAGGTCTAACGTAAAGAGCGCTGAAGGCTGGAGGCCGGACGAACAAGCCGGCTCTAGCCTGCGGTGCGCCGCAACATGCTTGTTATAGGAGCGAGCTTGCTCGCGATCTATGCCGCAATTGAGCATCGCGAGCACGGTCGCTCCTTCACGACAACGATTTATCGCTTACCTGGCTAAATCTGCCCGCCAGATTTCCAACGATCCTTTTGAGAAATACCATCGTGAATACCCCTGGCCGTTATTCGCCCCATCAAAGCGTCGCCCTCGGACACCGCGTGTTCGGCGGCCGTGACATGTTTTCTTTGTGGTTTTCCCTGGGCATCGGCCTGATGGTGCTACAGCTCGGTGCCTTGCTGGCGCCAGGGCTGGGCATGAGTGGTGCGCTGCTGGCAATCGCCTGCGGAACCGCCGTCGGCGTGTTGCTACTGGGGGCGGTCGCAGTGATCGGTACCGACACGGGCCTGTCATCGATGGCTGCGCTGAAGCTCACCCTAGGCAGTCACGGTGCTGCGCTGCCAGCGCTGCTGAACCTCGTCCAGCTGATCGGATGGGGCGCATTCGAGATCATCGTCATGCGCGATGCGGCCAGCCTGCTGGCGACTCGCGCATTCGGTGAGGGCAATCTGCTGAACAGTCCTGCGCTGTGGACGTTGTTTTTCGGCAGCCTCGCCACGCTGCTGGCGGTCACCGGTCCGCTGACCTTCGTGCGCCGCATATTGCGCAAATGGGGCATCTGGTTGCTGCTGGGCGCCTGTGTCTGGCTGACCTGGAATCTCTTCGACAAGGCGGACCTGGCGGCGCTCTGGGCTCGCAAGGGTGATGGCTCGTTGCCGTTCGCGCTGGGCTTCGATATCGCCATCGCCATGCCGCTGTCCTGGTTACCGCTGATCGCCGATTACTCGCGATTCGGTCGGGCCGCCGTGCGTGTTTTCGGTGGAACCGCTCTGGGGTTCTTTGCCGGCAACTTCTGGCTGATGAGTTTGGGTGTGGCGTACACCCTGGCATTCGCCGAGGGGGGTGAAGTCAACGCCTTGCTATTGGCGCTGGCGGGCGCAGGGCTGGGTATCCCGCTGCTGCTGATCCTGCTCGACGAGTCGGAAAACGCCTTCGCCGACATCCATTCGGCTGCGGTGTCGGTGGGCATCCTGCTGCCGCTCAAGGTCGAGCGGCTGGCGTTGGCCACCGGCGCCGTCTGCACATTGATCGCCTGGTTCGCGCCGCTCGTCGAGTATCAGAACTTCCTGCTGTTGATCGGCTCGGTATTCGCGCCGTTGTTCGGTGTCGTGCTGGTCGATCATTTCATTCTTCGGCGCCGAGGCCGCTTGGCCGCTCCGGCTGCCGGCTTGCGCTGGGAGACCTTGTTGGCCTGGGGCTGCGGAGCGGCTACTTATCATGTGCTCGCCAGCGCCTGGCCGGAAGTCGGTGCCAGCCTGCCGGCACTGTTTCTGTCCGGCGGGCTGCTGCTGGTGCTGAGCCGTTTCGGTGGTGTTACGGCAGGTACTGCGGCTTCAGAATCTCGCTGAGTTCGGCGTAGGAGATTTCCAGCTCCGGATGGCCGCTCGAATATGGCGCGAGGCTGTATACGTCGTATTTGAGCAGTACCTTGTCGCGTAGCAGAGCGACATTGGAGGTTTGCAGGAATGGCCATTGCTGGCTGAACGCGGCGTCGTGCTGGTTCGCCACCAACCAGCGCTGATGCGCTTTCGAGGCGATACGCCAGAAGGCGCCTTCCTTACCTGGCAGGAGCACATCAGCGAGTTTCAGCTCGCGATCCTGTTCGCGGTCGTAGTTGATGAAGCCGCGGCCCGGCATGCCGTGGGCGCCACCGGTATACAGATAGCTCGACAACTCGACCACCAACAGCGATCCATGTTGGTCGCGTAGTTTGGCCTGCAAATAACTGCTCCAGCCGCTCTCCGCGCCATCAAGAAAGTCTTGCTGGTAGCTTTCCAGCGTTGTTGGAATCTGAGCGTCTGGGCTATTGACCGTCATCATGCGCAGCCGCTCATCGATTAGTGCGTTCAGCGCCGGCTCATCGGCAAACAGTTGGGTATCGATGTTCACAAGTGGGCAGTTATCGTCCTGTTTCGGACAGCCGGCGGGGCGTTGCTCACTGAGGATCTGCCGAACCTCGACAGGCGGCTCGCCGAAGTGTTGGCATGCGCCGAGTAGCAGGCTGAACGCCGTCATTACGAAGACTTTGCGAAAAGGCATCAATGGTTCTATGGCTCTTGTGGTAATTGCGGTGCGAATTCGAGTGCGCGCAGGTTGTGAAGTTCGTAAACGAGTCGCTGGGTAATTTTTCCCTGTGCGAGTGGTCTGCAAAGGGCTGCGCCTGGAGAAACGGCGCGCTAGGATGACGTAAGAGAGACCGCTCACGCCGTGACGGTTGCAGCTTTTTCCGGCGCTAGGCAAGCGCGGAACAAACCGATAGTGAGTTACTCATGATTGATACCTTCAAACCCGGCTCGGATGATGTCGAGATCATCGAACGAGAGCAATGCTTCAGTGGCTTCTATCGCCTAGACAGGCTGCAGCTGCGTCATCGACTATTCAGCGGCGGCATGGGTCGGCAGTTGGAACGTGAGCTGTTCGTCCGCCACGATGCGGTCTGCGTACTGCCTTACGATCCTCGGCGTGATGAGGTCGTGCTGATCGAGCAGTTCCGGGTAGGCGCACTGGGTAAGGTCGATAACCCTTGGTTGATCGAATTGGTCGCCGGTCTGATCGATAAAGACGAGCAGCCCGAAGAAGTCGCGCGTCGCGAGTCCGTCGAGGAGGCAGGCTTGGAGGTCGCCGAACTGTGGCCGGTGACCACGTATTTCCCCTCACCTGGCGGCAGCACTGAACGAGTGCATCTCTACGTGGGACGTTGCGACAGCTCGGGCGCAGGCGGCGTGTTCGGCCTGGATGAGGAGGGTGAGGATATCCGCGTGCATGTGTGGTCGTTGCAACAAGCTTTGCAAGCCGTGCGCGACGGCGGCATCGACAATGCCGCGAGCATTATCGCGCTGCAATGGCTGGCCTTGAACCGCGACGAAATCAGGGGGGCATGGGCATGAGGCGCACGCGTGAACGATACCGTGTCGATCTGCTGGAACTGCAGGCGGCCTGCGAGGCAAATTATCTGCGGTTGATGCGCCTGTTGCCCGACATGCGCAACCAACCGGATACGCGTCGTATTGCCATGAGCCAGGGGGATCGGTTGCTTGGCGTACTGGTGCTGAAAGTAATGGAGAGCTGCCCGTACACCACGACCGTGCAGATCAGTCAGCAGGATTGCCTGCCTTGGCTACCGGTGCCGCAGATGGACGTGCGGGTCTATCACGATGCGCGTATGGCTGAAGTCATCAGTGCAGAGAATGCACGGCGGTTCCGCGGCATTTACAGCTATCCCAACGCGCAGATGCACCAGCCCAACGAGAAGAACCAGCTCAATTTGTTCCTCGGCGAATGGCTCGGCCATTGCCTGGCTTGCGGTCATGAACTGGAGCCTGTGCTGTAGACACAGTGATCAGCGTCAAGCCAGAAGCTCCAAGAACACGCCTGGCTAATACAGCTTTCAGTTCGCCGTGTGTTCTGTGATGCAGGCCCGCATCGCGCGGTTTACCCCCGCAGCCGCCAGCCACCATAATTCCTCTGCGATTTCGCCAAAGGAGACGGGTCTTGGCTGCTGCGCCCCTCACTGCTGAAAAAGACTCGGTACTGCTCGTGCAGTTGACCGACAGCCATCTGTTCGCCGAGGCGGGCGGTAAGTTGTTGGGCATGGATACGGCCGAGAGCTTGCAGCGGGTGGTCGATCTGGCCCTCGGTGAACATCCTCGCATCGACCTGATGCTGGCTACCGGAGATCTTTCTCAGGACGGCTCGCTCGCCTCCTATGAACGTTTCCGCCAGCTGTCCGAACGAATCGAGGCGCCCGTGCGCTGGTGTCCCGGTAACCATGATGAACGCGCGACAATGCAGCGTGCCGCCCGTGACAGCGAGTTGATGGCGCCGGTGCTCGATATCGGTGCCTGGCGTGTCGTGATGCTCGATACCCTAGTGCCCGGAGCAGTCTTCGGTATGCTCTGCACCGAGCAGTTGGAGCTGCTGGAAAGCGCCTTACAGCAATCGCCTGAGCGACCTCACCTGATCTGCCTGCATCATCATCCGGTTACCATCGGTAGCCGCTGGATGGACACTATCGGATTGCACAACCGTGAGGCTTTGTTCGAAGTCCTCGACCGATTCAGCTGCGTCAAGGCGCTGCTCTGGGGGCACATTCATCAGGAGTTCGATGGGTGGCGTGGCGGTGTTCGATTGTTGGCCGCTCCGTCTACGGGGGTGCAATTCACGCCTGGCAGTGAAGACTTTCAGGTTGATACGCTCGCGCCGGGCTACCGCTGGCTGCGGCTGTACGCTGATGGCAAACTCGAAACCGGCGTTTCACGAGTCGTCGGGATGGACTTCGAAGTGGACTACGGCATCAAGGGGTATTGAATCAGCTGCATGCTACAAGCCATAAGCGGCAAATAAAGCAGATGAAGCGGAGGGGCAGTCAGGAATACCTGATGCAGCTTGCAGCTTGCAGCTTGCGCCTAGTAGCCTTTCCCATCTTTTGCCAGCTCAGCGAACCCGATGATCAGCGACCAACCCGCCATTCTCTATATGCATGGCCTCAACAGCTCTCCGCTATCGCAGAAGGCCAATCAGTTGACCGCAGCGCTGAAGCGCATGGGTATGAGTGCACGGCTGCGAGTGCCGGCGTTGCCTCATCATCCGCGTCAGGCCATCGCTCAACTCGATTCGGCGATCACAGAGTTGGGGCGTCCCGTGCTGGTCGGTAGCTCTCTCGGCGGATACTATGCAACGCACCTCGCCGAGCGTCATGGGCTCAAGGCCCTGCTCATCAATCCGGCAGTGACGCCGCATCGGCGCTTCGATGGCTACCTCGGACCGCAGACCAATTTGTATACCGGTGAGGTCTGGGACCTGACCGAAGACCACGTCGTTGCCCTGTCCGAACTGGAAGTACCCCCGCCGCAGGATGCCGAGCGCTATCAGGTATGGCTGCAAACTGGCGACGAAACGCTGGACTACCGCCACGCTGCTGGCTTCTACCAGGGGTGTGCCGTGCGCATCCAGGCCGGCGGCGATCATGGCTTCCAGGGTTTTGCCGCGCGACTTCCAGCATTGCTGGCTTTTGCCGGCTTCGACCCGGCAGTCTTTGCAGAACTCGATTTCTCCGATTTATAAAGGACATCACGAGACGCACATGTCTTACACCGCAGAAGCCATTGAAGTCCTTTCCGGCCTGGATCCGGTGCGCAAGCGTCCGGGCATGTACACCGACACCTCGCGGCCCAACCACCTGGCTCAGGAAGTCATCGACAACAGCGTCGACGAGGCGTTGGCCGGCCACGCCAGTTCAGTGCAGGTAATCCTGCACCAGGACAGTTCGCTGCAGGTGATCGACGACGGCCGTGGCATGCCGGTGGACATCCATCCGGACGAGGGCGTATCGGGCGTCGAGCTGATCCTCACCAAGCTGCACGCGGGCGGAAAGTTTTCCAACAAGAACTACCAGTTCTCCGGCGGTCTGCATGGGGTTGGCATTTCGGTTGTGAACGCCCTGTCGACTCGGGTCGAGGTGACGGTCAAGCGTGATGGCAGTGAATATCGCATGGCCTTCAGCGATGGATTCAAGGCCAGCGAGCTGGACATTATCGGCACTGTCGGCAAGCGCAACACGGGCACCAGCGTGCATTTCTGGGCCGATCCGAAATACTTCGATTCGCCGAAGTTCTCCATCAGCCGCCTCAAACATGTGCTTAAAGCCAAGGCGGTGCTCTGTCCGGGGCTTAACGTCAGCTTCGAAGACAAGAGCACTGGCGAAAAGGTCGAGTGGCATTACGAGGACGGTCTGCGTTCCTACTTGGTGGATGCCGTCAGTGAGTTTGCCCGTCTGCCCGACGAACCCTTCTGCGGCAGCCTGGCCGGTAACAAGGAGGCCATCGACTGGGCCTTGCTGTGGCTGCCCGAAGGCGGCGACAGCGTGCAGGAAAGCTACGTCAATCTGATTCCCACCGCGCAGGGCGGCACCCACGTCAATGGCCTGCGTCAGGGGCTGTTGGACGCCATGCGCGAGTTCTGCGAGTTCCGCACGCTGCTGCCGCGTGGCGTCAAGCTGGCACCTGAGGACGTCTGGGAACGGATTGCCTTCGTGCTTTCGGCGAAGATGCAGGAACCGCAATTCTCCGGCCAGACCAAAGAGCGTCTCTCCTCCCGCGAGGCGGCAGCATTCGTTTCCGGCGTGGTCAAGGATGCCTTCAGCCTTTGGCTCAACGCGCATCCCGAATTGGGCCTGCAACTGGCTGAGCTGGCGATCAGCAACGCCGGCCGGCGGCTCAAGGCGAGTAAAAAGATCGAGCGCAAGCGAATCACTCAGGGTCCGGCGCTGCCCGGCAAACTGGCCGACTGTGCCGGGCAGGACCCGGCGCGCTCCGAGCTGTTCCTGGTCGAGGGTGACTCCGCAGGTGGCTCTGCCAAGCAGGCGCGCGACAAGGAATTCCAGGCCATATTGCCGTTGCGCGGCAAAATCCTGAACACCTGGGAGGTGGATGGGGGCGAGGTGCTGGCCAGCCAGGAGGTGCACAACATTGCCGTGGCGGTGGGGCTCGATCCGGGTTCGGATGATCTATCGCAGCTGCGCTACGGCAAGATTTGCATCCTCGCCGACGCCGACTCCGACGGCCTGCACATTGCCACGCTGCTTTGCGCGCTGTTCGTTCAGCATTTTCGGCCACTGGTGGATGCCGGGCACGTTTATGTCGCGATGCCGCCGCTGTACCGCATCGACCTGGGCAAGGACATTTTCTACGCCTTGGACGAAGCCGAGCGCGACGGCATTCTCGAGCGCCTGCTGGCCGAAAAGCGCCGCGGCAAGCCCCAGGTAACACGATTCAAGGGCCTCGGTGAAATGAATCCGCCGCAGCTGCGCGAAACCACTATGGACCCGAACACGCGCCGGCTGGTGCAGCTGACCCTCGGTGACTTCGACGGCACCCATGAAATGATGGATATGCTGCTGGCCAAGAAGCGCGCGGGTGATCGCAAGAGCTGGCTCGAGTCCAAGGGCAATCTCGCCGAGGTACTGATTTGAATCGTCGTTGGATCGCATTGCTGTTTGCCCTGGCGACGCCGGCGTGGGGCGCCGAGAGGGCGCCCGAACTGGCGCCCGAGCTGACACTGATCAGCGAGCACCCTGTCGAAGGGATAGCCCAAGGTAACCTGTCCGGGCTGGCCTGGTGTGGTGACGCGCTCTGGGCCGTCTCGGACCGAGAGGACAACCAACTGTATCGCCTCGAGGCCAGCGAAACCGTCTGGCAGGCCGAGGGCGAAAGCTTCGATTTACCGCCAGCGCCTGATACCGGTTTGTCATGGGGCATGCGTGTGCGCACTGCCATCAGCGGCATGGTGCGCGGCGGCAAGATGGATTTCGAAGGGCTCAGCTGCGACAACTTGGGCAATCGCTATCTGGCCAGCGAGGCGCATGCCGCAGTACTCCAGGTCAGTCCGGCCGGCACCGCCGCATGGCTCAATCTGCCGAGTGCTTTGGTTCGCCAGGCACGCGCGAGCGGCATGCTGCTGGAGTTCAACGCCATGTTCGAAGGCGTTGCGGTTGACCCCGAGGCCGGTCGCCTCTGGCTCGCCGCCGAGCGTGACCGGCGTGGCTTGTTGGTCATGCATCGCAATCAGAGCAGTTGGCAATGCACTGGCGGCTGCGTATTGCTTGCCGAAGGTGGTCGCGAACTACCGCCGCTGGCGCTGGGTGAGCAAGCATTGCCGCGGGCCTTTTCCGGGGTGGCGTTTCACCAGGGCAAGCTGTTCACGCTGGAGCCCGCCGCGCATAAGGTCTGTCGGCGCGATCCGTCCAGTGGCGACAGGGGACTGTGCTGGTCCTACGCCGCTACGGCATTGGCTGATTCGCGTCGCTACGACACGCCGTTCGGCAACGCCGAGGCGCTCTGGGTTGATGCCGAGGGCGCCTGGATTGGTGTCGATAACAATCGACACCCCCGTGCCGACGGCGAGCAGCGGCCGATCGTCTGGCGCTTCGCCGCACCCGAGGGCGGCTGGGGTGCCGCGCAGTGACTCAGCCTGCCGGTCGTCGTGCCGGTCGCGTCATGCTGGTATTGGCCTGGGGCGCGGGATTGCTGCTGGCAACGCGATTTTTCGCTGACTGGGAGCAAAGCCGCGTCAATCCCAATCGCGAACCTGTATCGATGGTGCAGGGGGACCAGATCGAGGTGCGCCTGGAAGGCAACGTGCAAGGACATTTCGTTGCCGATGGTTTGATTAACGGCGAGCCGGTAACCTTTTTGTTAGATACCGGTGCCACCGATGTGGCAATACCGGCTGAGCAGGCGGAACGCCTCGAACTTGCCCGGGGCGCTCCCGTGATGTTACAGACCGCCAACGGCCAGACCACCGGCTATCGCACCGTTCTCGATAGCCTTGCCCTCGGCGACATCGTTCTGCGTGACGTCCGTGCCATCGTCGCGCCCGGCTTTGGTGGCGAACAGATTCTGCTCGGCATGAGCGCCCTGAAACAACTCGAATTCACCCAGCGCGCCGGCACCCTGGTGCTGCGCCAACACGCCACGGATCGACCATGAGCGAAATTCTTGACCTGAGCCTGGACGGCGTGGAGCGACGCTCTCTCGCCGACTTCACCGAGCAGGCCTATCTCAACTACTCCATGTACGTGATCATGGATCGTGCGCTACCGCATATCGGCGATGGTCTTAAACCCGTTCAGCGGCGCATCGTCTATGCCATGAGCGAACTTGGACTGAGCGCCGATTCGAAGCACAAGAAGTCGGCACGTACCGTCGGTGACGTGCTCGGCAAGTTTCACCCGCATGGCGATTCGGCCTGCTACGAAGCCATGGTGCTGATGGCTCAGCCGTTCAGCTACCGCTATACGCTGGTCGACGGTCAGGGTAACTGGGGCGCGCCGGACGATCCGAAGTCCTTTGCCGCCATGCGTTACACCGAGGCACGCTTGTCGCGCTATTCCGAGGTGTTGCTGTCCGAGCTCGGCCAGGGCACCGTCGACTGGGTGCCCAACTTCGACGGCACCCTCGACGAACCTGCGACGCTGCCGGCGCGCCTGCCCAATCTGCTGCTCAACGGCACCACCGGCATCGCCGTGGGCATGGCAACCGATGTGCCACCGCACAACCTTCGTGAAGTCGCTGCTGCGTGCGTGCGTCTGTTGGACGAACCCAGCAGTACGGTCGAGCAGCTTTGTGAACATGTGCAGGGCCCGGACTACCCGACCGAGGCGGAGATTGTCACGCCACGTGCCGATCTGCTGAAGATTTATGAGACCGGACGCGGCTCGGTGCGCATGCGCGCGGTATACCGCGTCGAGGATGGCGATGTTGTCGTCACCGCGCTGCCACATCAGGTGTCCGGCTCCAAGGTGCTGGAGCAAATTGCGACGCAGATGCAGGCGAAAAAGTTGCCGATGGTGGCCGACCTGCGTGACGAATCGGATCACGAGAACCCGTGTCGGATCGTCATCATCCCGCGTTCCAACCGGGTCGATGCCGACGAGCTGATGCAGCATCTGTTCGCCACTACCGAGCTGGAATCCAGTTACCGGGTCAATACTAATGTCATCGGTCTCGACGGCCGACCCCAGGTGAAAAATCTGCGGGTGCTGCTCAGCGAATGGCTCACCTACCGCATCGGCACCGTGCGCCGACGGCTGCAGTTCCGCCTGGACAAGGTCGAAAAGCGCCTGCACCTGTTGGAAGGCCTGTTAGTGGCCTTCCTCAACCTCGACGAGGTGATTCATATCATCCGTACCGAGGACCAGCCCAAGCCGGTGTTGATGGCACGTTTCGAGCTGTCCGAGTTGCAGGCCGACTACATTCTTGACACCCGCCTGCGCCAACTGGCGCGGCTGGAGGAAATGAAGATCCGTGGCGAGCAGGACGAACTGGCAAAAGAGCGTGAGAAATTGCTGGCGCTGCTCGGTAGCGAGGCCAAGCTGAAGAAGTTGGTGCGCAAGGAATTGATTGCCGACGCCGAAACCTATGGCGACGACCGGCGCTCGCCGATCGTCGCGCGGGCCGAAGCCCGGGCGCTCTCGGAAAACGAGTTACTGCCTTCCGAGCCGGTCACGGTGGTGATCTCCGAGAAGGGCTGGGCACGCTGCGCCAAAGGGCACGATATCGATGCCACCGGATTGTCCTACAAGGCTGGCGATGGTTTCCGGGCCGCGGCGGCAGGTCGCTCCAATCAGTATGCAGTCTTTATCGATTCCACCGGGCGCAGCTATTCGCTGGCGGCGCATTCGCTGCCCTCGGCCAGAGGGCAGGGTGAGCCGCTTACGGGGCGCTTGACCCCACCGCCTGGTGCCAGCTTCGAGTGCGTGCTGCTTCCGGATGACGAAGCGTTGTATGTGATCGCTTCCGATGCCGGTTACGGCTTCGTGGTCAAGGGCGAGGATCTTCAGGCCAAAAACAAGGCGGGCAAGGCGCTGCTGTCGTTGCCGGCAGGCGCGCGCGTGGTTCCGCCGCGGCCGTTGAAGAATCGTGATCAGGATTGGCTGGCCGCGGTCACCACCGAGGGGCGCCTGCTGGTATTTCCGATCCGCGACCTGCCGCAGTTGGGCAAGGGCAAAGGCAACAAGATCATCGGTATCCCCGGCGATCGCGTGGCTACCCGGGAGGAATATTTGACGGACCTCGCCGTGCTGCCTGAGGGGGCGACGCTGATGCTGCAAGCCGGAAAGCGTACTCTGTCGCTCAAGCCTGACGACCTCGAACACTACAAGGGCGAGCGCGGACGCCGTGGCAACAAGCTGCCGCGCGGCTTCCAACGTGTGGATGCGCTGCTGGCCGAGTTTGCGAACTGAGATGGTGGCGCTAGAGGCTGGCTTCCGACGACGGTTTCACGGAAGATAGCGGCCTTCAATTTCATCCCGATTCGCCGATGCAGCTCGACCACCAGCTGCATCGGCAGTCGAAGATAATCGGCACGGCGACCGATGGTGACCGCTGACAGCGGGGCGGGCGAACCCCGCTGGCGATAACCTCACCTGGGTCCGGTGCAAAGGTAGAGACCAACGTGCTGCGCTTCACGACTGTTTTACTGCTGACCTGTGCCGGCCTCGCTGGCTGTGTCACCCAACCGGTGCCCATGTATCGCCTCGACAACGGAACTGTCGAGATGCCCGCCCAAGCGGATGGTGCGGCGATATTGCTGGGGCCGGTACTGCTGGCCGACTATCTGCAGCGTGATGTGCTGCTGCAGCGTTTGCCCGATGGCAGCCTGGCGGTTGATGGACAGCAGGCGCGCTGGGCCGGCAGTCTGCAGGGCGATATCAGCCAGTTGTTGCTGCGCCAATTGGCTTCGCGTTTAAAGACTCAGAGCCTCGAACTGAGCCCGGGCAGCAAGGGCTTTACTCCCGAGGTGCAGGTCGAACTCGAAATCACCCGATTGGATTCCGGGCCACAGCACCCCGCTGTGCTGGAGGCTCAATGGCGCCTGCTGGACAATCAGGGTAAGCGTCAGGCCAGCCGCCTGGTGCGGTTGCAGGAAGAGCATCAGGGCAGCACGACCGACCAGGTGCGTGCACAGAGCGTTCTGCTGCAGCGTCTGAGCGAGATGATGGCGACGGCCATCGAGCCGATGGTGGTCGCCAAGATACCCGCCAAGCGCAACACCTCCAAGGGGCGGGGCAAGTCTGAAGCCCTCCCGGCAATTCCCGCGGCGGAGCCGATCAGGACCGATCTGGAAGTCTTCCGCTTCTAGCTGGTCGTTGAAAAAGATAGGCGAGGCAGCCGAGAGAAGCTGGAACGACCATAACGCAGACCCTTTCAAGGGTCTGTCAGGTAGTTCCGGTAGATAAATCCCCAGTTTGCGTCATCGGTCCACGGCCAGTGCTCATGCTGGCGGCCGGATTCAACCGTTCCTACTTACGCATCATGAAGGTTTGCTCAGCTACGGCTGCGCAGCTCATGCATGCGCGCCAACTGGCGCTCGAGCAGTGACGGGTAGGGTTCGAGCAGGCGTTCGACGCAGCAGGCACCCTCCGGGCTGGCAATCGGTCGGATGCGTGCACGTTGTCGGATCAGGTTGTCTTCGCCAATACTGCGCTCGACCAGCAACAGATTGCGGCTGTGCTGGGACATGGCCAGCGCTGCTTGTGCTGGCTCGCTGAGTAGCAGGTCGCCCTGGCTCAGATCGTAGAGTCCTTCGCCCTGGGTCAGGCCGAGCTGCAACTGCAGGGTAATACCGCTGTCAGCCACCTCGATCTGCAATGCATGCCCGAGAGCACGCATCAGCTCGCCGCAGCACAGGCCGTGGGTCAGGTAGTTCTGCTCGTCGTCCTGGCTGTGGAACAGCATCAGACTGCTGCCATCGTTGAGTGTATGAAGCTCGGCCTGATACAGCGTCGCGGCTTGCTGCAGGCAGTCGGTGTAGCGCTGCAGCAGCTCGGTAAGGCGAGCGCGGGGCAGTCGACGTAACTGCTCCTGGGCCCCCAGCTGTATCGCCAGTACACCACTTTTTCCGCTCACGACAGGGACAGGTAACACCGGGGCGGAGGTCGCTGGACGTGGCTGTGGCTTTGGCTCCTCGAATGGCGGGTCGAAGTCATCCGCGGCCGCCAGCGTGTCGGGGCGATAGCTGTCCCAGTCGTCTTCGTCTACGGCGTCATCGCTGAGATCAGTGGCGGGGCGGTCGTTGACGGCATTGAGGGCAGCGGCAGGAACATCGAAGTGCGCCGAGTAGATGTCCTGCATGCTTTCGTCGAGTTCGATCTCCGGCTCGGGCTCTTCTGGCACCAGGCGAGCCTGCAATTGCCGCGCGAGATCGCCAATTTCGTCTTGCCGTCCTGCACCGGGGGCTGGATCGTCCGGGTCACGCAGCCACAGGCGCAGCTGCATCAGCGGCAGCGACAGCTGACGGCCCAGGCGCATGCTGAGCGTCAGGGTAAGCGCCAGCAGGATCAGGCTCAGCAGCCCCATGCTCTGCAAGCTAATGGTCATCGGTTGCTGGAACTGCTGCATGTCGAGGTTGATACGCAGGTGGCCGGCAATCACGTCCTGGAAGCTGATGGGGGTAGAGTAGAGGCCTTCCTCGTCGCCTAGCAGGCTGCGCTGCGGGCGAGCGCCAGACTCCGCCAGTACGCGGTTGTCGACGCTATAGATCGCTGCGTGAGCCACCAGCGGGTTCTTTACCAGATTGCTCAGTAAAACGTTGAGGCTGAGGATATCGTTGGCCACCAACAGATCGGTCGCCGAGGCGGCTGTCTGGGTGATCAGGCTCTGGCCGAGGGCATCGGCTTGCTGTTCCATGGCGTGCTTGAACTGCATACCCATGACCCAGGCATAGATGATCAGCGCCAGGGCGACCAGCAGCAGTGTATGACTGGCCACTCGCAGCACCAGCGGAATACGTCGCTGGCGCAGTGCGCGGTAGATCAGCAGGAAGAAGTTGTCGGGCTTGACGGATGCGGGCCGGTTCACAGAGCGCGGCTCTACTCTTAGGGAAGTGCCGCGCAGTATACGGAAAGCGCACTGGGGGCTGAAGGTCTCACGGTCAAAGCTGACGAATTGCAGAAATATGCACCGGAACGACCACGTGGTGCCGATGATCTGCCGCATGCAGCGGCGTCCAGCTGCCGGGCCGGCTGTTGTAGAATGCCTGCCTTCTTTGCCATGGGAGCTACGCCTTGCGCGAAATCGTCCTGATCAACATTACCGGGGAAGATCGCCCCGGGCTGACCGCGGCCATCACCGGCGTGCTCGCCCAGGGTGGCGTGAATATCCTGGATATCGGTCAGGCGGTGATTCATGACACGCTGTCGTTCGGCATTCTGGTTGAAATCCCTGATACCGAGCGCGCTTCCTCGGTGCTCAAGGACGTGCTCTTCATGGGCTACAAGCACGACCAGCAGGTGCGCTTCACGCCCGTTGCTGAGGAGGACTACCAGCAGTGGGTCGCGGGACAGGGTAAACCTCGGCATATCGTCACTCTGCTGACACGAAAGGTCACCGCCGAACAGTTGCAACGGGTCAGCTCGATCACTGCCAAATATGGCCTCAATATCGATCACATCGACCGTCTTTCAGGGCGCCAGCCGCTGGATATGCCTGCAGATCTGGGCAAGGGCTGCATTGAGTTCTCGGTGCGAGGTGAGCCCGCCGACACCGCGGCATTGCGCGCCGAGTTCCTCAGCGTGGCACAGGAGCTCAATGTCGACATCGCATTCCAGCGCGACTCAGTGTTCCGTCGCAATCGCCGGCTCGCGGTATTCGATATGGATTCGACGTTGATCGAGGCGGAGGTCATCGACGAGCTGGCGAAGGCGGCCGGGGTCGGCGATCAGGTGTCGGAGATCACCGAGCGCGCCATGCGCGGCGAGCTGGATTTCCGTGCCAGCTTCAAGGAGCGTCTGGCGTTGCTCGAAGGCTTGGAAGAGCGTGCGTTGGCTGAAGTCGGCGCCAGTCTGCGGCTTACCGAGGGCGCCGAGTTGCTGTTCGCCGAGTTGAAGCGGCTGGGTTACAAGACCGCGATCCTGTCGGGTGGCTTCACCTATTTCGCCCGCCAGCTGCAAGCCAGGCTCGGTATCGATTACGTATATGCCAACGAGCTGGAAATCGTTGACGGCAAACTCACCGGTGTCGCGCAGGAACCCATCGTCGATGCCCAGCGCAAGGCCGATCTGCTTCGCGAGCTGGCAGAGCGGGAAGGCTTGCGCTTGGAGCAGACGATTGCCGTTGGCGACGGCGCGAACGATCTTCCGATGCTCGGGTTGGCCGGGTTGGGCGTGGCTTTTCGGGCCAAACCGCTGGTCAAACAGTCGGCCAAGCAGGCGATTTCCACCCTGGGGCTGGATGGGATTTTGTATCTGCTCGGCTTCCGGGATCGGGAAGGGGTGGAATAGAGCCGACAAGCCCGCGCTGGCGGGCTTAAGGTCGGATGAATACCTGTACCGAGTCGCGTTAGGCTACTTCGTCCAGCCTCCAGCGCTTTTAGCGGCTTCCTGCTATTCGTCGTCCGAGGAGAAGTTGTAATCCATCGACTGGCTCGGGCCCTGCAGATACTGCCCCTGAATGTAACCGACACCGGCCTGCCATAGTGTGGCGAGGACCGTGGCGCTGTCGACGAAAGGCACGATGGTCTGCTTGGCCTGTCCGTGAAGGTCTGACAGGAGCTGCTTGAGCGCTTCCTGGTTTTCCTGACGGCTCAGATCCTGAGTATAGGAGCCGTCGATTTTCACGAAATCGGCGCTGAGATGCTTGAGCGTATTGAACGGGTTCAGCACGCAGCCGAACTGGCTCAGGGCGCTGCGGCAGCCTAGTCCGGCCAATCCCTGGGTGAGCGCCTTTGCCTGCTTGAGATACGCGACGGCGTCGTTCTCATCGAACTGGAACACCAGCGAATCAGGCGGCAATCGCGACGCCTTGAGCGCAACTCCGAGCCACGGCAGCAATGAAGGGTCTTGCAGGCTGGCGCTCGAAAGATGTACGAACAATCGGGTGCTGTGGCCCTTGTTGCGATGCTCGGCGAGCAGCTTGATGGAATTGAGCAGTACCCAGCGATCGATCTTGGTGGCGAGCCCAGCTTCTTTTGCTGTGCCGAGAAACTCACCAGGCGGAACTTCGACGCCTTGCGGGTCGAGCAGGCGCAGCAGCACCTCGTAATGCTCGTGACTGTCGCCGCGCAGGCTGATGATCGGTTGGAATAACAGACGGAAGCTGTTCTTTTCCAGCGCCTGCTGCAGCATCGCGAGGACGTTGCCTCGGCTGGCAGCGGCGGCCAGTTCATCAGCCGGGTTGTAGGTGCGCAGTGCGTTGCCGTCGACAAGCTCTTCGGCGCAGCGGTGGGCACGGTCGATCACGTCTCGCGCCTTCGCTGTCTGCTCGTCGAGCGCTGCGGCGCCGATGCTCAGGCTGGTCTGTACGGTGCGGCCGCCGATGTCGAACAGATGCCCCTCGACCTTGCGCAACAACTCGGTCAACGGCTGCTCGAATTGCTGTGGCGTAATCTCCGGCATCAACACGGCAAAGGCGTCATCACCGAAGCGTGCCAGCTGGGCTTGGTCCTGAAATTGTCCACGCAGCAGCTGGGCTAGTTCAGCCAAAAGGCGGTCCGAATCGCCCAGGCCAATATCGGCCTGCAGGCTGGCAAAGCGGTCGACGCGAATGTAGGCGAGGCTGGCGCCTTGCCCGGCGTTCACTGCGCGTTCGACAGCACTGTCGAGCAATTCGAGGAAATAGTTGCGGTTGTGTAACCCCGTCACCAGGTCCTGGTTGCTGATTTCGCGCAGTTTTTCCAGCTCGGCATTGTCGCTTTCTGCGCGAATGACCACCTGAATGCAGGGCTCGCCATCATAGCTGGCCGGGGAGAAGTGCATGCGCGCCTTGAAATTGCCGCCATCGGCGCGGACGCCGCCACAGATCAGTTCGGCGCTGCCTTGCAGGGTTTGATAGTTCTTCAGAAAACCCTTGAATTCGCCCTGGTCACAGGATGCGATCAAATCGATCATTGGCATCCCTTCCAACTCGTCGACATCCTCGTAGCCGAACAGCTCAAGGTAGGCGCGGTTGGCGTAGATGTGCATGCCGTCGTGGACGTAGGCAATGGCGTCTACCGAGCTGTCGAGCAGTAATTGGCAGCGCTTCTCGGCCTCGCGCAGTGCCACCTCGGCAGAGCGGCGCGCACGGCGCTCTTCAAGATTCGCCAGCTCCCGGTTTGCGATCAGAATCAGCCATTCGTCCTCGCCCTGCGGTAGCGCGCCCTGCGCTCCCAATGCGAGGGCTTCGGTGATGGCGTCGGCATCATTGCCGTCGATCAGTTGGATGACTGGAATATCCTTGGCTTGCTTGCGAATGGCACCTATGGCCTCGCCAGGGTCGAGGTTCTCGCTGGTCGGTGCGTTGATTAGCAAATCCCAGGTCTGCTGGAGCGCATCGGCCAGATCCTCGCTGGAGGTGAGTCGATGCACGCGCGTCGCCTGCCCTGCATTACGAAACAGGCTGACCAGTCGCTCAGCTTCATTCTGCGAGTCTTCGAGTAGCAGCAGGCGGATAGTTTTCTTTTGCGGGGCCATGGCAGCAGCTTTAGAACGCGCCGTAAGGGGCGTGGAGGCTAAAAAACGGAGAGCCGCAATCTACAGCGACTTCCAGAGCGAGTCAAAATCTTCAACCCCTGATGCCGCCTGGGTTCCCCGTGCTGTGATCGGGGTCTCCTGAGAGGCAGCAGCGAGCCCGACCAGCTGATATTCAAACTGGTTGTAGCTGCTGGAACCTGTCTGGCGGCGGCAGAGTAACGCGCGATGTTCTTCTCCATTCTGGTTGATCTGTACCTTCTGCCCTTCCTGAAACGGCAGACTCGGAACGATGAGCGCCGCCGGACGTGAAATCACGCTGATCTCCGGCAGTAGCAGGGCGCGCAAATATTCGCTGCCTTGATCGGCCTTGCGTAACAGGCGTAAACCGCACGGTTGCGCATAGGGTGCGATGAGCTCCACTCCGATCTGCGGACCACCGCCGCGCACCTGTCGAATCCAGCGTACCACCGCGATGCTCCAGTTCTGGCTGGTACCATCCTGCAGGCCGAGCAGTTCGCCCGCCTGAAGTTGCGCTGGAACCTCGCCCGACCAGGAGAGGCAGAATCCGCCAGGGCTGTGGTTGACCAGTTGCACCTCGAACGTTGGGAAGGGATTGTCGGCGGGCGGTGGCGCTGACACTTCCTCTTTCTCTTTCTCTTTCTCTTTCTCTGAGTTTGCGTTGACGGGACGGACGAATTCGATATCGTCGCGCGGCAGGAGCGCGTCTTCATTGACCACCTGAGCGTCGAATGCAATTGCCCAGATGTCGGGTTCGGCGTTGTTCAGTTTGAAGACAGCGGATCGAGCGGCTTCCGGTCGTTTCAACAGCTCGCCGAACAGACGTTGCCCAGCGAGGTAGTAATGCAGCGCGCTCATGCCAATGCAGATATTCATTTGGCCCTGCGCGGGGGTGCGCTGAAAGCTGCGTTCGGAGATGTCGCCCCAGGCGGCGCTTACGTGTTGCATCAGGTCGAGGCTCAGCCCCTCGGATACCGCGAGTGTCGACTCTCGGGGTGCATCTGGCGGGGAATCCAGGTGCGTCCGGAGCGCAGTGACCAATGCATGCGGATCGATACCGAGCAGGTTTGGCAGCTCCTTGGCCGCAAACATCGATCGATAACGCGGCGGGCCGTCGATCCGGGGCGACACGCCGAACAGGCTGGACGAACTCTGTGCCGACTGCAGGCGAACCAGCGCACTCCAGGGTTCGAGCGCCTGCGCCAGTTGGGCGATGTTCTGCTGGCGCATCTGGTTGCAGCGGGCGCTGCCGATCATCAGTGCGACGATATAGCTCTGTTCCGCGCTGAAGCCGTTGATTTGATAGGCCAGGTCGTCACGCACCAGTGTGCGGTGCACGCCATGCTCGGCGGCGATGGCGTAGAGCTGATGGAGTTCAAGCCATAGGCCATTGGGTGTCGGGCTGTACAGCTGCGTCGAACGAACCAGCATCGCGCAAAGGCTGCGGATCGCTCGCTGCAACGAGATGGTGAGTAGCTGCAGGCGTTCACGACCGTCCTGCGGAGCCAGTTCGACGGAGATCAGTTTGTAGCCGATGGCCAAGTGGTTCTGCAACGCTTGGCATAGGCTGGCCACTTTGCGCGGACGCTCGCTGAGAACGATCGGCTGGTTGACGAAGTAACGTTCCAGTTCTCTGCAGACGAAGTGGATTTCCGGTCGCAGCAATTCGAGCAATTGCAGACGATTCTGAGCGGTCGTGCGCAGCTGGTTGAGTTCCAGTACGGCCTGGTACAACAGTCGCGCGGTTTCGCCGAGGTTTGCCTTAGGCAGCCCGGCAAGCCAGCGTTTGAGGCCACGTACGCTGGCCTCGCAAAAAGACAACCCCTGGCAATCCGGCGTCGGTACGCGCAACAGCAGTGGTTGACTGTGGTTTTCCAAGCTACGAACTCCGCGACATAATCCCTGGCGCTCCGCCTACGACTACGACAGTGCGTCCACGCACTCGTCGCCCTGATGATGGCATTTTGCAATCGGGGCGACGATATCATAACGGACACGGAGGGCTTGGCTAGCGGCAACCGACCATTGGTTCAGGTGCTATGGCTGTGCCAGGCCAGGATCCGGTGCGACAACGGGCTGGATCGGCTTGGCCTGACCGAGCCCCTCGCCCATGCACACCGGCGTTAATGGGGACAGTTGTTCGGCCCAGCTCACCTGATCCGGCCCGAACAGCACGATTACCGTGGAGCCCAGTTTGAAACGACCCATCTCGGCGCCCTTTTCCAAATGGATGGGCGCTCGGCTGGCTTCGTCGTAGCGCAGCGTTTTGAGGGTGCGTTTGGGGGGCGTCACCAGTCCGGCCCACACGGTTTCGATACTGGCGACGATCATCGCACCGACCAGCACCATCGCCATCGGTCCTCGCTCGGTATCGAACAGGCAGACCACGCGCTCGTTGCGGGCGAACAGCTCTGGCACGCCTTCAGCGGTGACGGTATTCACCGAGAAGATGCGGCCCGGCACATAGACCATCTCGCGCAGGGTTCCGGCCAACGGCATATGCACCCGGTGATAATCCTTGGGCGACAGGTATACGGTGGCAAAATCGCCACCCATGAAAGGCGCAGCGCGCTCATGGTCGCCACCGAGCAACTCCATCACGCTGTAGCTGTGGCCCTTGGCTTGAAAGATCCGACCTTGCTCGATCCGGCCGAGCTGGCTGATTGCGCCATCGCAGGGATTGAGGATCGCGCCGGGCGTCGGGTCCAGCGGTCGTGCGCCGTCTTTCAGCGCGCGGGTGAAGAATGCGTTGAAGTGCTCATAGGCGGTCGGGCCTTCGACCTGCGCTTCATGCATGTCTACCTGAAAATGCCGAACGAACCACTTGATGAAGGTGTTCTTCACCCAAGGCAGGCGGCATTCGGCGAGGCAGCCGGCGAGACGCGAGATCAGGTGGTGCGGAAGCAGGTACTGGCTGAATACGAACAAGCGATCTTTCATGGATGACCTTTTCATTGCTGGATCGGAGTGTCGGGCAGGTTGCCCCATTCGCCCCAGGAGCCGGGGTATCCCTTGATTCGCGGATAGCCCAGGGCTTTGGCCAGCAGGTAGGTAAAGCCGGAGCGGTGATGCGTCTGGCAGTGAGTGATGATTTCTTTGTCAGGACTGATGCCGAGCGCCTGCAGCCGTTCGGCGATGTCTTCTCGGATGCGCATGGCGCGCGCCGGGTCCATCGCCGCAGTCCATTCGAAATTAATTGCGCCGGGGATATGTCCGTTCCGTGCTGCGAGTGCCTTTTCGCCGCGATATTCTTCGGGTGATCGGGCGTCCCATACAACTAGATCAGCCGAGCCGAGCCGGCTCTCGATGTATTCCCGGGTCGCGCTGGGAGTTTCGTCGAGTTTTAGCGTTACCGGCCCGCCAGCTGCGGTTGGGATGTCTTGCGAGAGTGGTCGTTGCTCGGCCAGCCAGGCGTGTAGGCCGCCATTCAGATAGTGGTAGCGATGATGGCCGATTACATCTAGCAACCAGATGAAACGTCCGGCCCAGCCACCGCCCTCATCGTCGTAAACCACATAGACTGCGTCGGATCGATGCCCGAGCGCACCGAAAAGCGCTTCCAGCTGGGTCTTGCCAGGCAGCAGTCCCGGTGCCGGCGGCTGGCCGAGCTGGGTTAGCTTGGGATCGACGAATCGCGCGCCAGGCAGATGACCATCGGCATAGCGGGTCGCGCTGGTCAGGTCGACCAGGATCAGTTCGGGGGCGTTCAGGCGCTCGGCCAGATCGATCGGTTCGATTACCAGGGGCAGGGTTGAAAAGGCAGACACGGCAGGCCTCGGTCGGACTGAAAGGACGAAGTCTAGCGAAAAAGATCAACGCCCGCGCTTGCTGAACGTCGCCAGCGCCCGCTCGATACATTGCACTGTCTTGGTGAACGCTTGCAGCCCCATTTCGCTGAACGCCGTGTTGTCCTGATCGGCTACCACCAGCATGACCACGCGGCCTTCGTGGCCGATGGAGCGCAGCAGTACGTGTTCGCTTGGAAACAATGCCTTCAGCGCCCCCGGCAGCAGCGCGGAGAACTGCGCCATGTTGTCCGGATTCAGGCGTAGAAGTGTCGGCTTTTCCAATAATCTTCGTAGCACTTGGCTCTGATCCAGTTCGAGTGACAGCTTGGCGGCCTCGCGCGGGACGCCAAAAGTTTGCTGGCTGACCAGGCGATTTTGCTTGCGGTCGACAAGCATCAGTAGCACCCGATGCATACCGGCGCAGCTCAAGGCTTTGGCGGCAGTCGCGGTAAGTTGCACCACGTTGTCGTACGGGCAGCGTTCGCTGAGCAGTTCGCGGCAATGCGCACGCCATTCCGTCAATGCTTCAGTGTTGGGCAACTTCGCTGCTTTTTCTACCTGAAACACACTTTCCCATGGCCACAGCAGGCCTTGGGCCGGGTGCCAGAGATCTGTATGGCCGATTGCTTGCGCACTGGCGGCGGCGTGCTGATGCACCATCTGCTGCAGTTCGGCCAGCGGAATCTGCAGGTAGAGCCCGGCGAGTCGCTGCCAGCGGAGACTGTGAATGCCGCTCCAGCTGTGGTGCGCCGAGAGCGCCAGGCCGTTGGCAAGCACGATGGTATTGCTTGGCAGGGTGAGCCAGCGACGTAGATCGGGATCGGCATCGAGCATTTGCTGCTGGTGCAGTGGGTGCTCGTTGTCACGGGCAATGTGTAGCGCCTTGATCAACATCCTCCGATTGCCGCTAAGCAGCCGATACCCCTGGGCGATCCAGCCGGGCAATCCCCAGTGTTCGGCGACTGCCACACAGAGATCCAGCAGCGATACGCCCAGCAATGATTGTTCGACCTGGCGGGCCGGTTCACGCTTGACCAGCACGCGCTGCTCCCAGGTTTCGAGCAGTTCAGGGTGGGCGGCGACCAGCGCCCAGACCGGCGCGAGGAACAACAGGCTGCTCCAGTGGATTTCCTGCCAGAGACGCGCAAGGCGGGCAGCGAACAGCCCGTTGGCCTGCTGGCTGGCATGGCGGCTGATGAGCACCATCTGCCGCAGCGGCGTAGGGATGTCGTGAGCCTGGGCTGCAGGAATACGGGCGAACAAGGCTTCGGCACGTTTCAGGCCGATGCGGCTGAGCGCAACTTCCAGGCTCTCGGCCGGCCTGGTCACGGCGGCGTTGCGATTGGCTTCGCGGATCACGCTGAGCGCCATGACCGGGCTTTCCTGGATCAGCTCGGCGATCTGCCGCATCGACATGCTGCTGTCGCGCAATGCCAGCTGGACACGCGCGTACGGATCGGCAAACACGGGCAGCACCACGGCGTCTAGCGCCTTGATCCAGGCGGGAAGCGTGCGGGGTAGTGGGGTCGTTGTCATTATGCCGCCGAACTAGCATTTCATCGGGATGGCCTTTAGTCTGGCGCAAAAGTTCCGATAACCAGAACAATTCTTTCATATGCCCCGCCTGTAACCCATGCGAGCGTGCGATGTTGCGCGGCTTGTCCCAGGTGCTCTGCGATCAGGTTTTAGACGTACCTTTCTATGGCAAAAATTATTGGCATCATCGTGGTATTCGCCAGCGTTCTGGGTGGATTCGTACTGTCCGGCGGCAAGATCGGGGCGCTCATGCATCCTTTTGAGGTCATGATCATCGGCGGCGCTGCACTGGGCGGTTTCTTGCAGGCCAACCCCGGCAGCACAATCAAGATCGTTTTCAAAAAATCGCTGCAGATGTTCAGTTCGCGGTTTACCCAAAAGTACTACTTGGAAGTGTTGGGGCTGCTGTACGAGATTCTCAACAAGAGTCGTCGGGAAGGCATGATGGCCATCGAGGCGGACCTTGAGGACCCCTCTGCGAGCCCAATCTTCAGTAAATACCCGGCGATTCTCAAGGATGAGCGGATGACAGCATTCATCTGCGATTACCTGCGCATCATGTCCTCCGGCAACATGGCGCCGCATGAATTAGAAGGCTTGTTCGATATGGAATTGAACAGCCTGAAGGAGGAGCTCGAGCATCCTTCCCACGCAGTCGCGCGGGTCGCAGACGGACTCCCGGCCATGGGTATCGTGGCGGCGGTGCTGGGCATCGTAATCACGATGTCGATTCTCGCCGAAGCGAACAACGCGATGATCGGAGAAAAGGTCGCCACCGCGTTGACCGGTACGTTCCTGGGGATCCTTGCGTCCTACGGTTTCTTCGGCCCGCTGGCTGCCGCGCTGGAGCATGATGCCAAGGAAGAGCTGAATCTTTACGAGGGCATCAAAGCGACCCTGGTCGCTTCGGCCTCCGGCATGCCGCCGACATTGGCGGTTGAGTTCGGCCGTAAAGTCCTGCTACCCGCGCACCGGCCAAGTTTCGCCGAGCTCGAACAAACCATGCGTGGTAGCTAGGTAGCCTAACCATGGACAACAACCAGCCGATCATCGTCAAACGGGTCAAGAAAACCGCTGCGGGCCATCATGGCGGCGCCTGGAAGATTGCTTTTGCCGATTTTGCGGTAGCGATGATGGCGTTCTTTCTGGTGATGTGGCTGATGAGTTCGGCGACGCCTGAGCAGAAGAGAGCGATTTCCGGTTACTTTCAAGACCCCATCGGTTTCACCGAGAGCGCCAGTCCGCATGTGATCGATCTTGGCGGTACGCCTACGCCATCGCCGGATCGGACTCTCAACGAAGAAGTCGATCCAGCGATCGAGCAGAGCGAGTCGAAGATCGATGCCGACCAGGCGGAAACCTTTGCCGAGCAGCTGGAACGAGAGCGTCTCGATCTGCTTTTGCAGGAGTTGCAGAACAAAGTCGACGAGGACCCGGACCTGACGCGCTTCAAGGACCAGATCCTGTTCGAAATCACTCAGGATGGTCTGCGTATCCAAATTGTGGATGCGGAGAATCGCCCGATGTTCGCTTTGGGCAGCGCCCAGCTGCAGCCTTACTTCGAAGATATTCTGCTGGCGATGGCCGACACCATTCGGGCAGTGCCGAACAAGATCAGCGTCAGCGGGCACACCGATGCCAAGCCTTACGCCGGGCGCGGCGATTTCGGCAACTGGGAACTGTCCGCTGGGCGCGCCAATGCAGCTCGCCGTGCACTCGTTGCAGGGGGCTATCCAGAAGATCAGCTCGCTCGTGTGGTCGGTTATGCATCGTCGGCCTTGTTCGATCGCGCTGACCCGCTGAACCCGGTAAATCGCCGCATCGACATTCTGGTGCTGACCAAAAAGGCACAGCGCGACATCGAAGGGGGGCAACCGGACACGGGCGAGGCTGGCATTTCCGTTGGTCCGCAAGCGCCAGACGCTACGTCGGACGGCCCCGACGAGGCACCGGCAATTGATGCAACCGAACCGTTACCGCCAACGCAGCTGCGCGAGCGACTGAACATCTTCGAAGACGGTGTGCTGAAGTTCGATGAGCCAGGCAGTCGGTAAAGCGTTGGAGGCTAGAACGCTGGACGACGAAAATCAGCTTAGTAGCCCGTTTCCGGCAGGCTGCTGATGATATGGCGGTAACTGGCCATCCGTTGCGGCTGGATCTGCCCTTGCTCCAGTGCCTTCAGCAGTGCACAACCTGGTTCGCGATCATGCTTGCAGTCGCGGAAGCGGCAGTGCCCCAGCAACTCTTGAAACTCGATAAAGCCGGCTTCGACATCGGCACGGCTGACATGGCCCAGGCCGAACTCCCGGATGCCGGGTGAGTCGATCAGTTCGCCGCCGCCGGGAAAATGGAACAGCCGCGCGGTAGTGGTGGTGTGAGTGCCCTTGCCGGTCATTTCAGACAGCGCGCCGACACGGGTATCGACACCTGGCAGCAGGCTATTCACCAGCGAGGATTTACCCACACCGGACTGACCGACGAATACGCTGACGTGGCCGTCGAGTCGAGCTTTCAGCGCGTCCATGCCAGCACCGTCATGGGCCGAAACTTCCATCAGCGGATAGCCCAGCGTTCGATAGACCGACAACAGTGCATTGAGCGCAGGCGCATTCTGCGCATCGATCAGATCCGCCTTGTTCAGCAGCAGTAACGGCGTAATGCCCGCATGCTCGGCAGCGATCAGATAACGGTCGATGAGGTTGGCGTGTGGCTCCGGCAAGGGCGCGAAGACGATGACGATGAGGTTGACGTTGGCTGCCACTGGCTTGAGCTGGCCGCGCGTGTCGGGCCGGCAGAGCTCGGATTGGCGCGGCAGCTGCGCGACGATTACGCCGATGCCCTGGTTACCCGGTCGCCAGACCACTTGATCGCCGGTGACCAGAGCCGGCAGGTTGGCGCGCAGATGACAACGAAATATCTGGCCCTGATGCTCGCCCTCCTGCGCCTCGACTTCGACCTGAACGCCGAAGTGGGCGATGACGAGGCCAGTCTGCTCCGGGCCGAGATCGCCACCTTCCAGCTCTTCGATCGCGCGTGATTCCCGGCGCGCTGCGCGCGATGCGCGTTCTTCCTGGATCTTCTCGATACGCCAGTTTTGCCGGCGGTTGAGGTGGCGTTTGGCCATTTGCTTGCGGTGCCCAGGCTGGAAAAGTAGGCGAGTCTAGCATGCCGATTACCCCTCGCTGCGGGCCTATATGCGGCTCTTACGGGCGGTTAGACTCGGCGCCGTATCCCGTCGACGATGTATGTCCATGCCTGCCTTTTCATTCGCAAGATATCCCGCGCTGCTGGCGCTGTTCTGCCAGGTAGCATCGCTGCTGATCAGCTGGCTGCTGTTGCTCGCGCTGGCGCGGTTGGCGGATTGGCATGTCAGCGTGCTAATCGCCGCTTGTGTGCAGGGCTCGATCGCCGCGCTGATGGGACAGCGGCTCGGCCTTTCGCGCTGGTGGCTGCCGATCAACCTCGGTTTCGTGCCGGGCCTGGTGCTGCTGCAGGACCACGTCCTGCCGCCCTGGCTGTTGCTGGCCGGCTTCATAGTGCTGCTGTTATTGAACTGGAATTCGCTGATTGAGCGGGTGCCGCTTTATTTGACCGGTAAGGCGGTCGAGCAGCGTTTGATTCGGCGGCTGGCGCAGCTGCCTGACGGCTTTCGCTTCATCGATATGGGCAGCGGTCTCGGTGGCACGCTGCTGCGGCTAGCGCGGGCTTATCCGGCGGGGCGCTTCGTCGGTGTCGAGACCGCACCGCTGACCTTTGCCTTGTGCTGGTTGCGCTGTATGTTCCAGCGCAACTGTCAGGTGCGCTATCGCAGTCTCTGGCGCGTGTCGCTGGCCGAATATGACGTGGTCTATTGCTTCCTTTCTCCGGCGCCCATGCCGGCTTTATGGCAGAAGGCGCGCGCCGAGATGCGGTCGGGGACGTTGCTGATCAGCAACAGTTTCGAGGTGCCAGGTGTCGAGGCGCAGGAAGTCCTTCCAGTCGATGACTGGCGCCATTCACGGCTGTTGATTTGGCGCCCTGGGGCTGATGCGCCAACTGACGGCTCTCATGCGAGCGGCTAAACTGCGCGCCACAGTCAAGGAGCTCACCATGCAGAACCCACAGAATCTCATCTGGATCGACCTGGAAATGACGGGTCTGGATCCTGATAACGATGTCATCATCGAGATGGCGACCATCGTTACCGATAGTCAGCTCAACGTCCTTGCCGAGGGGCCGGTCCTTGCCATCCATCAGAGCGACGAGATCCTTGCGGGCATGGATGAATGGAACACGCGTCAGCATGGCGGCTCTGGACTTACCCAACGAGTTCGCGACAGCCGGATATCCACCGAGGAGGCCGAGGCGCAGACGTTGGTGTTTCTCGAGCAATGGGTGCCCAAGGGCAAGTCGCCGATCTGTGGTAACAGCATTTGCCAGGATCGCCGTTTTCTTTACCGGCGCATGCCCAGCCTGGAAGCCTATTTCCACTACCGCAACCTGGACGTCTCCACCCTCAAGGAGCTAGCCGCACGCTGGGCGCCGGAGGTGCTCGCCGGCTTCAAGAAGGGTGGCACGCATCTGGCGCTGGATGACATTCGTGAGTCGATCGCCGAGCTGCGTCATTACCGCGAACATTTCATAAAAATCTAAGAGACGAAAAAAGCGCTGGAGGCTGGAAGCTGGACGGAAAAAATGGCTGGTACACGTTTTGGTGTCGCCCACACACTGATCGCCTCCAGCCTCCAGCCTCCAGCCTCCAGCCTCCAGCCTCCAGCCTCCAGCCTCC
>NZ_CEXBBO010000013.1:0-123203 GCF_982611455.1 Stutzerimonas sp.
TGAGAAGCGACATTTACTGAGCCTGGAAAGTGTCTAAGAAATCCGGGGCGATTCATCACTACTGACATCGTTTTCTTCCAAAAACTAGAGGCTGGCAGCAAGGCCGCCGATAGAACATGGCTCGATGTCGGCGAAGTACGAGACAGAGAGAGTGGAGAGGCAATATCGATCAATCGGTATTTTGCCGAAAATCCGCAGCAGATGATCGGACACATGGCGATTCAGCATCGCATGCACCGCGATGCTGCGGACTGCATCGCACCTCCCGGCACTGACCTTCGTAGCGCAATCACGACGCGCTTAGCTTCGATTGCGCCACGCTACAGTGCCAGCCATGCGGAAGAGCCTCCCCAAGATGTGAAACCGACGCTCAGTCTGGACCCGCACTTGAAGATCGGCTCGCTGTTCGTCACGCCGGATAGACAGATAGCGAGGCGGCTCCCTGATCTTCTGGACCAGCCCGACTACCAGATTGTGGTCCCGAAAAATGAGCGGTCGGCGGCGCGGATCAAGGGCATGATTGAGGTCCGCAACGCTCTGACTGAGTTGATGCGGGCCGAGCAATCTCCCACTGCGGCCGGCGCAGACATAGACCGGGCGCGCCTTACCTTAAATCACGTCTACGATCGTTTTGTATCTCGGCATGGCCACGTTAGCAGCCAAGCTAACAAGCTGGTAATGGCTGAAGACCCCGAGTACCCACTGCTCAACGCTCTGGAGAGCAACTACGATAAGGGTATCTCCCGTGACGTTGCGCGCAAGCATGGCGTAGAGGCGCGACCGCCATCTGCCGAGAAGGCGGCGATATTTGTAAAACGGGTTATGTCGCCTCGCGTGTCGGTAGAGCGTGTTGATACTGCGAAAGAAGCGCTCGTGGTTTCGATGAATGAAGCCGGTCGCGTTGACCTCGGGCGGATGATGCGACTGACGTCAAAAGCAGAAGCTGACCTTGTGGCCGAGCTGCAGGGTTTGATCTATTTCAATCCCCAGGGGCAGCGATGGGAGACATCCGATCAATACCTCACCGGCAACGTGAAGCGGAAGCTGCAGGAGGCGGAAGCGGCTGCTGAGCACAACCCGAACCTCAACGCTAACGTCGAAGCGCTGCGGTCGGTTCAGCCCCAGGACATCGAGCCCGTCGACATCTCGGTTCAGCTGGGCTCAAGTTGGGTACCTGCGCGTTACGTCGAAGATTTCATTCGGCACACGTTGGGAGACGTGACTCAATCCGTGTCCTACCAGGAGGCGCTGGGGAAATGGATTGTCAAAATCACCGGTGGTGACCATACGACGAATTCCGTCACTTGGGGAACTGACTCGTATCGGGCGCCTGAGCTTATCGAAGCAATCCTGACCAACCGGCCTATTCAGGTAAAAATTGAGATTGGGCGCGACGAGCAGAACCGTCCGATCTACAAGATCGATGATGCAAAGACCGCGGCAGCGAACCAGAAGGCCGACGAAATCAAGCAGGCGTTCTTGGATTGGGTGTGGGAAGACAAAAGCCGGCGAGAACACCTTGCCGACATCTACAACAGCCGATTCAACACGAATGTTCCAGCTCGTTACGACGGGTCCCATCTCGAGCTTCCGGGCGCGTCGCTTGGGATCAGTTTGCGACCGAACCAGAAGGACGGTATCTGGAGAGGCATTCAAGACGGCACAGCACTATTCGATCACGTCGTAGGCGCAGGCAAAACCTACACCTGCATCGGGACAATTATGGAAAGTAAACGCATGGGCCTGATGAACAAGCCCATGCTTGTGGTTCCGAACCATTTGTTACTGCAATGGAAGGACGCTTTCTATTCGCTATACCCGCACGCGAATGTTCTCGTGGCAGAGAAAACGGACTTCAAGAAGGAGAATCGTGAGCGCCTATTCGCGCGCATTGCGACTGGCGATTGGGATGCAGTGGTCGTCGCACATAGTTCTTTCAAAAAGATTGGAATGCCAGCCGATACGTTAAATGAGATTCTCTCGGAGCAGATAAGCGACCTGACTCGCGCCATCTCTGAGTTGAAAGCTGAGAGAGGCGACCGCATCACGATTAAGGAAATGGAAAAAGCGAAGGAGCGCATGAAGGAGAGGCTTGAGCGCAAGGCGGATACCGGCGCGAAGGACAAAGCAGTCGACTTTAGCCAACTTGGTGTTGATGCGTTGTTCGTCGACGAAGCCCAAGAGTTCAAGAATCTTTTCATCACCACAAGTCTTAGCCGAATCTCGGGACTGGGCAATTTGTCCGGTTCTGAAAAAGCGTTCGATCTTTTCGTTAAGTGCCGCTATCTACAGAAGAACAATGACGGGCGCGGCGTCTTCTTCGCGACCGGAACGCCACTAAGCAATACTATCGCTGAGCTTTACACCATGCAGCGATATCTTCAGTACGACGAATTGAAGGCGAGAGGCATAGTGCATTTCGATGCATGGGCCAGTACGTTCGGGCAAGTAGTGACCGGATGGGAGCTTGATGCTACCGGCGTAAACTACAAACTAAATAGCCGTTTCTCAAAGTTTCAAAACGTCCCTGAGCTTACCTCGATGTATCGCACGTTCGCGGACGTAATCACCAAGGCTGACCTTGATCGTCAGGCAGAAGAGCGTGGAACACGTTTTCCAGTTCCAAAAATGAAGGATGGCAAGCCACAAAACATCATCGTTGATCGAACAGAGGCGCAGGCAACCTATATGGGTGTTCAAACCCTTGTCGCAGACGATCAGGGCCAGCCAGTCATCCGGCCCGACGGAATGCCAATCCGACAGTGGAACGCCGGCTCAATCATCCACCGGATGGAGAACTTGCCGGATGATCCGAGGATCGATAACCCGCTGAAAATCACCAACGATGCTCGTAAGGCCGGTTTGGATTTCAGGCTTATCGATCCGGAGGCAGCGGACGAGCCCCAGACTAAGATCAATGTGGCGATCGAGAACATTCTTAGGCTCTATTACGAGTGGAGCACCGATCGCGGCACTCAACTCGTCTTCTGCGACTTATCGACACCAAAAGCTAAGAAGCAAACGTCTCTAACGCCCAGCGGTGCGGCTGAAGATGGTGACGACGTTCCGGCGCTTTCAATGGATGAGATCTTGGCCGGAAGCGCTAAATGCAGCGTGTACGACGATATCAAAGCGAAGCTACTAGCGAGAGGCATTCCCGAAAGCGAAGTGCGCTTCATCCATGACGCGACTACCGATCTGCAGAAATCGAAGCTCTTCGACGAGATGAACCGGGGCGACGTGCGGATTCTGCTCGGCTCAACAGCCAAGATGGGGGCAGGCACCAACGTCCAGCGCCGGTTGGTGGCCCTACACCACCTCGATGCGCCTTGGAGGCCTAGCGACCTTGAGCAGCGGGAGGGGCGCATCCTGCGGCAAGGTAACGCCCTGTATGAGCGTGATCCGGACAACTTTCAGATTGAGGTACTTCGGTACGCGACTAAGCAAACGTATGACAGCAGGATGTGGCAGACCATTGAGTACAAGGCGGCGGGGATTGAACAGTTTCGCAAAGGCGACAGCCTTCAAAGGGTGATTGAGGATGTGGCCGGAGAAGCTGCAAATGCGGCCGAGATGAAGGCAGCAGCAACCGGCAACCCTCTGATCTTCTTGCAGGTCCAGCTGTCCTCCGACCTCAAGAAGCTCGAGGCTTTGTATTCCAACCATAAGCGGAACCTCCATTCCCTTGAACGGCGGATAGAGTGGCTATCCTCGGCTGACGAGCGAGCAGACAAGGCTGTTCAGCGCTGGACCAAAGAAATCGACCGGCGGAATGCGGCAGCGACACCCGACTTTAAGTTCGTGGCGGGAGGGCGGACCTATGGAAGCGACGACAAGCCGGCGCTAGTAAACCGATTTGCCTCAGTGATGAAAGAGGCGCATCAGATGAAGACGGCGTCACCTTGGGAAGCGCCCCGGCTTGTAGACGTCGGAGAGTACCGCGGCTTTAAGGTGCAAGTGTCGGTGCATTTAGATACCGCACGGTTCACCGTCTTTGGCCATGACAGTTACGAGCCGGACAATATGCGCTACTCCAAGGACGACAGCTTTAGCCTCAACGGATTTATCAATCGGATGGACAATTTCCTAGATAAATTCGAAGCGTGGCGTGCCGCAGCGGAGCACGGGCGACACCGCGAGAAAGAAGAGCTCCAGAAAGCCGTGGCTGAGAAAGCCAAGCCGTTCTCTCAACAGGCGCGCCTGGAAGCTCTGCGTCAGGACGTGCGCGACGTCATGTCCGAGTTGAAAATTATGCAAGGCGATCCGGAGTACGTGTCCACATGGAAACCTAGTAGCCAGCAACAAAATGACCAGAGCCGGTACAGGGCTAAAGCCGCTAGCTAGTGGTAGTTACCATCGATCTGACGTCAGCAAGAACTTAGCGGCCGGTGTTGCGTGTACGCCTCTAGGGGCGTACATTAGCCGAATCAGGGGACGGTAGAGAAAACGGACAAAATCGTACGCTAAGCATGCGGCCTGTCAGGTTGAGGCCATAGAGTTTGACGTTTAGGCGTCAGATAATGCAGAAAGCGGCCCTAGTCTGACGCGATGCCAGTGAGCCGACTGACGCCCAGTTGAGGTGTACCCTAACTGGGCGCGGCTTCTGCGACTGCGTGACATCCGTAGCTTCGCACTTAAAATTGTCAGTTTCAGAAGACGACTGCACGAAATGTCAGAAGTCGACTGCACTGCAGTCGGTAGAGCTGGATTGGGATGGTCGGTGAGGCGCCTAGATGGTCGGGCCGCTATCGACCCAGAGCCGGCATCACGGGCGGCTCTCGGCGTCGTGGGCGTGGCCGATCGCCTCCCGCAGGCGCCGGTCCAGCTTGCCGCAGTCGAAGATGACTTTCTGGAAATGCACCGCCTCGACGGCATCCAGCGGGACGTGGAAATCGCCCGCGTTCTCCACGTACACCACCAGGCTGTCGGCGGAAACCTCCCGAATGGCGCCGAACGCATCGTCTCCGTCGGAAACGAATGTCTGATAGCCGATATCGATCTGCTCGCGCATCATGCACCTCCTTTCACGTGAATCCAGTGTACGGTGAGTCGTCAGCCACGCAGCAGCGCCGACTCCTCCAAGTCGAGCTCGCGCTGTACGCGACGGAAGGCCTCATTGCTCAGCCGGCCATCGTCGCGCAGCCGAACGAACTGTTCTCGCTCGGCGGCAATCATTTCGCGCGCGAGCTGGCGGTAAGTTTCTCCTGCAGATGCCTCGGGCTCGCCCTCGTCGAGCTCCTCCTGTGCGGCCGTCTGGCGATTCTCGGCGCGTTGGCGGAGCTGGTCGACCACTTCCGTACGCGCGACCCCCGCTTCCACGATCTCGTCCAGGCGATGCAATGCAGCCGTCGCCGCCGCGCGGCGCGCCTCGACCTCCTGCTCGGTATCGCGCCGGGCCTCCTGGTCCGGGTGCGATGACCGCGGCATCGGCAGGGTGAACGCCTTGCCGTCGGGGCCGCTGTACTCGCGGTCGTCGTTGGGCCGGCGAGTATACACGTTGCAAACGGCGTTTCTATCGCCATTGACATTCGGATCAATCGTAGAATATCGGGCCTTGAGCGGCTGCCCGCGCCGAACCCGCGCGGCCGCGCGGCCGCTCGGGCGCTAAGCGCGCCGGGCCGGCCAGTCGCTGCCGAGTGCGATACCCTGCTCGACCAGCCGCCGGCCGTAGCGCAGTTGCGCGCGCTCGGCCGCAGCGAGCGCGGCATCGATATCGTTCCCAGCATCGACCAGCGCCGCAGCCAGCCGGGCCGCATCGAAACAGGCCTTGGCCGCCGCAGCGGCGGTATGCGGGCGTACCAGAAAGGCGGCGTCGCCGAGCAGCATCACGCGCTCGAACACCGTGCGCTCCACCGCGATATCGGTGATCTTCTGGATGAACGGCTCGGCGGTCGCGGCCACCAGCTCGGCCATGACCGGGGCGAGCTCGCCCTCCGCCCGCCGTCGCAGCGACACGAGCGCCGTTTCCGAGGCACTGCCGCGCGGCAGCGAGGCGTGGTGGCGCGTGCCAAAGCGGTCGGTGAGGCAGGCGGCGAGTTCGTCGTCGTCGGCAGCCACGTACCACACCCAGTTCAGCCGCCGCTGGCCGACGCGCACATCGGCACCGTCACCGGGAATGAGATAGACCAGCATGTGCCCGCCGGAGCGCGCCTCGCAGAAGGTGAAGCAGTCATCGAAAGCCGCCAGCAGGTCGGCGCCGACCTCGGCTTCGGGTACCGTGCCGCGCCAGGCAATGTAACCGGCGTAGCGGGACTCGACCCGCGGTTGCAGCGCGCGCCGGGTGGCTGAATGGGCGCCGTCCGCGGCCACCAGCAGATCGGCCTCGATCGTATCGTGGTTGACAATTTCGACCGCGACGCCGCGCGCGCTGTTCTCGTAGCCCGTGACCTGGGTGTCCAGGTGGAACACGGTTTCTTGCGCGTGCGTTGCGGTGACTGTCATGCGGAGCGGCTCGTGGCTTTCAGTTGCAAGCGCCGGGGGTTTTGCCCCAGTTGCGGGGCCCGGCGCATGGCCGAAGCCGCGGCGTTGCTGGTGGACGAGGTCTTTCCTGAGCAGCCGGTCAGACAGTGGGTACTGAGTTTCCCTTATCCGCTGCGCTTTCTGTTCGCTAACAAACCCGAGGTGATGACCCGTGTGCTGGGCATCGTCTACCGGGTTATCGCCACGCACTTGATTAGCAAAGCCGGCTTCACCCGCACCCATGCACGCACGGGCGCAGTCACCCTGATCCAGCGCTTCGGTAGCGCCCTCAATCTGAATCTGCACTTCCACATGCTGTTTCTGGACGGGGTGTATGTTGAGCGCGGCGATGGCCGGATTCGCTTTCGCTGGGTCAAAGCGCCGCTGAGCGCGGAGCTCACCCACTTGGCCGACACCATCGCGCGCCGGGTCGGGCGCTACCTGGAGCGCCAGGGACTTTTGGAGCGCGATGCCGAGCATAGTTGGCTGGCAGGCGAAGACCTTGATCAAGACCCTATGAGCACCGTACTGGGGCATTCGATTACCTATCGTATTGCGGTGGGGCCCAACGCCGGACGCAAGGTGATGACGCTGCAGACCCTGCCGGCGGAGGATCCCCCGTTTGGCGAGCAGGCGGGACAGGTCAGCGGCTTCTCCCTGCACGCCGGCGTGGCCGCGCGCGCGGATCAGCGGGACAAGCTGGAGCGACTGTGTCGCTACATCAGCCGACCGGCGGTGTCGGAAAAGCGTCTGTCACTGACAAACAGCGGCCTGGTGCGTTACCAACTCAAGACGCCGTACCGCGACGGCACGACCCACATCTTCTTCGAGCCGCTGGATTTCCTGGCGCGCCTAGCCGCTCTGGTGCCACGGCCACGGGTGAATCTCACCCGATTCCATGGGGTGTTCGCACCGAATAACAAGCTGCGGGCGCAGGTGACACCGGCCAAGCGTGGTAGGCGGCGCCACGGTAGCGGCACCGAATCGGATGACAAAACCCCTGCCGAGCGCCATGTAGCCATGACCTGGGCGCAACGTCTCAAACGCGTCTTCGATATCGACATACAAACCTGCCAAGCGTGCGGCGGCGGCGTCCGGATCATCGCCGCGATCGAGGATCCCGCGGTGATCAAGAAGATACTTGACCATCTGGATCGACAGGGCGCCCTGCCACTGGCGAACCATCAACCGGTGGCGCGCGCGCCACCCGTCCCACAGCTTGTTCCGATTCTGCATTGACGCTTCGGCGCCGTTGACTCACACGACGGCAAGGTTGAGTTCGTGCCGGCGTTGAGGATGCGGCCTTCTGAGGCGCTCAGGGGTTGATTCTGACCGTATCGCGCGCCTGCCGCGCGCAGATTGGCTCAGCACTGGGAGAGACAACGCCCCCACATTGCCCCAAAGCCTGACACGAACTATGATCAGCTACTCGGGAAAGGGCGTTTGTTGTTCCTATACTCGCTAATGCTACGCCGACAGCGTGGCCAGCGAAAGCACGCAACACGCATGGCTGCAATGCATTCAGGCTATGGACGGTGGAATCAATATGGGTATCACCACTCACGCGCCTTATACGCAACGCTGAACTCAGCCGATGCCTTTTCGATGCATATGCCCACAATCAATTTCGGGCTAGACGATCCGCCCACACTGACCTTAAACCGCGCGGACGATAGCTGAGACCGTCAGCCAAGGCGCATTTTGCACTGGCCGCGGCGCCCATTGCACTCACGTCGCGAGCGGGGCGCAGCGACCCGCGTCATGAGGCAACAAAACCTGTCGATTTGTTCGCCGTGGTCATCGCAAATACGCTTTGGATGAAACACCGGACCGTTCGCCTATCCTCGACAGGGCCGTTTACATCGCTACAAAGCAGCCACCATCGATCCTATCCACGACTCAGGGATAAGGTCTGAGCACGGCTGGCAACAGTCGTGTCATGCGTTGCCCGGGACCGCCACCCAGAAAGGAAATCCGCCCTGAGTCGCTACGTCCCGCACGACCTTGAAGGTATTCATATCAATCACCGCGATCTTGTCGTCCGCAGTCACGCTGACATACAGCCAGCGCCCATCGGCGCTCGCACGCACTCCATGTGGGCTCTGGCCCACTTCGATCGTGGTGACCTTCTTCAATGTCTTTTGATTGAGGATCGTGACTTCGCGACCTCCGATGGCAACCGTGGCTACGTAATCACTATCTGGAATCACGTCGATGCCCCCGTGACTGGGCCCGATGTCGAAATGCGCCAGAACCTTCTGCGTGGCGATCTCCAGCACGGCCACGTGGCCCGTGAAGTCGCGTATCCACAGGCGCTTGCCGTCGGGAGACAGATCCAGGTTATGTGGCGTGGGCATCCCCTCGACCGGGATTTCGCCACTCTTCGTCTGCGTTGCCATATCGATGACGGCGATAGCCCCGCCGCCCTGCAGGGTCACATAAGCGGTCTTGCCGTCGGCCGTGAAACGCGCATTGTGCGGCGTCTTTCCGACCGCGATCTTCTTGATTAGCTTGTGCTTTTCAAGATCCAGCAGCGCAACCTCGCCGGGACCCGGCACGGCCGCCAGGCCGTAGTGGCCGTCGGGCGAGATCTTGACGCCCTGGGCGGCTTCGCCCACATCGAAGGTGGCCAGCTTCTGACCGGAACCGGTATCGAGCAGATAGACCGCGCCGGTATCGATATTGCTGACCAGTAATTGCTTGCCGTCTGCGCTCAGTGAATCGTAGTGGGCGCTGCCCATATCCGGGTAGACCTTGCCGGACGCAATATTCTCGACCGCATTGGCGTTTTGCAGCGCGGCATAGACAGGCCCCGGCACAGCCGTCGCCAACGACACGTCGGCCTTGAGCGGCTTGCTGGCCTTGGCCGCCTTGTCTTGCTCTGAGTCGGCAGCCGTGGCGCCTGCATCGGCCCCGAGATTCAAGCTCGAACGCGCATCGTGAACCGCGCTGGCACTGAGCGATTTGCTGCGCTCGGCGGCGATTTCCTTAGCCGTGTACGGCTTGAAATCGGCCGATAGATCCTGGTTGTTGCCCCAGGCTGTCAGCACATAATTGAGTGCATCAGCGATCTGGGTATCGTCGAGTCCATCTGCCCAGGGCGGCATGGCGCCGTTGTAGGTCGTGCCGTCGACGTCGATAGAGCCGGTCAGCCCGAACAGCAGCACATGCGCCAGATACTCGCGGCCACCCTCGACTGCCAGCACCGACGGCGCATGCCCGGCCTGAGGCGGAAAGGCGCCGGGTATGCCCTTGCCATCGGCCTGATGACAGGCCGCACAGTTCTGGTTGTATACGGACGCGCCGGGGCCGTCGCTTTTGGCGGGCGCGACCGCAGCAGACGCCTGATCGCCCGAGCCACCCGCGGCAGACGACGACGCGCCCGCGGCCTGTGCCGAGCTATCGCCGCTCTGACTGACCTGTTCCGGGGTGACCGTATCCTGATCTATGGTGTCGGGCGTGTAATGCGATTGCAGATACTCGATGATCTGCGGCACCGCGTTTTCCGGTATGTACTGCTTGGCACCAAAGGTGTTGAGCATCTTGTGAACGGTGTCGTCCCATTGCTGGGCGGACAGCGGCGGCTGCATGCTGATATAGGTCGTGTTGTGACAGACCGAGCAATAAGCCTCGACCTGGGCCTTGCCCTTGCCGTCCGCCAGCGGCGGGGTATAGCTCGGCCAGTCGCCGTGAATACCGTAGCTGGATCCGGTATCCAGGCTCTCCGGTTTGGGCTGATCGGCGCTGCCGAGCACGCCCTGGCCGTATTGGCCTTCGCTGACATAGCCCGGCGGATTGGCGTTCGCGCCGGCCTCGTCGGACTGATATGCCCAGGCGCCACCGGCCGCAACGACAAACGTGACCGCCAGCATCGGGATGGCCGCGCGCCGCAACCGTCTTGTATGTGTCTGCTTCATGTTGTTCTCCCTGCCTGCTGTACCGCGCTCAAGCCGCCGGCCCGACGGTGAGTTGTTGTTGTTCGATCTTGTTCCATAGATAACCACCCGGGTTCCAGAGCCCGTCCTTTGGCTGGATATTGCCCTTGGCGTCGGTAGCACGCACGGCGAGCATGTACTGGCCCGGCTTGTCGGGCGTGAAGTCCGCATGCCATTCGCGAAAGCTGTAGGGGCCGTGATCGGTACCCAGCGTGGCCTCGCGCCAGTTCCGGCCGCCGTCGGTGGAGAACTCCACCCTGGTGACCGGCCCGGTACCGGAGAACGCCACCCCGCGCGCGGTCAGCGGCATGCCGGCCACGGCCTTGGTCGCGCCGTCGGGCGTGGCCATGAACGAGCGCACCGGCATGTTGACGTTGCCGATCGGCACCATCGCGACCTCGTCGTTTTTCACGGCCTCAGGCGTGGTCGCACCATCGGGCGTATCCGGAATCTTGTAGGCCTTGGCCATCCAGAAGTTCGTATCCTCGTGGTCGAGCAGGCGAATCCAGGACACGTGCTTGACCCAATAGGTCGCGAACTTGCCGGGAAAGACCATTCGCGTGGGAAAACCGTTGAGCATGGGCATCGGCGCGTCATTCATGGCATAGGCAATGATCGCCTCGTCCAGCGCCGGGTCGTCGATATCCCACGATTTCATGAACGCATGCGACCCGTAGCCCGCCGGGCCCTTGCCGAAATCCAGGCCCTGGAACTGGATCTGCACCGCGCCCTTGGTCACGCCCGCTTTTTCAAGCACATCACGCAGACGCACGCCGGTCCATTTCGCGTTGGCGATCGCGCCGTTGCCCCACTGGCCACCGGCCATGCGCGGGGTGAAATAGCTGCGGCTGTTGCCCGAGCATTGCAGCACGGCCGCTACATCGTGCGGCTCGTAGTCGTTGAGCAGGTCGGCAAAAGTCAGCGACAACGGGCTGTCGACCTTGCCTTCGACCTTGAGCCGCCATTTGGCCAGGTCGACGCGGTTGGGTTCGCCCGGCAGGTGATAACGCACGAACATCGCCTCGTTGGGCGTAAACGCAGACGCGAAGTAATGGCGCGGCGTCTCCAACTGCACCGGGCGATCGGTCAGGCGCAGCAGAGGCAGCTTCTGCGGAAAAATGACGTACGGCCCGATCGAGTTCCAGTAGGGATTGGGCTCGGGGCCGATATACGCCGGCATCGCGGTTCCGGTCTGATTGGCCACCGCCGCATTGGCCCGCCCGCTTGCTGCCTCCAGGCCGAGCCCGGCAAAGGCCAGCCCGGCCGCGCCCATGCCGGCGCCGCGCAGCAGCGCGCGCCGTGACGCATCGGTCGGCTTGTTGTCGCTTGGATCGTTATCTCGCATGGTCTGTCTCCCGTTATCTATTTATTCAGCTATACCCCGCGGCTTGCCGCGGCCACCTTCCCAAAGGGTGAGAGACATCAGTTCTCCTCTGTGGTCGACCGCGTGGTTTCATACCGCACGGTTGAAAGACATTTGATTGTGCTGCGGCGTTTGCGTGCCGCTTGTGTCGACTGTACGACCCGGCCTGTCAGCCTGCAAGCAGCAGGCCACCGCCCAAGGCCAGGCCACTGATCCACAGCGCGACGACCGCGCCCAGAAACAAAGGCTTCCACCCCAGCCGGGCAACCGAGACCAGACGTGTCTGCAACCCCATGGCCACCATGGCCGCAGCCAGCAACGCGGAATCGGCCGTGATCAGCGTATGGTGCATCGTCTCGGACATCGGTACGAAAGAGTTCACGACCACCATGAGCACGAACAACAGTACGAACAGCGGAAACGGTGACCCGGCCTTGGCCTCGCCGGCCCGCCGAAGGCCGCCTTAGGGCAGCTAAAAAGCGATGCTCTTCGCTTGAGCGGAGGCCTTCTACTTAACAGCCCAAACCTCGTCCGCCAGCTGACCCTTCCGATAGGTCATGGTTTGAATAACCTGAAGCTCTTTTTGGCCTTTATACAGGACCCTGGCAGAGACAGTTGTTTCGTCCACAGATGCTTTCTCAACCAGCTCTTCTATGTTTGCGGATAGCGGACCTTGGCCTTCCACGAACTTTTGCCACACTTTTTCGATCGAGTCTGTACCGTCATACGATCCCTGCAATGGCCCACCTTTCCAGGAAAGATGGGCATAGGGTGCATACTGGCCTAGCAACGCTGGCAGGTCATTTTCCGCTATTGCCCGGATGTGTAGCCTGGCGTCATCTTCAGCCGTGCCGGCTTGTGCAAGACCTGCAGAGGCCAGGAGAAAGAGAGTCATGGGGAGTGCTTTGATATTCATAGGGGCGTCCTAAAAGGAAAGAACCAGCGTACTCCGTGTGAGCACACGCTAGTACTACGCCCCGCTAAGGTTTTTATTCCGAATTTTTTCTGGAGACTGGAATAATTTGCTCACCTGATCGTCTAGCGTCTGACAGCTAACCAAGCAGGCCTCTAATCAAATGACGCAAGGGATCACAGACGAACAGTTCCGAGAGCTTCTTCCTCGTCTTCGCCGTTTTGCTCTATGGCTCACGCGAAACAGCGCTACCGCTGACGACCTAGTGCAGTCTTCGGTCGAGAAGGCTTTAACTTGGCGCGGTACGCGTCAGGAAGACGGCGATCTACGCGCTTGGTTGTTCACCATTTTGTATCGGCAGTTCATCGACGGCCAGCGTCGCCAGCGTCGCTATGCTCGAATACTTTCAATTTTCACTTATGTTGACGAAGAGACCAGCGCTACTGAGGATGTAGCCGAAGCGCAATCCACGCTTGAAGCTTTCGGCAAGCTCACAGCTGAGCAACGAGCATTGCTCCTCATCGTAGGAGTTGAAGGGCTAAGTTACCGCGAAGCGGCAGAAAGCCTGGGTATTCCTATCGGGACCGTAATGTCCCGGCTGGCCCGCGCCCGCCAAGCGCTACGCGTTTTAAGCGAAGGGCAGATTAATCTTCCATATATGCGGTTACTGAAATGAAGCCGACCCTACCGACCTCAGATGAATTGAGCGCTTTCATAGATGGCGAACTCCCACCACGTCGAATGGCAGAAATCGAATCGTTAGCGGCCAAGGACTCAGAGCTAGCTCAAAAAGTCGCCTCGCTTGAATACGATGCTCAGCAGCTTCGGGCAGCGTTAGCTGGGCTTCCTACAAGTGCGCCTGCGATTGAGTTAGATCCGGCACGGCTTCGAGTTGAAATAAAGCAACGGCGGCAACGGCTCGTTGCGACTGCGGCTTCGCTAGTCCTAGCGCTAACGCTTGGCATCACTGGGGGGTGGCATGGTCGAGGAGCATTCACTCCATCAACTGGCCTGCCGATGGCTGACGCTGTTGAAGCCTATCGCTTATTTAACAGCGTTAGCTCTCCGGCCGTTGATCTCGCTACCCATGAAACCAGCACACTGCAGCGTTGGCTTGATTCGCACTTTGAGGCCGCAGCACCCATGCCGGACTTCGAACCGTACGGATTTCGGCCGGTCGGCGCGCGCTTGATGGCCACCGACCAAGGAGCCGCCGCCATGGTGCTGTATAGGGATGATCGAGGCGAGACCATACTGTTTTACGTTCGGCCTCCAGGGCACAAAACTATTGGCCGAGGTAGCCGACGAGCTGAGGGCTTAGTCGCCCAATACTGGGCGGACGGGACGTATCACTATGCTGTTGTGAGCCAAGGCACCAGTCCAAGATCCGCAGCCGTACAGCAAGCTATAGCTCCTTTGATATAGCGCGAATCGATAGAGCAGGTCCGGTGTAAGGTTCAGACGTGAGGAATGATAACGGCCTGTAAGCAAATATTAACAACTGGCCTATGAATGCGATATTCCAGGCAAAGGCGCGTGAGAAGCTCTGGGCGATATCTCGAAGACTGGAACCAGCCGGCCGCTTACAGATGACGGAATTAGGGATTCCTCTACCGCCCCTGCAGCGAGTCCATCCGGACGCTTAGAGTGGGTTGAGGCGTTCCGATGTGAGGCCGAACTGCGCTTCGGCAAGCTCCACCATCGTCCGAGTCGAGTTCGCCAGTGCAGTGGGCCGGGGTAGCTTCCGCATCCGTGCTCAGTGTCGATCAGGTATTTTGAAGAGTGGGCAAAGTAGGCCTAGCCGCTTGGCACCCCGAGAGCGCGGCCCTGTCATTGTTCGGCGCCCCCTTACTCTCAGTGATCCGCACTGGCATGTCGCGCTGAGGCGAGCCTGCCAGTTCGCGGCGGGGGTTGTCGGAGCTGCTTTAGACATCCCCTGGCCCGTGGTGTGCGCAACAGCATCAAAGCTGCGCCCAAGCTGAAGTAAAGTGTCCAAAGTGCGATATCCGATCGAACCACCCACAACATGTGCAGCAGCACTAAGCCGAGTATCAGGTAGACCAGCCGGTGCAGTGTTTTCCAGCGAGCACCAAGCATACGCATGCTAAAACGGTTAGATGTCGCCGCGAGCACGAGCAGACTCAGCCACGCCAGTGCTCCAACGATGATGTAGGGACGCTCGGTCAGCTCTGTACTGAGCTGCGACCATTCCTCCCCTAAGATAAACAGCAGATACGACACCAGGTGTAAGCATCCATAGGCGAAAGTCCATAGGCCGAGCTGTCTTCGGACTAGAGACCAGCCGGCCCAGCGCGTCACCCATTGCAAAGGCGACAGCGACAGCGTGAGGAGCAGGAGAATTAGGCCTCCAAGCCCTAGCCGCTCGACCAGTACTTTCCCCGGGTCAGGCCCGAGCGCAGAAGTCCACGCCTGATAGAGCCATAGCAGCGGCCAGACGGCCGCAGCGATGAACACTGCGCTGCGAAAGACCGGATGCTTCATCAGTAGAACTTGCTCAGATCCATCCCCTGATAAAGGCTCGCCACCTCGTCCTCGTATCCATTGAACATTAGCGTGTCGCGTACGTTCGGGCTGAAGAGATTGGTAGGCAGGCGCCGCTCGCGGGATTGCGTCCAGCGCGGGTGATCCACCTTGGGATTAACATTGGCGTAAAAGCCATACTCCTGAGGCGCAAGATTCTGCCAAGTCGTGTACGGTTGCTCTTCAACGAGGCTGATGCGCACTATCGACTTGATGCTTTTGAAGCCGTATTTCCAAGGTACGACCAGCCGCATCGGCGCACCGTTTTGCTCGGCTAGGACGCGACCATACATGCCGACCGCCATAATCGTAAGGGGATGCATGGCTTCATCCATTCGCAGCCCTTCGCGATACGGCCAGTCAATCAGACCAAAGCGTGACTTCACGGCTGGCATCACTTCGGGCAAAACCGCCGTCTGGAAGCTCACATACTTGGCGCCACCCGTGGGTTCGGCACGCTTGATCAGCTCAGCGAGGGGGAAGCCCAGCCAGGGAATAACCATCGACCAGGCTTCCACACAACGCAGCCGATAGATGCGCTCCTCAAGCCGGTGGGGCTGCACGAGGTCTTCAATACTATAGGTGCCAGGCTTGCCTACCGCGCCGTCTATTTCAACCGTCCAAGGCTGCGTATCCATTGCACCGGCACGTTTCGCCGGGTCATCCTTGTTTGCGCCAAATTCATAAAAATTGTTATAGCCAGTTGCGTCGTCGAAGGGCGTAATGGCTTCTCCACTGGCTATCATTGCCTTCCACCGAGCGGCCTGCAGTTTGTTGGAAAACCAAGCCGGTTGCTTGCCTGGCACCTGAACGTCATATGGCCCCGCTCCCTGCTCCGCGCGGCAAAGCCCCGGCAAGGCGATTGCAGCGACGCCAGCAGCACCTGCTATGAACCGCCGCCTAGATAGATATAAAGCTTCCGGAGTGATCTCCGATGGCTGGCAACGGGAATTGCTTGGTATCTCTACTAGCATGAAGGCCTCGCTATGATTCGTTGGCCTTGCAGCGATCCACTGCGGGCCTTGACCCGTCCGATGCCGCTCCGATTGCGCGTTGCAGGCGTACCTGCCCCAGCCGGGATAACTGCAGCATCAAGTCGGCTGGGATTATGAACGCACTCGGTTGCATACCGGCGTACTCGTATTACGAGCGCCACTACGATTTATTCCCAAAAGCGTTAGGCTTCATCGAAATCTCTTTTCATGGGCATCCAGTGCCTGGAACGAGGACTGCTTCGTAGTCCACTGACGTCAAATGCGAGCAAGGACACTCACCGATGCCAGCCCACCACCGGTCAGAAGGACAAACAGGCACAGCGCGAGAGCAAACGGTTTGATCCCCAATGCAGCCAGCTTTTCCAGCCGCGTCTCGTATCCCAGCGCCGCCATGGCCATGGTTAGCGCGACCTGACCGGCCAGCACCAACCCGTCATGTAGTGCTGTCGGCAGATGCACAATGCTGTTAAAGCCAACCATCACCAGGAACCCAAAGGCGAACCAAGGGATCACCAAGGTCCCCCGCCTGGTGCTATCCGCCGCGGTTCGCCGCTTGAGCCACCATTGGCCTACCAGCAACAGGAAGGGGACCAGCAGCATGACGCGTACGAGCTTGACGATCACAGCGTTGGCCAAGGCCGCTGGTCCCACTGCGTCGCCAGCGGCGATAACCTGCGCCACCTCGTGAATCGTTGCTCCGAGGTAAACGCCAAACTGAGCTTCGTCCATTCCGGTGAGCGGGTACAGCAGTGGATACACGAGCATCGCCAGCGAGCCGAACAACACTACGGTTGCCACGGCCATCGAAGTCGCCGCAGGACGTGCGCGAATGGTCGCTTCGGTCGCCAGTACCGCAGCCGCCCCACAAATCGCACTGCCTGCGCAGGTTAGCAGCGTGGTCTCGCAATCAAGCCCGAGCACCCGGGTGCCGAATTGATACCCGACCAACATCACGGTTCCGATGACGAGTACGTCGAGGAGCAGGATAGACGGACCCAGTGCGCCGATCTGCTGCAGCGTCATCGACAGGCCGAACAGCACGATGCCACCCCGCAGCAACCAGCGCGTAGCGAAATGCAGGCCGGGGCGCGCTGCCGACGCCAGCCGTTCGAGACGGGGCAGATTACCCATAATCAGGCCCAGCAAAAGCGCAAACACCAATGGACTGAATCCGCTCTCGCGCAGCCCAGGGATTAGCTTTAAGCCGTAGCCGCCGGCAGTCAGGATTCCACAGAGCATTAGCCCCTGCCACATAGTCGCTCTCCTCTGGCGCTTGTCGTTGCCCAAGGCTAGGTGCAAGGTAACGGCTATGTGAAAGTGGTTATAACGATATAACTAGTCGGAAAAAACACTATGCATTTAGGAGTTAGTTTTCGTCACCTACAGGTTTTCGTCGCCGTAACGCGCGCCGGCACCGTCAGCGCGGCCTCGCAAAACCTGAGTCTGTCGCAGTCGGCCACCAGCCAGTCGCTTGCCGATCTCGAGAAACACCTCGGCGTGCCCCTCTTCGAGCGACTCGGCAAGCGGTTGCAACTTAATGAGCTAGGCCGTCGACTGCTGCCCAAGGCCGAGCAACTGCTATATGACTTGGACACCTTCGTCGAGTCCGCTCGCGAGCCAGATGGTGAACTCCAAGGCATGCTGACCGTTGCGGCCAGTGCAACTATCGGAACCTACTTACTGCCTGGGCTGGCTGGGCGGTTCAGCGAGCGACACCCAGCGGTGGACCTTCAGATACGGCTTCGCAATACCGGCGAAGTGATCGCTGACCTGTTGCGGCTTGAGGCTGACCTGGGCCTGATCGAAGGCCAGTGCAGAGATCCGAAGCTCAAATCTGAAGTCTGGCGGCACGACGAGATGGTGGTAGTTTGCAACCCGGCGCACTCACTTGCCTCGCAAGGGCGTCTAGCCGACTCGGACATTCCGACCGAGCCTTGGATCTTGCGTGAACCCGGCTCGGGTTCGCGTGCGGTATTCGAAGCGGCCGTCCGTCCGCTCGTCGAGCGCATTAGGGTGCGAATGGAGCTGAGCCAGCACGAGGCCATCAAGCAAGCCGTACGTACCGGCTTCGGGTTGGGCTGCCTGCCGCGGCTAAGCGTGGCTGGTGAACTGGGGCGCGGCGAGCTGGTAGCGCTGGAGACAGACTTGCCGCTGACCCGCACCTTCTCGCTCGTATGGCACCCTGAGCGCTATCGCAGCCCGTTGTGGCAAGCCTTTAAGGTGTTTCTGCAGGAAGACGACCAGACGCTCGCAAAGCAAAAAGCCACCCAGTCAACGGCCAACCAGGTCAGGTCACTTTAATCTCGACCATTAGGCCAGCGATGCACAGCGCGGTGGCCATGAAGCCATCATTCAGGCGCCGCAAGGGAGCGGCGCTTTAGTGTGGCAGGTCGCTTTTCAATCCGTCCTCTCGGCCTGCTTCAGCTGGCCAAAGCCTGTTCATGGGATAAATCCGCGCACCGTTCGTACTCCGTCGGCCCTCTGGCACAAGGTGCCCGTCCTCGAAGATTTCTACGAAACCCTCAATCCGGGCGGCGGTTCGACACATGACTTCATAGGCCAGATATTCTTTGCGTGCTTATAACAAGGAAGGTGTACGCGGATGATGTAGGGGTAGCATGGCGGTGATCGTCCAGCATTTGAAACCCGTTTAGATATCCAGTAGTGAGCTTGGTGATAGCTACGCATGCTGCCGAAAAAGAACTCTTGTCCCTACCTCTAGCTTACCCAGCTCTCTGTGCCGGTGGCTTTACGGTGCGAGGAATGAACGGCTCCGCCCAGTAAGCTTGCTGGCTGAGCACATTGCAGGATCACCGCTGACCTAGTTACAGGCGCGCCAACATGGTAAGCAGCTGACGATACGGTATCAGCGGCGTCGATAATCACCATAACTAGACTTTCTTCTGCATCAGCCAGCGAAACATGATGATGAAGGCATTGGGTAACTCCGCCCGCTTCGACAGAGGATCTATGCCATGAATCATTTTGCCGCCATCGCCAGCATCGTCAATGCATCTGCGTTCAAGCCGATAGTGCGCTGAAGAAAGAAATAGAGTTCGAGCAGAAGCTCAAAGCCCTTCTCGAAAAATATGACATGAGCCTGAAAGATATTATCGGCATCTTCGAACCAGACGCCGGCGGGAATGCGCGTAAGGGCGCAGCGCCCACGGCTAAAATTTCCCGTCGTGAGCGGATCGTTAAACGTTATAAGAACCCGAGCAACGGTGAGATTGTTGAGACGAAGGGCGGCAACCACAAGGTACTTAAAGCTTGGAAGAAAGAATATGGAAATGACACGGTTGAGAGTTGGCGACAATAATTAGGCCTGTTGGATGAGCCGCGCTTGCCTTAGCTCTTTGAGCGCACCCGTTCAACCTTGAACGGGTGCAGTCCTACACGACCGGCCCAAACCAGTGAACTACAAGCGATATTGGATAAACGTTCTTTAGTTCCCTTATCTGCGGCCGACCGCCTGGTCTAGATCCGCGCGTGCTAGGTTACAGGACTTGGCGTTGAATGATATCGCCCAGCTTATCGGCACTGCCGGCGACTATCACTAGGTAACGTTTGAGCCCTTCCTTCGGCTGACTGACGACCTGCCTGATTGGTCCGACAGCGTTTACGATAGCAGCGCCTGCTGGATTGCTGTTAAACGAAGCCAAAGGCTGCAAATGTCCTGTTCCATCCGACCGTTCAGCAAACGCAAGCGTATATGGGTGCTTAGGCTCCAACCCTGTCACCGAAGCCTGTAAGACTTGCGTTAGGCCCTGTTCGAATAGGGTGACTGTAGTCGGGACAGCTTCACTATCTTTTCGTCCAGAAGGAGCAAGCTTTAGCTGAACGGTCTGCGCCGCGAGACCGAGCGGTTGGAGATTTGCCTTTCCATCTCCTTCAGGCACAGCGTTAGGAACGTACACAACCGCCTGAGGTGCTTGGCCTATCGCGATGTTTTTTACGACCTTATTCGTCTTGGTGTCAATTACAGCGAGCGCATCAGCATTTTCTAAACCAACGTACATACGACTGCCGTCACCAGATGGCCAAAGACCATGCGGAAGATGCCCTACGTCGATCGTAGTCAGAAGGTCGAAAGTGTCAGTGTCGAATACTTGAACCTGATTGAGACCACCCACGGTGACATATGCTCGGGTACGCCCATCAACGTGAGCGAGATTAACGTGGTTGGTTATAGGTCCCGTATCAAGTGTCCGCATCAGCTTGAAGGGTGGCCTTGCGTCAAATACCTGGACCTTGCCAACATCTTTGAGAGTAAGCCATAGCTGTTTGCCGTCGGGGGACGCTGCTAGATCGGGGCAGAAAGGGCTTGCCTGTGGGAGCGTTCCGACAACCTTATGGTTAGCTAGATCGATTACGCTAGTTTCAGGGCTGAATGACGAGCAGACATATCCGTACTTACCGTCCGGAGAAAATATCTGCATTCCAGGCCCCGCGGGGACTTTGATCCGTGTCTTCTGCTCAAAGGTCTTCGTATCGATCACAGCGATGTAATCTTCCCCGCGGACTGTCACCCACACTTCCTTCCCGTCAGGGGTAAAAAAAGCTTCGTGAGGTGAACGGCCTAGATAAGTCACGTGCTTGATTGAGTTGGTTGCAGTATCAATAAAGCTGACCGAATTTGAGCCGATTGAAACGACCGCTAGCGTGCGGTGATCCGGTGAGAAGCCCAAACCATGTACTAATACCTGGCCACGATACAAAGGACTGAGATTTCCCGGCTGTGGATCGCCAAGACGTATTACCCCCAACAGTTCATTGCTGGCTGGGTCAGTAACAGAAACCGTATTGGAAAATTGTTCTGCAGCATAAACACGGTCACGATGGCTGATTGGGATGTCGGGCTTGTTGGTTGAGCCGGGAACTTGTCCAGCGAACAATGGCGCCGAGAGCGTTACCAAGGCGGCCGCAATCGCCGCGCGGAGACGTAAGCGATGTGTCATAGATAGCTCCGATTTAGTGGGGGGTATGGTGCGGATTGGTAGGAGATTGCTGAACCGAAGCAGTAGTTTGTGTCGGCAATGGATCGCCGATAGCGAGTCTCATTGCAAAGATTTCTTGCTCCTGAGTGATGATGATTTCTTGAGCTAAGCGCTTCAGGGGTTCGCTAGTCCCGTAGCGGAGCATGGCTTGCGCCATGTCTATCGCACCCTGATGGTGCGGAACCATCATCTCAACGAAATCGCGATCAACGTCGCCTGTTGGAGATACGTGCATGGCTTCCATCATGCGTGCCATGGCAGCATCGTTATCCGCTACAAAACCAGATGGTGCTGAAGAGTGGTCCGTATGACCTTCACAAGCGAAAGCGGTGGTGCTGCAAGCTAAAACACTGAGAAACAGTACTAGCTGGGCAGTTGGGTATGTCGGTAGCGCTTTGGTTGTCATCGCTCGATCCTGAAGTGCGTTGTGTGCAGTCAGGACGAACCGCGTGCGTATATATTCCGCGGGAGCAAACTTATTTTGGCGGCGGCGATTGGTAGCGTCGGTCGCAAGCGAAAGTCTGACGCTACGCAGCCGTTGACCTTTGCGAACGAGCTCTATTGGCCGGTTAGCGACGGCTTGGCCGTGGCCGTCGCTATGCATCGCACGGTCAAACTTCGGTAAGCTCCGCCATCTCCAAGGCGTCGTCTATCTCGGTCCCGAGGTATCGGACAGTGCTTTCCGGTCGAATTAAGGAAATATCCAAAAGATATCAAAATAGAATTAAGTCTTTTGAGGCGAAGCATGAGGAACTCCTGCGCATCTTTAAAAATACGCCGTTGAGTAACGACATGGCGGCTTATGAGGAGGCAGTGGAAGAGGCTTATGGGTTGAATGTGCAGGCGGGATGGATCTCTGATTACGGAGAATTCGATCAGTCGGATTACTTTGATCTGCTTATTAAGCAGGATTACAGGGGTAGATCAATCAAGAAACTCAAGGATATCCCCGTTGAGCTAAAGGGGAATTTTCCGGATTTCGATGAAGAAGACTTCGCTAGCTATCTGGCAGAGCTAAGGCAGGACTGCCGGTGTGCATACGATGAAATGGCCGAGGTATATGTTGGTTTAGAGAACAGCTTGTCCTCATCCGATTTTCTAGACATGGTTTGGTCTGTGCATGAGGAGATGACCGAACAAGATAGTCTTCAACTTGGCGTGCTTGTCGATAATCTTTGTGCTCTATGGGAAGAGTACGTAGGGCTCGCGAAGAGCCTTTTATGCATGGCACATGATTTTGGCGACCTTGATAGAGATCCCAGTTTGATGCGTGCCCTGCTTTTTAATGAGTGATGTTTGGGATGCGAGCATGAAAGATTGTTTGGTTTCTGTTTCTGACCACGTTTTTTTTAACGTGGTGACATCCGCGCTTGAGGCTTATAAATTGGCCCACGTTACTGATGGTGGATCCTGTTCTCACGTGGAGACCTTCGGGCATTTATGGGGGTACGCTACGAAAGACGCGCTGGGACTAGCTACTGTATATCGTCTGGTTTGGTCGGACACGTCAACCGCCGTTAAAAGGTCAAAGGATTCGGTTACGTTTGACGACGAGGCCTACCAGCTGAAGGAACGTTTTATAGATAGCTTTTTTCCGGAAGTTTCTTATATGGGTGATTTTCACAGCCATCCATATAGCCTAGAGGATGACAAGATCAAAACCGAACTTGAGTTGGAGCGAAAAAAACTTTACCAATTCTCTAAGCCAGACTTCGACTCTGTGCGCCAACTGCAAAATGACGGAGCGGACTACAGAGTCGGCTTGGTTGCGACAGTCTACAGTCGTGACAAGAAAGTAAACAGATCCACAGCTTGGTTAGATGATCAAAGCTGTTTGAGGTTTCAATATGATGAATTGACAATATGGCTGAAGGCTTATGTCTGGTCTGGTGATGCTATTGATGGCTTCCGGAGAAAGACAGATAAAATGGTTCGCCTCATTTGCCCTGCAGTAGGAGCTGTATAATTCTGGAGCAAAGACGCCGTTGCATCGTTTTCAGGATGTTGAGTTGCTTCCATACCTGCCTTCGGCTGAAACCTTCAGCCTGGATGGTTACTTTAAGAGCGATGCGTTGTCTTCGGCCAACTGGACACGAAAAAACTGCTCGCCTCCAGGTTCGCTTCATGCATTCGATTGAACCATATATCGCACAGCGAAGCGTTGACGCATATGGGAAAGGTGTATTCCCAAAAAGAAGAAGCCGACCGGCAGTCCAATAAACTCTGTCTCTTGCTAACGCCAGTGCTGCAGGTTCAAGTAGGTAATCGGAGCGAAAATTTAATGCCGCACCCAGAGGGTGACACATGCCGGTGCATATCAGACTTGCTCGCACGGCAAGCGAGGAGGCTCCGGACCAATGGCGTATCGTCATCTGACGCACCAGCGTCTCGGGCGACAGTGCGACAACGAAAGCTGGCTATTGCTGTGGTTGAAGTTTCCCGGAGCCTTCAACAGTAAGGAGCTCGTTGCGGCAGACTCTGCAAGAAACGTCACGAGCTCATCTGTTGCATGGGTCGAATCGTGCGCGACCCATGATGTCGTCATCGAGCGCAAGAATGTTTGCTCTTACGAATGAAGTGTCAATCGTGAGAAATCAAGAAAATACTGCGGCCAAAAAGTGATCTGATAACGGCAGCATGCTGTGCTCTCGCTTACCATTTCAAACACATAAGATCGTAGATTGCGGCCTGGCTGCGAACCTTGGCGAGCTGCTTTGGGATAGGTAGATCCGAACCCCATAATTTGCAGGAGCAACTGGTGGGGGACGCGTCCTGAGTGCCTCCAGGATTCAAGGGGAGCGGCAAGCCGGTGTTTCTCTGGTGATGGGGCATAGCTATGAAAACTGAAGGAACTTATGAAATCCGGGCTGCGTTGTCGGAGCGCGATAGCCCAACAACAAGGGCGCTTAGGTATTTCGAGTGCGAAAGCTGCGGTTACGAACGCCGGATGATGATTGGGGAAACGCCGCACAGGACTGTCACGATTGAATTGAGCGTCGAAGGCTATCTTCTGAGCAAAGAATATCTGCATCCTGAGGTCGTTCGGCGAACGACCTGCCGACAAGGCGCTGCGGACCCCGGATCGGGCACGCTGCCCTGAGTGTCACCTCGATAGCGTTCGCATATGTGGCTATGCCGATGTTTGCTAGCCCGAATCCAGCACAACTTAAAGCCACAGCTATAGGTCGGGTAAAACTGACTGTTTCTAGGGGCGGGTTCCCGACAGGCAGTCGAGCAGGTTTCAAGTCGTAACCATGTCGGATTACAGTGACGAGTTTTTTGCAGCTCTGTACCGCGGGCTAGGCGTACATCACTGAGGGAAGCGTTATGCAGGATGCTGAGTCGTTGAAGCCTGGCTTCATGATCGTTCACGGGAATCGTCTGGACGATCTGCGTGAGCTAGCTGTGAATTGGATGCAGCGCTACCCGTTAGCCCCGCTGGAAAATGAAGTCGTACTGGTACACAGCAACGGCATTGCTCAGTGGCTGAAGCTTGCGTTGGCCGACGATCCAGTTAATGGTGGCTGCGGTATCGCAGCAGCACTCGATGTCCAACTTCCTGCGCGTTTCCTTTGGCAGGCCTACAGGTCTGTATTGGGGACCGAGACCACGCCAGAGTCCTCGCCGCTGGACAAGGCGGCACTGAGTTGGCGACTAATGCGCTTGCTACCTCAAGTGCTAAGCAAAACCAATTTCCGCAGCTTGCGGCGATTTCTTCAGGAGGATGGCGATCAGCGCAAGCTCCATCAGCTTTCCGAGCGGCTGGCGGACCTGTTTGATCAGTATCAGGTCTACCGCGCCGATTGGCTGGAGGACTGGGCGGCCGGGCGTGATCAGCTAAAGCATGTCAACGGCGGTGTGAAGCCGCTGGATCCCGACAACCTGTGGCAAGCGGAGCTGTGGCGTGAAGTTTTGGCGGATGTTGGCGAAGGCGCTCTTGAACAGAGCCGTGCCGGCGTTCACAAGCGTTTTGTCACACGTCTGCGTAACGCAGGAGCGGCCCCGAATGGTTTACCTCGGCGTGTAGTGGTATTTGGCATTTCGTCCATGCCGGCGCAGGCTCTCGAAGCCTTGGCCATACTCTCGCGCTACAGCCAGGTGCTGCTGTGTGTGCACAACCCTTGTCGCCATCACTGGGGCGACATCGTTGCTGACAAGGACTTGTTGGGCCATGTCTATCGCCGTCAGGTAAGCAGAAGTACTTCTATGGCGGCGAGCCAACATGGCCAGCCATTGCTTGCCGCTTGGGGTAAGCAAGGTCGCGACTACATCAATTTGCTCGACCACTATGACGAGCCGACTAGTTATCGACACCTGTTCGAAGGCCTGAACGGCGGACGTATCGACCTGTTCAATGACGAGCCACCTTCAAGCCTGCTAGGTCAACTGCAAAGCGACATTCTTGAATTGCGTCCTTTGGCTGAAACCCGCGAAGTATGGGGCCCTGTCGAGGTTACGCAGGATCGTTCGGTACGCTTTCACGTGGTCCACAGTGCGCAACGTGAAGTGGAAGTGCTGCACGATCAGTTGCTTGCTCGCTTCAGTGCCAATCCTGAGCTAAGCCCGCGTGATGTGATTGTGATGGTGCCGGACATCAATGCGTATGCACCGCATATTGAGGCCGTGTTCGGTCAGGTGCCGCGTCATGACCCTCGTTATCTGCCCTTTACCCTGGCCGACCAGGGGCAGCGTGGCCGCCAGCCATTGCTGATCGCCCTCGAACACTTGCTCAAACTGCCCCATAGCCGCTTCGCCGTCAGCGATATTCTCGACCTGCTGGATGTGCCGGCGCTGCGGGCGCGCTTCGGCATCAAGGAAGCGGATGTGCCGATCCTACAGCGCTGGATCGATGGTGCCGGTGTGCGCTGGGGACTCAATGCGCAACAGCGCGAGAGCCTGGACATGCCCGCAGGCCTTGAGCAAAACACCTGGCGTTTCGGGATGCGCCGCATGCTGCTGGGCTACGCAGCTGGCCGAGGGCCCGAGCTGAATGGCATCGAGCCTTACGATGAAGTGTCCGGGCTGGAGGCGGCATTGGCAGGGCCTTTGTTGACCCTGCTCGATCACTTGGAAGTCGCCCGCGAAGACCTGCAGCAGCCAGCGACACCGGTGATCTGGGTGGAGCGCCTGCAATCGCTGTTGAAGGTGTTCTTCCGTCCGGTGGGGGATGGCGAAGAATTACTGGTCAACCAGTTGCTCAAACTGCTCGATGACTGGCTGCGCACCTGTGAGTCCGCGCAATTCAACGAACCTTTGCCGCTGAGCGTGATGCATGAAACCTGGCTATCCGGCATCGAGGATAGCGGCTTGTCGCAACGTTTTCTCGCCGGTGCGGTGAACTTCTGCACGTTGATGCCGATGCGTGCGATTCCTTTCAAAGTGGTGTGCCTGCTGGGCATGAACGATGGCGATTATCCGCGCCAACAGTCGCCAGTCGATTTCGACCTTATGCGCAACGATTACCGTCCCGGCGATCGCTCGCGCCGCGAAGATGATCGCTACTTGTTACTGGAGGCCTTGTTGTCGGCCCAGGAACAGCTGTATGTCAGTTGGGTTGGCCGCAACATCCGCGACAACAGTGAGCGCGTACCTTCGGTATTGATCGGGCAACTGCGTGATCACCTGTCCAGCGGCTGGCGCTTGGCGCAGCCTGGCAAATTGCTGCATGCCTTGACCCAGGAACACCCGCTACAGCCTTTCAGCGCCGCCTACTTTGCCGACAAGCCGGGGCCGGACGGGCTGTTCACTTACTCTCACGAATGGCGTGAGGTACATGATTCGCCAGATCTGCAGCCATCGGAAAACCTGTTGCCAGCACTAGCCCAAGACACGCCTTTAACCCTGCGCCAACTGGCCGGGTTTGTGCGCGACCCCGTCGGGGCGTTCTTCCAGCAACGGCTCAAGGTCAACTTCGACAATGACGAATTGACCAGCCGCGACGACGAAACCTTTCAGCTCGACGGCCTTGAGAACTGGCAGCACCAGGAACGGCTCAGCCAGGCGCTCAAGCGTTGGGTTGAAGAGGATTATCAGCCTGATGGCGCCGAGGCTGAGCTTGATCTGCAGCTTCAGCGCTTGCAGCGCGAAGGCAAGTTGCCGTTGGGTGGCTTTGGCACGTTGAGCGCATCGGCCTTGGCCGAGCCGCTGCCGGATATGCTCGAGCGTTACCACGTGCGGTTGCAGGCGTGGCCGGAGGTCGAGGAGGGCCAAACCGCTGCAACGATAGCCGCTCAAGAATCGGCCCCGGGATTGAGTGACTGGCTGGGCGGTATTCGCCGCAATGCCCAAGGTGAACGTGCCTACTTGCAGCTGGACAGCAAGAAACTGTGCAACGACGACAGTTGGCGCTGGCACAACCTGGTTCGTCCCTGGGTGCGCCATCTGGCGCTGCAGCTGAGTGAGCCGGGCTGCATCTCAATTCTGGTCAGTTTGAATGGGGACGTGGTGTTCCGGCCAATGGCCTCACGAGAGGCGCAGACGCAGTTGAAGCCGCTGCTCGAGGCCTGGGTGGCAGGCATGCGTGAACCGCTGCCGATCGCCTGTAAAAGCGCATTCGCCTGGCTCGAAGAAGCGAAGGAGGGCGGGGAAGACAACAACTCGGCGTCCGAAAAGGCCCGCGAGACGTTCGAGGGCGGGTATATGCGCTCTGGCGAGGCAGACAGCTCCTTTGCCTTGCGCCGTGCGTACGCGGATTTCGACCAACTGTGCGCCTCCGGTCATTTCACCTCATGGGCCAAGCGCCTATATGGCGGCCTGTTCAATCATCTTTCTTCGAGCCGCGCAGGGAGCGACCAATGAATCAGCTGACGCTGAACCCCCTCGACTTTCCTTTGCATGGCAGCCGACTGATTGAGGCGAGTGCCGGTACCGGCAAAACCTTTACGATCGCCTTGATGTACGTGCGCCTTGTCCTGGGTCATGGAGGCGAGGCCGCCTTCAAGGATCAGCTGACACCTCCGCAGATTCTGGTCGTAACCTTTACTGATGCCGCTACTCAGGAACTGCGCGACCGTATTCGTGCGCGCTTGACCGAAGCGGCGCTGTGCTTCCTGGAGCCTGATCACCAACACGACAATTTGCTGGAGCAACTGCGTGCCGATTACCCGCCGCAGGAATGGCCCAATTGCGCGCGCCGGTTGCAACTGGCAGGTGAGTGGATGGACGAGGCGGCGGTCTCGACCATTCATGGCTGGTGCTATCGGATGTTGCGTGAGCACGCCTTCGACAGTGGCAGCCTGTTTACTCAAACACTGGAAACCGACCAGAGCGAACTGCTGGCGGAGGTGGTCAGGGATTATTGGCGTCGGCATTTCTATGCCTTGTCACCGGCGCTCTCCAAGGTGGTGGCCGATTGCTTCAAAACCCCGACTGATCTACAGAAAGCGCTCAGTCCTCTGCTATCGCGGGCAGACGCGGAGTTCCGGCAGGCAGGGGTATCGATCAGCGCTCCGGCACGATTGGATGCGCTTCTGCAGTCTCCTATCGATTGGGAGCAGCGATGTGTTGCGCTTGAGGACCGTGCCAGAGCTGAGTGGTCGCGAGATGTCGCCGGGATAAATACGCTGCTGCGTGATGTACGAACGAAGTTGAGCGGAAAATCCTATCCAACCAAGACTCCCGAAACTTTCGAGCAGCTACTTGGTGAAATCGCGAAATGGAGCTTGGGGGACGAAGCCTGTGCTCATGTTCGCAAGTGTGGGCAAACCCGGTTCAGTGTGAACAAAGGCGGCGTTGTCAGCGTGCACCCCGCTTTTCAGGCCATCGATACGTGGGTCGATCATCTGGAGTCAAAAACCGAGGTGCGCGCGCAACTGCTGCTGCATGCACTGCGTGAGGTGCAATATTCGTTCAATGCCGAGAAAGTGCGCAGGGCGCAAATCGGTTTCGACGACCTGCTCAATCGCCTTGACCGGGCCTTGCAAGGCCCGTCGGGCCCGCGTCTGGCCGAGACCATTCGCAAGCAGTATCCGGTCGCCCTGATCGATGAATTCCAAGACACTGACCCGGTTCAGTACCGGATTTTTGAAACCATTTACCGCATTCCCGACAACTTGGGTGACTGCGGCCTGTTCATGATTGGCGACCCGAAACAGGCGATCTATTCCTTTCGCGGTGCGGATATTTACACCTACCTTCAGGCGCGACAAGCCACGGCTGGCCGTCACTACACACTGGGAACCAACTATCGTTCCACCAAGGCGATGGTCGAGGCGGCAAACCATTGCTTCCGCTACGCCGAAGCTCAGCCTCGGGGTGCGTTTCGGTTTGCTACGCAAGATCAGGACAACCCGGTACCGTTCATCGGCGTCCGTGCCAATGGGCGCGACGATGTGCTGCAGCTCATCGGTACGAATCAAAAGGCCCTCACGTTCTGGCAGCTGAAAACCGAGGGTGTGATCAATAACGCCACCTACTTGCGTAAAGCCGCTGAAGCTTCGGCGTCGGCGATTCAGGCCTGGCTTGATCCCGCTGCAACCCAGCGTTCCGGTTTACTGAAGGGCAACGGTGAATTCGTTGCTCTGAGGCCCGCCGATATCGCCATTCTGGTGCGCAATCGCAACGAGGCCGAAGCCATCCGTAAAGCCCTGGCCCATCGGCAACTGGCCAGCGTCTATCTCTCCGACAGAGACTCGGTCTTTGAAAGCGAAGAGGCCAAGGACCTTTTGTATATCTTGCGTGCGTGCGCTCAACCCACCAGCGATCGGCTGTTGCGAGCGGCAATGGCGACCCGCAGCGTCGGGCTGACATGGCAGACGCTGGAGCAATTGAATCAGGATGAGCTGTTCTGGGAACAACAGGTTCTGCTGTTCAAGGATTTTCGCGTGTTGTGGCAGCAACAGGGCGTGCTGCCGATGCTGCGAAAACTGCTTGCCACGTTCAAGGTCCCGGCCCGTTTGCTTCTGGAAGACCAGGGGGAGCGTCGCCTGACCAACCTGTTGCATTTGGCCGAGTGGTTGCAGCGCAGCGCCGCCGAACTCGATGGCGAGCATGCGCTGATCCGTCATCTGGCCGAGCAGGTGGATGGCCAGAGCGAAGAAGAAATTCTGCGCCTGGAAAGCGATTCGGACCTGATCAAGGTCATCACCGTGCACAAATCCAAAGGCCTGGAATACCCCTTGGTGCTGCTGCCGTTCGCCTGTAGCGCAAGGGAGGTTGATGGCAAAAGCACAACACCGCCGATGTTTCACGACAACATGGATCTGGTCATCGAGCTGGCCAAAGGTAAACAGGCCGAGACGGCACAAGGGTGTGCCAACGATGAGCGCATAGGCGAAGAAATGCGCCTGCTTTACGTTGCCTTGACCCGAGCCCGTTACGCCACCTGGATCTGCGTAGCGCCCAAGGGATTTAAGACCGGAGGGAAATCGACAGATCTGCATAAGGCAGGCCTCGGTTACATGCTGGCGGGTGAGAAGCCGATAGCCCCAGAGAGTCTGCCCGGCGTGGTCGAGGGACTGGCCAGTGGCTGCCTTGACATTGAGGTGTGCGCAGCGCCAGAACCATCGGAAAATGTCCACACGGCACCCACTTCACCACCGGTGGGCCCAGCCTTGCGGCCCTTGCACAAGCTCGCGGCAAATTGGTGGATTGCCAGTTACTCTGCCTTGGCCATTGCCGACGGATATGTCCTGATGGGGGCGGAGCCGGGTATCTGCCTGGAGCCGGCGACCGCGTTGGAAGCCAACTTGCAGGAAGAGGACGAAGCTGAAGCCTTGCCGGTAGGGGCCCCCGGGATTCACGGTTTCCCTCGGGGCGCAGAACCTGGCACCTTTCTCCATGGACTGTTCGAATGGGCCGGTCGCGAAGGTTTCGCCAAGACCGCTGGAGATCCGATCACCCTCCATAACACCGTTGCCCGACGCTGCAACCTGCGCGACTGGGAAACCTGGATCGAGCCACTGTCCGCCTGGCTGGGCAGGTATCTGAATGCACCGCTGCGGTTCAACGGTACCCAATGCAAACTCTCGACCCTGAGCACCTATCAGGTGGAGATGGAGTTCTGGTTTTCCAGCCGGTCGGTGAACGTTAAGCGCCTCGATGCACTGGTGCGTCAATATACGTTGTGTGGTGCACCGCGCCCAGTACTGGCTGCCAACGAGTTGAACGGCATGTTCAAAGGCTTCATCGACCTGACGTTTGAGCATCAAGGTCGCTACTACGTGGCGGACTACAAATCCAACTGGCTGGGCAGCAATGACCTGGCCTACGACGCCGAGGCGATGGTTGCGACGATGCTGGACAAGCGTTACGACCTGCAGCTGTGCCTGTACCTGCTGGCGTTGCATCGTCAGCTCAAGCTGCGTCTTCCTGCTTATGACTACGACCAGCACATGGGCGGGGCGGTGTACCTGTTCGTCCGTGGACACCAGGCGCCCACCCATGGTGTGCATTTCGAACGACCGCCACGGCAGTTGATTGAACAACTGGACCAACTCTTCATGGCCCAACACGCGGAGGTCAGCGCATGAGCCAGACTCTTAAGCAGCTGAGCAACAGCCAGCGCGCCATTGATCACCCGCCGTTGTTCGTTGGCGATGCCGACAGCAGCGAGCTGCTGCATCAACTCGACAATTGGGTGAGCCGAGGCTGGTTGCGCGCACTGGATCGCTCATTCGCCACCTTCATACTTGAACAGGATCCCCAGGCCCAGGCCAGTGTGTTGCTGGCCGCCGCGATGACCAGTTATCAACTGGGTCGCGGCCATACCTGCCTGGATCTGGTCGCTACCCTGCAAGCGCCTGACTTTGTGTTGTCGTTACCTCCTGAAGGGGAGGAGAGCGGCCAATCACCGTCGCAATGGTTGCTGGGCCTGGATGTCGCACAATGGCGCCGGGCGTTATGCTTGAGCGCGATGGTGGAGGATCGGGACGAGCCGCAGCGATTTCCGGAGCGGCCGCTGGTGTTGACCGGACAGCGTCTGTACCTGCGTCGTTACTGGAACTATGAACGCAGCATTGCCCAGGCGCTGAGCGCCCGTTTGAGCGTGGGCGCGGTAACACCGGCAAAACTTTCCAGTCGGCTCGATGCCTTGTTCCCTGACACCTTCGAAGTTAACGGTGAACGCCGTAGCGACTGGCAAAAAATTGCCTGTGCGCTGGCGGCACGAGGTAACTTCAGCGTCATCACCGGCGGCCCCGGCACCGGCAAGACCACCTCGGTCGTGCGCTTGCTGGGGCTGTTGCAAACACCGGCCGTGGAGGAAGGGAAGCCGCTGCGAATTCGTCTCGCCGCCCCCACCGGCAAGGCAGCAGCACGCTTGTCCGAATCCATTGGCAAGGCCGTCCGTGCGCTGCCGGTCAGCGCCCCGGTGCAGGAGACGATCCCGACGGATGTTTCCACATTACACCGTCTGTTGGGGAGTCGACCGGATTCGCGCAACTTCATTCACCACCGGGATAAGCCACTGGAGCTGGATGTATTGGTGGTCGATGAAGCGTCGATGATTGACCTGGAAATGATGGCTTGCCTGCTCGATGCCTTGCCTCGGCAGGCGCGCTTGATCCTGTTGGGTGACAAGGATCAGCTGGCATCGGTGGATGCAGGCTCCGTGTTGGGCGACCTTTGTCGCAACGCTGAAGCCGGCGGCTATAGCGAGCAAACAGTGGCCTGGCTAGAGGCCCACAGTGGCGAGTCGGTCAGCGCTCCGGGGTTGCAAACGGCAGTCGGTGCTGGCGATCCGCTGGCCCAGCAAACCGTCATGCTGCGCTACTCCCGACGCTTCGACGCCCAGCAGGGCATTGGGCGTCTGGCCAGACTGGTCAATGAGAAAAATGCCGACGAAGCACGAAGCCTGCTTGATCAGCAATTGCCTCAGCTGTTCAACCTCAAGTTGCGAGGCGAGCATGATGCCGCACTCACCGAGTTGATTATCAACGGCAAAGGCGATGCTCCTGGTTATCGCCATTACCTTGAGCAGCTACGAGACCAGCGTCCTGCGAAAGACACTCCCTGGGACAGTGCCCTCTGGGCCGGTTGGGCTGGCAAAGTATTGGGCGCATTTGATAAGTTCCGTCTGCTCTGTGCGCTGCGTCGCGGGCCTTGGGGAGTTGCGGGGCTAAATCAGCGAGTAGTCGCTGAATTGAGCCGCTGTGAACTGTTGTCGGCGGATCAAGGCTGGTACGAAGGGCGGCCAGTACTGGTCACCCGAAATGACTACAGTCTGAACTTGGTGAATGGTGACATCGGCATCGCCCTATGGGTGTCTGGTCCCTCTGCAGAGCTGATGCTGCGCGTAGCTTTTCCAAGGAATGATGGTAGCGGCGGTATACGTTTCGTGATGCCGAGTCGTCTGGTGGAAGTCGAGACGGTCTTCGCCATGACCGTGCACAAGTCCCAAGGGTCTGAATTCAACCATACGGCGTTGGTGTTGCCCGACGCGTTGAACCCCGTGTTGACCAAGGAGCTGTTGTACACCGCCATCACCCGTGCCAAACGATGGTTCAGCCTGGTCGAAACCAGGCCAGGCGTGTTTGAAGGAGCGGTGAGTCGCAATGTGCAGCGTACCAGTGGGCTGGCGCTGCAATTGCAAGGCGAATTGGCAACACTCCAACACTCCAACACTCCAACGCACTTGAGCAGGTGAGACATTTTTAGCCCGTTGCTGGCTTCAACTGGGGCTCTACCATCACATTTTATAATTCATTGATGGTGGCATTTAGCTGGCGGTACGGCCACGCTATTCGATGACCGCTCGGTAAGTTTGAACTTATGCAATGAAGGTTTTTATCAAAAACGTATGGGCGAGGTCGCCCAAACAAAAAAACAACAAGGGGCATGGGCTGTGGCGGTAGATCTGAGGGATGACGCAAATCTTAGGGCAGCCTGTGAAGCAGTACTGGCCCAGCATCGCGAGCTGGCTTGGTATCAGAACTGGCTGAAAAAGTTGTCGGAGTTCCTGCAAAGAGTTCAAGACGCCGATCAGGATGAGTTTTGTAGCCCTGAGTTTCAGGAGCGACTATGGGAGAGTGAGGACATCACTAAAACCGGCATGGGTACTGTCAACGTATCCGAGGTGGTGACCGATCCTAGCGTTGCCAAATGCCTTTGGAATATTCGGGTATCGCTTAAAGCTGCTGACACTCTCATCCATGAGCAAGTGCTCATGGAAGGCTGGCGGGAGCTGAACCAGCTAGTCGCTCCGCCCCTCGTGCGCCGAAATCCACGGCTCAAAAAGTATCGTTTATTCGCAGCGCTATGCCCGACCGAGCTGACTACGCTCGCTCACTATCCGAAATTGCGCAACTTGGCGTCATTAATAGGGGTAAGCGGCGCGGAGCAGGAAATTTCTCTCCACCGAGGTGTGCTTGAGCGCCTAGACGAAGTTCTGGGCAAACGGGATAAGACACTATCAACACCAATGCTGGAACGCATGACTCTGCCTTGGCTCCTGTACTTGAGATTCGTACAGGAGCACGAAGCTGAAGCTACCGCGATCGCTGATCTCAGCACGGGCCAGGAGCGCCTCAAACCTTTACCCGCGGAGCGCCGCCGCCGCGGGATGCTCGCCATTGGTGGTGGTGTCGCCACTATCAGGGCCATCATTGAGTTCGCCAAAGAGGGATGCAAACGAGAGGATCTGGTTGAGCACATGAGCTCGATCAACCCAAGTCACGCGCCTTCAAGCATCCGAACGCAACTTAACTCACTGATTGCAGAATGGGGTGTACTAAGAGCCCAAGGCGACGATATCCATCTAACACCACGAGGCGAAGGGCTGCTGGAGACAGGCGAGCCAGATGAGGTATCGGATTGGCTGCTGACCCGGGTGCTCGGGGTTGATCACATGCTCCATGCATTGCGTAACCGCCCGATGTCTGTCACTGCCTTGAATGATGTGTTGAGAAAGGTGAACCCCAGATGGACCAGCGACCGAGCCTTGACCAGTCTGACCTTCTGGCTGCGTGCTTTGCAATTGGTCGAAACCAGAGCTGACAAAATGCTGTATCTGACTGAGCTTGGCGATACCTGGGCAGCGCAGATCCACTGGGAGCCACAACCGCTTGCTCCAGAGATAGGGGCTTCTACCGGCAGCGTAGTGCCATCTAATGAAGAGTCCGCGCTGTTCGAGCGTCCCTCGCTGGAAGCCATCCAATATAGTTTCCCTAAAAGCATCGCCTTTCCGATCAGTTTGGTTGCGCGCCTTGATGCCGGTCTCTGGAGCCATCCGCGCCGCCATTTTGCTGTACTCACCGGGCTCAGCGGTGCCGGTAAGACGGTATTGGCTCGGGGATATGCTCTTGCGTTGCAAGATGGCCAAACCCACCGTTCTGAGGGCCTGCTTACTGTCCCGGTCCAGCCGGGTTGGCACGATCCATCTTGCCTGCTGGGTTACGTCAATCCATTAAATTGCGAGAGCTATGTACGTACGGCATTTGTCGACTTTCTGCTTCGGGCCAGTGCCAACTCCGGCCGCCCATATACGGTTGTGCTGGACGAAATGAATCTGTCTCACCCGGAGCAATACTTAGCACCCCTGCTTTCGGCCATGGAAACAGGTGGTCACATTGAGCTCCATGCCCAAGACACTGACATCAGCGGTGTGCCGGCAACCATCACGTACCCGAGTAACCTTGTGATCATTGGCACCGTGAATATGGATGAAACGACACATGGTCTGAGCGACAAGGTGCTTGATCGGGCCGCAGTGATCGAGTTCTGGGATATTGATGTTGATGCGTTCCCCGGGTGGGAAACCAGCGCTTTGGCTGAGGCGAAAATTGCCAAAGTGCGCGATACCCTCAAGGGCTTGGTCAAGGCATTGCGCCCGGCACGCCTGCATTTCGGCTGGAGGACCATCCATGATGTCATTGGTTACATTGAGGAGGCCGAACGTCGCGGTGTAATCGATTTCAATGCAGCCTTGGATCAAGCCATCTACGCCAAAGTCTTGCCCAAACTACGCGGTGAAGACATACCTCGGGTCCAGGCCGCTTTTGCGGACACCAGCAGTCTGTTGCAGGAGATGAGGCTGGCAGACTCGGCAGCCAAGGTCGCCGAATTGCACGACGATCTGCGCTCTTTAGGTTCTGCCCGGTTCTGGCGCTGAAATATGGCGATCATCCGATGCATTGACAAACAGGGAAGCGCGTTCACTGTCGCCCCCAAAGGCTTGGTTTCTGGCTTCACGGAACGCGGCACCTATTATTTTGAGGTTATCCCAGGGTGGCGACTGTTTGTAGACGATGAGCCTTTGGAAACTTCGCGTCATGAGGCATTTAACGCTTGGCGATGGCAGCCGGGATTTTATGCAGGCAAAGTCATCGCTGAGTTAGTTGATTCGACTGGTAAAGTCGTAGCGACTTACCACTTTGATGTGGCTCCGGATCAAAACAAACTCGGCGAGACTTCGTTCGCAGCGATGCTCGACGAGCTTCTAACCTTCGATCTCCGTTTGCTTTTGGGCAATGAATACGCCCAGATAGAGGTTGGACGTGCAGGTCGAACCAGCGACCCACATCTGCAGTATGCAAGGCTGAAACGTTATGGGCCGGAGCTGTTATCTGCGTTCGCCGAAGTCTTGCGCAAGCCGCTAACCTGGTTGCGCCGAGAGCGCATATTACGGCCAGCACATCAATTACGTCGTATTGATCGCCAGACCGTGCGCCGTGCCTTGCAAGACCCAGCGGCGACGGCGTTGCTCTATAACCTCGGCCGGGTGAGTGCCGATAGTGAGGTGCTGCACTTCGATGTGCCCAGTGTGCTCGAGAATCTCGATAACCCAGCCAACCAGGCATTGGCCGTTGTCCTGAGCGAAACCCTGCGACGCAGCCGACACGTCATTGCCGAATTGCAAAAGCTCATTGCTCATGAGCGCGACACGGGCGCTCGCTCTGCCCTGGCCCCTCGGCTTGGACGCCGTGTTGAGTTCCTCGAAGGCTTGCACAGCGCCCTCCGGAGGATTCAGCGCAAGGAACCCTTTTGTTCGCTGAGCCAGCCTTGTATTAGTGCTGCGGGACTCAACGCGATTTCCGCTCATCCTGTATATGCCCGGGCTTATCGATACGCTTGGTACGTGCTGCGCCCGGGAATTGATGGCAGTAGCGAGGGAGAACGTTTGTGGATCAGTCCGACGTGGGAGATCTACGAGCGTTGGTGCTACCTCCAAGTGGTCGGCATGATGAAGACGATCTATCCCGACTTGCAGTGGATTTATCGTTGGCCCGGCTCGCGCGTGGACGTCATACGTTGTGAAGGAAGGACTACCGACACACAGGTCGATGTCTGGCTACAGGTACGCTGCCCAGCTTTCGACCAACCACCCTCTCACGGTTTTTCCAGTATTTCCGGGGAACGCCGCCCCGACATTGTCGTCACTGTGAGTAGCCCGGCTGGGCGCTCATTCATTGTAATAGACGCCAAGTACCGTGTTGGACGCGAGTGGGTGTTGGAGGGTATGGAGTCTGCGCATCTGTACCGGGATTGCTTGCGTTGGGAAGGGCGAAAGCCGGATTTATCAGTATTGCTGGTACCCCGTGGAGGAGGTGCTCCATTGTTGGAAACGATGAAGTACCGGAAAGACAATGGTGTTGGCGTTGCGGTGCTGAGCGCTGAAAAGAACGGACTCCACGAGGTGCTACGGTCCTATTGGACGGGCTCCCCTGATTTAGAATCAGGGGAACATCCTATGGGTTCTGATCCTGGCTTCCACAGCCTCCGTTACGTGCCGCCGTGCGCAGACGAAGCTGATAGCCCAAGCCAGAGACGCGACTGACCAGCTCCGGTAATGTGTCACCAGCCGATCGGGTTCTATCCCATTTCCACGGACAGCTTGAAAAGGGCTAGCACCAGCATAGTTCACCCAATGTATCCTCTACTTGCTTGTAGTCGTGCTGCAGGATCTCCATTTTGCGTTCCATGCGGCAATGTCGAGAGCATTGTCGTCGCCGCTAGGCTTTTTCTTTCTCTCGGTGAGCATTCTGGTCGCGTCGCCGCCAGGATGGCAGATGGGCATTCAGAGCGTGAGTAATTCGGCCCGGATAGCGAAGGTTGCTGCGTTAGCTTTCTCAATTGGGAGCAGCTCGGATCCTTACCGACTTGCTCGGAAGAGCTGTCCCTTCAAATACTCTACTTGTCCCTTCTCAGCCCTCAGGCCAGCGGCCAGTTCAGCCTTCTCGCTCTCCAACCGCCGGATGATTTCGCCCAGGCTCTGTACCAGACTGCGCAGAACACTGAGCTCTGCCTTGTGCTGTTGTGTGTGAAGCCATTGCAACCAGAGTACGATTGACTGCACTAGTACTACACAAAATGAACCGCCCACTACCAGCCAAGCCATGCTAATCGCATCCATCGCTAATTCCTTCTGTCCTCTCGCCGTCAGCACGGCCAACAACTGAACAATATGTCGTGACTCAAGACACGTCGATATTGTTTGCATGAACAGGTAAACAAAGACAGCAGGTGTCTCCAACGGCTCAAGCGGGAATTAGCTGAGCTGTTTCTGTGGTGACGGCGCGATGGATGGGGGCAAGTAATGTACCGTCATTAAAATTTACATAACTAGAGGCGGCGTCCCGAGTCGCTCGTGGGGCCTCACGCTTGTAGTGCTGCTCGCTAAAGCCGCTTTTGCCCGGTTCCTGTTGAGAAGGCTAGCCAGCTGCTGATGTTGCTAGGATCGTTTCTAGCCTTTTGCCCAGAAGGCGCCAAGCCTCGGTTTTTTCCTTGGCATAGTCGTGATGCAGATAGTGCCGACGCACCTTGGATCCGCCCAGCAGGTGGTTCTGGCAGCGGTCGATGATCTCCAAGGTAATACCGAGCTCCTGCATCATTGTCGCGCCAGTGCGGCGCAGATCATGCGGCGTCCATTCACCTCTGGCTCCATTGCTCAGTACTAGCGAGTCGTCATGATGCCGGCCGGCCAGAGGCTTGCTGCGGTTCTTGAAACGGCACTGCCGATCTCCGATGAGTTTGCTGACCGTCTTAGTATCAACATGGCTTTGGCTGTCCTTGCTGGGAAAGCAGAACGGTGTATGGCCGGTCTCTTTTTGTAGGCGCTTGAATTGCGCTATGGCGAACGCTGACAGGAACACATGGTGATCCTGGCGTTTGCCTTTATGCCCTTTGGTAGCCTCGGCGGGGATGAACCAGGTGCCTTTCTTCAGGTCCAGGTAGCGCCACTCGGCCTTAAGCAGCTCGCCGATACGGCAGAGGGTGCTCAGGCAGATCCACAGAGCGCACTGGACGCGCGTGTTGACCGGGCGAATGCCCGAATACTTCTGGCCAGCGGGAAGCCCTTCGTAGTCTTTCTCTAGGCGTTCGAGGATGTCACGCAGCTCGCGAATCTCGTCGGGGGAGAGCAGGCGGTCGCGTTGTTCTTCATAATCGTGATCGAGCAGCTTGCTGACATCTATAAGGTCGGCTGGATTTCCGTCAGTCATCAGGCCTCGCCAGGGTTTTCGTTTCTCACCCCAGTGCAGCATCTGGCCAATGTCGTTGTTGCGGATGACGACGGTGCGATTCAGACCGCGGGCTTTGACTGAGCGCAGCACCGTGAGCAGATCCTTTTCGGTCAGGCTGCGCAGTGGTTTCTTGCCAATCAGCGGTAGGACATCTTTCTTGAAGCTGCGGATCAGTTCGGCATTGCCATCCTGGCGGGAGACGCCGTCGCGAATCCATTCATCAAACAGGTCGGTCACCGTCTTGTTCTCGGCAGCTTGGCGTTCGGCTTCGGCAATGGTCGCTGCGACTGCAGCTTGAGCTTCGATCTTGGCAGCTTTGCGGGCAGCGGTTGGATCGATGCCTTTTGCGGCGGTCGCTCTAACCTCATCACGTTCGGCACGAATCTGAGCAAGAGATTTCTTTGGCCAGCTGCCCAGACTTTGATCGCGTTTCAATCCGTCTTGTTTGAATTCGTAGCGAAACTGCACTGTTACACCACGGACGCCTGCGCGAACTCTGGCAACCAGCCCACTGTCCTCCCGAAGGATTCTGCCGTCATCGGCAGAAGTAAGTGCCTCAAGCTGCTTCGCCGTCAACTTTGCCACTCTCTACCCCTTGCTTAATCCGGTTGCCTTAGAATTTTACCCCACTTTTACCCCACCGAATCGCTTGGCTGGTGGTGGACAGCATTGTACGCTATGGGACGGCAGAATAGCCTGTAAGCCCCGTATTTGCTAGGATTCGTGAGTCCATTAGAGTCCGTGGTGATCTATAGGAATCCACCAAAAAAGCGCATGGGGTGCAAGGGGTCGAGTGTTCGAATCACTCCGTCCCGACCAAATATTAACGATAGGCCAGTTCGAAAGAACTGGCTTTTTCGTTTAGAGGACTTTTCGAGCTTTTTGCAGCCTGCCTTCTTCTCAATATTGTGCGCGCCATTAAGTCTTTCGGATAACTATTGGCGGTACCGACCATTTGCTTTCGACGGCTGCGTTTCTGCAATGAGCAGACCTTGTATTCTTGGTAACTCTGGCGTGCTAGTCGAACTAAGGTCTGCGTCAGGCTGTATGCTCGAGTCGGAGTTAAGAATAGCGGCCCGGGGTGCCGCATCCGCTTACTGCTGGATGACGCTGGCGGTGTTTTCGCTACCGTTCTGAACGATGTTGGCGGAATGGTCTGGGAGCGCCAGAGCATCTTGTTGCAGGAAAAGTTCGGGTTTGTTGCCCTCTGACTGATGAATGCCTCGGGGGGCTCGGTGCCGCTCTGGCGCCATTTCATATCTGCTCTAACAATATTATTGATGCCGCTTTGATCGGCTTTGGCCAAGTGTTTGTTGGCTATAGCGCTATCGCTTGCCACTAGCAGAAGCGCTGCAGCGCCTGGTTTCAAGGGAATCAATGGATTCGTGCTCTCGCCAATGTGAATTGATGTGGCTGGCGTTCAATGGCGGGCGGGGCCTCATTGTTTGCCAACTGAAGCATCTTCGTCGCGATTGTGTTCAATGTAGTGGACGGCGCGCCGAGGCATAACTCGGAACAACTTAATACGAGGTGTTCCTACAACGGCGTATCACTGGAAATCTCGACTGCGTACATCCAGACCTGTCAGCAGTGGCGTGAGGTCGCTCAGGCGCCCAGCGATGATGTGGCGCACGCCGTGTGCTGACTCCAGATGGCCGTCGATTCGGAGCATCTGAGACTGTATGAGTACACGCCGCTGGCGCTCAGCCAAGTCGTGCCAGACCACCACGTTGATCATGCCGAACTCGTCCTCTAGGGTGACGAAGATCGCCCCACTGGCCGTTTGTGGACGCTGACGGCCGATCACCAAGCCGGCGACACTGAGCGGGCGTCCATGCTCTACACTGGCCAATTCACGCGAGCTGCGACAACGCAGTGCTCTCAGCTGACCGCGCAGCAGCATCAGCGGGTGCGGACCGAGTGTGGTGCTGAGGGTGGCGTAGTCCGTCAGTAAATCTTCGCCGACTGTGGGAAGCGGTAGAGTCACCGGTGCTTCTTGTCGCGTGACCTGTCCAACGAATAGCGGCAACTGCGGCTCTATTCCGGCCACCGCCCAGCGCGCTCGGTGGCGATGTCCGACGAGGCCGCGCAGAGCTCCGGCGTCGGCCAGTCGCTCACGAGCACGAGCATCCAGCCTGGCGCGGATGCACAGATCACCGACGTCGGCAAATGATCGAACCCGACGGGCCGCCTCGATGCGTCGGGCATCTTCCTCGCGGAAGCCGCGTACCAGGCACAGGCCCAGGCGGATCGCCGGTTGTTCGCTGGCGGTTGGCTCCAGACTGCAATCCCAAGCGCTGTGGTGGACATCCACCGGACGAATCTCCAAGCCATGGCGGCGCGCGTCCTGAAGTATTTGATCGGGATTGTAAAAGCCCATCGGCCAGCTATTGATCAATGCACAGGCGTAGGCGGCCGGTTCGTGGCATTTCAGCCAGCAACTGGCGTAGGTGAGCAGGGCGAAGCTGGCGGCGTGAGATTCGGGGAAGCCATAACTGCCGAATCCTTTAATTTGTTCGAAGATGCGTGAGATGAAATCCGCCTCGTAGCCTTTGGCGAGCATGCGTTCGGTCAGTCGCTGGCGGTGGGGCTCCAAGCCGCCATGACGTTTCCAGGCGGCCATGGATCGGCGCAGTTCGTCGGCTTCGCCGGGCGTGTACAGGGCGGCGACGATTGCCAGCTCCATTACCTGTTCCTGGAAAAGCGGCACGCCGAGGGTGCGCTCGAAGACGGGTATCAGTTCGTCGGATGGGTAATCCACGGGTTCTTCTTTATTACGTCGGCGCAAGTAGGGGTGAACCATATCGCCCTGGATCGGACCCGGTCGCACGATGGCAACTTGGATCACCAAGTCGTAAAACTCTTTAGGGCGCAGCCGTGGCAGCATGGCCATCTGCGCCCGCGACTCGATCTGGAACACGCCAACAGTATCGGCGCGGCTGATCATCTCGTAGGTTGCGCGGTCTTCCCGGGGCAGCGTGGCGATCGTCCAGCGCGTGCCGCGATACTGTTCGATCAGGTTGAAACAGCGGCGCAATGCGCTGAGCATGCCGAGAGCGAGGACATCGACTTTGAGCAGGCCGACCAGATCAAGGTCATCCTTGTCCCACTGAATCACGGTGCGCTCGGCCATGCTGGCGTTTTCCACCGGTACCAGGGTTTCCAGGGAATGTTCGGAGATGACGAAGCCGCCTGGGTGCTGCGACAGATGGCGAGGGAAACCGATCAGCTCGCCGGTCAGCGTCAGCGCTCGGCGCAGTACCGGACTGCTCGGGTCGAAGCCGGCTTCTCGCAGACGTTCGTCGTCTGGAATCCGGTCGCTCCAGCGTCCACAACAGTCAGCCAGTGCATTGACTTGGTCCGGTGGCAGGCTGAGGGCCTTGGCTACGTCACGTAAGGCACCGGTGGCGTGATAGGTACTGGCGACGGCAGTCAGCGCGGCTCGATCGCGGCCATAACGGCGAAAGACATACTGGATGACTTCCTCGCGGCGATCGTGCTCGAAGTCGACGTCAATGTCCGGTGGTTCGTTGCGCTCGCGGGAGAGGAAGCGTTCGAACAATAACTTGCTCCGTGCCGGGTCGAGTTCGGTGATGCCCAGCACAAAACACACTGTCGAGTTGGCTGCCGAGCCGCGACCCTGACAAAGAATGTGTTGATCACGAGCGAAGCGAACGAGGTCATACACGGTCAGGAAGTAGCTCTCGTATTTCAGTTCGGCGATCAGTTGTAGCTCGTGTTCGATCTGTGCGCGGACTTTCGCTGTGACGCCATCCGGCCAGCGCCAACGCGCGCCGTCCTCGACCAGTTTGCGTAGCCAGGAGGTGGGGCTGTGGCCCGTAGGCACCAGTTCGTGCGGGTAGTGGTATTCCAGCTGGCTGAGGTCGAACCGGCAGCGCTCGGCGATGCGCAGTGTTTCGGCGAGCAGTTCGGTTGGATACAGCTGGGTCAGTTCCTCGTATCGGCGCAAATGACGTTCGCCGTTAGGGAATAAATAACGACCGGCCTCTGCCACCGGCAGGTGATGCCGGATCGCGGTCATGCAGTCTTGCAAAGCGCGGCGGCCACGAGCATGCATATGCACATCGCCGCAAGCCACTGCGGGGATGTTCAGACGCGCGGCCAGCGCCTGCCACTGACGCAGGTGCAGCATGTCGTCTGGCCCGCGGTGCAGCTCGATGCCCAGCCAGAGGTGCTCTGGAAATCGCTCGTGTAGCCAGCGACCCTCGTCGTCAGCATCGGGCTGGTGGGTAATCCAGATGGCCAGCAGTCCATCCAGCGGTTCGCTCAGGTCTTCACAAAGAAGCTGGTAGCGACCCTTCTCGGCGCGTCGGCGGGCCCGGGTGATCAGCCGGCACAAGTTCTGATAGCCGGCCAGGTTTTCCACCAGCAGAACCAGTTTTGGTCCACCTTCGATCTGTATTTCGCTGCCGATAATCAGCGGCAGGCCGACATCTTTCGAGGCCTGCCACGCCCGTACGATGCCGGATAGCGTGCATTCATCCGTGATGGCAAGGGCTCGGTAGCCAAGCCGGACGGCGCGCTCGAACAATTCCCGGGCACTGGAGGCGCCACGTTGGAAGCTGAAGTTGGACAGGCAATGCAGTTCGACATAGGCGGCTGTCATGCGAACCAGCCGTGCAGCAGCAGCGGTCCCCCAGTGACGGGGCGGAAGGCCCAGCCGCGCTGCCCTGCGCGAGTTTCCACCAGATAATAGTCACGTCGCACATCACCGCCGTCCCACCAGCCGGATTCGATGCGCTCGGGCCCGGCGAGAACGCGAAGGGATGCCTCGTGTAATGGTTTCGATTCGGCCAGCAGCCAGCCGGGACGAGGGCCGGTATAGGGTGATAGCTCATTCTGAGCGACGTGCTGCGGCTGCCACGCACATTCGGGGCGGTGGTCGGCCTGAGCCCCAAGGCCCTGCACGGCGTCATCACCCAGCCGGGCTCGCAAACGCTCACGCAGTTGCTCCCAGGGTAACGATTGCTGTGGGCGCTCGTCGAACAGCTCACGGTGCTCGGGGACGAAGGCCGGTAGCTCGCGTGCCACCAGGCGCACCGCCAGTACCGGTGCCGGCAGTTGCAGGTGTTCCAAGCGGCCGCGGGTCAGTTCGAAAAGCATGGCCGGGTCGCGCTCGGCGCTGAGCAAACCGACCGGTACTTGGCTATCGGCCAGGTTGCGGTGCTCCAGATGCAAGGTGAAACGCTGTACACCGCTGTCGCGACCGGCCAGGTAAGCGGCGAGATCGGCGGTCAGGCGGCGCAGCGGGAACAGCAGTGCCTGGTGCGACTCGACTTCGAAGTTCAGCTCGATCCGAGCATCGAAGCGGTCTGGCGGCCGGTAGAAATCCAGCGCCAATGGACGATGTTCTTGCAGCGTATCGAGATGCCTCAGCGCGTCTGCTGGAAAACGCCGCGCCAGACCATCGCGGGGCAGCGCGAGCACCTGCTTCAAGGTCCGAAGGCCCATCCGGACAAAAGCGGTCGTCACTTCGCGCGACAGGCCGATACGTTCTATCGGCAGTGGGCCCAGTACAGGCTGCAATGTCTCGGAATCCATTACGGCTAGGCCGTCATGGACGTTGGCCAGGACGCGTGCGGCGGCCGGGTTGGGTGCGAGGGTAATGCGATGTTGAAAGCCCAGCGCGGCTAATTCCTGACGCAGACGTGCCTCCAAACGAGGCCAAGGGCCGAACAGGCCAAGACTGGATCGCACTTCCAATAGCAGGCAACGCGGGTAATGCAGGCTGACCTGCGAGCTGAAACCATAGGCCCAGGCGGCAAGAAATTGCTGCCAGCGCTCGATTGACTTCAAGTCATAGTCGGCTGTGGCGAACGCGCGAGTCAGCGCCTGGGCGGCGATCAACGATTGCCCTGGTTTGAGGCCGAGCGCCCGCGCGGCTGGATTGACCGCCTGCAACACGCGGCGCTGTGGCGTGCCGCTCAAGAGCGCCAGCGGCGCCTCGGCATCGGCGCGGCCGCGCAGCGCACCGTCCATGGCCAGTTGCGGCAGCAGAATGCAGGCCCAGAGCATGGTCATCTCAATGCCATGCCGCAGCGGGGATCGGGCGCGCCGGAGCCAGGCCGCCGCGGCACTTGAGTACACGCAGTTGCGCTGGCTTGGCTTCGATGGCCAAGCGTAGTGCCGCTGGCGAAGAATTGACCGCCTCGCGCAGTGGACGATAGGCAAAGGCCAGGGTCTGGCCTGTCTCGGCAGCAACCTGCAGGCGACGCAGGGCGCGATCATCGGCTTGTTGCGGCCAGCACAACACCGCACCACAACTGCCTGAACGCAGACATTGCTCGGCAGTCCACAAGACGTCACGCCCTTGCGCCTTGATGATTACCAGCTGACGCAGGTCCACACCGGCGGACAGCCAGGCCTGAGGGTAGGGAACATGAGGAGGCGCCACCAGCACCACGCGCTCACCGCTGATGGTCAACCGCGCCAGGGTCGGCCAGAGCAGGCGCAGCTCGCCGATACCGGTGGTGGCGAAAAGTATTTCACTCAGAGCCGATTCCGGCCAGCCGCCGCCGGGCAGCGCTGCATCCAGCGCGGCATGCCCGGTTGGCTGGGTGTTGGGTGGGAAGACTCTGCTCTGGCCACGCCACAGGTGGCGTGCATCGAGCAGATGGTTGAGAGCGACTACGGAAGTCATGGCAATGAGGGTATTCCGAAAATACTGTATATGAATACAGTATTTAGCTTGGCGGAATAGCGGTCAAGCTGGCGCGATGAAACGCGTTTGGAATAGAAAAATTTCGGCGTGCTTGCTGACAAGACTCTACGAGCTGGCTTCTCTGCAATCGGTGCTGTGGTCTGGCGAGGTTGCCAAGTTGCTTCGGGTGAATCTGCTACTGATCGCTCTTGTACGGAGCGGTTGCGACTGTTGTTCCTCTACGAACCGTCGCTATCTAAGATATAGATGATTATTTATGCATTTAAAGTTCATCAATATTCGTTATATTTATTTTATCTGCCGCCGCACACTTTCCTAGCTTCGCTCGATCATCCTTGCCGACCTTGGATTTCGCTGGGTCGGTATGAGGTTGGCGTTGAGCTGCCACTCAATTTTGCTTTGGAAACGTTATGGCCGATGCTTCTTTAGATGACACCGCTCCGACATACAACTACGAGGTTGTCCGTCGTTTCACTCTCATGACGTTATTCTGGGGCGTCGTTGGGATGGGGATGGGGGCAATTATCGCGGCGCAGCTGGTCTGGCCGGAACTCAATCTCGGGTTGCCCTGGACAAGCTTTGGACGCCTCCGCCCGGTCCACACCAATCTGGTGATATTTGCATTTGGCGGAGGTGCGCTGTTCGCGACCTCGTTCTACGTCGTGCAACGCACCTGCAGGGTACGGCTGGTCTCGGATTGGCTAGCCAACTTCGTTTTCTGGGGCTGGCAGGCCGCGATCGTAGCGATGTTGATCAGTTACCCCCTCGGCATCACCTCATCCAAGGAATACGCCGAGATGGAATGGCCCATTGCGTTATGGGTCACGCTGGTTTGGATGGCATATATGTATCTCTTTTTCGGAACGATCGCACGGCGCCGGACCAAGCATATCTATGTCGCTAACTGGTTCTATGGCGCTTTCATCATCGTCACGGCAATGGTGCATGTCATCAATCACGCCGCCATTCCGGTGAGCCTGTTCAAGTCCTACTCGTTCTATTCTGGCGCAACGGACGCGATGATCCAGTGGTGGTACGGGCACAGCGTGGTGGGCTTCATTCTTTCCGTGGGGTTCCTCGGGATGATGTATTACTTCGTGCCCAAGCAGGCCGAGCGGCCGGTGTATTCCTATCGGCTATCGATCGTGCATTTCTGGGCCATCATCAGCCTTTACATCTGGGCCGGCCCGCATCATCTGCATTACACCGCGTTGCCGGAATGGGCCCAGAACCTGGGCATGGTGATGTCTATTATTTTGCTGGCACCGAGCTGGGGCGGGATGATCAACGGCATGATGACGCTATCGGGCGCCTGGCATAAGTTGCGCACCGACCCTATTCTGCGTTTTCTGGTGGTGTCGCTGGCGTTCTACGGCATGTCGACCTTCGAAGGTCCGATGATGGCGATCAAAACCGTCAACGCCCTGTCCCATTACACCGATTGGACCATCGGCCATGTACACGCCGGTGCGCTGGGGTGGGTCGCTATGATTTCCATCGGCACGCTCTATCATATGATCCCGGTGCTGTGGAATCGCGAGCGCATGTACAGCGTGCGCCTGATCAATGCGCATTTCTGGCTAGCGACCATCGGCACTGTGCTTTATATCGCTTCGATGTGGGTCAACGGCATCACCCAGGGCTTGATGTGGCGCGCCGTCAATAATGACGGCACCTTGACCTATTCATTCGTCGAAGCGCTGGAAGCCAGTCACCCAGGCTATATCGTGCGTCTGATCGGTGGTGGAACATTCTTCCTTGGCATGCTGCTAATGGCCTTCAACACTTGGCGAACTGTGCGTATGACTGCGAATGCAGAGCCTGGCATTGCCGGTGCGGTGGGGCAGGTCGCCTGAACAGCGCTGCGCTGGCCGAACGCGTTTTAATGTTTATGGAATAAGTAAATATCTTCTTATTCTTTTTGTCCTTCGTGGCTGTGACTAGACTGGCTTCATTACATTTGAAAGGCATCTCGATGGGCAGCGAGTCGATCCGCTATCCGATAGTGCTGGGCTGGCAACGCTCGCATGAGCACTGGCAAAACCATTGGCCGCACAGCCTGCCTAACAGTGCCAGGTTGAACAGGCGGACCGCCAGTTCCCAGCGAGCGTTCGAGCTTGGCCGCGACTGGGGTAGCGAGACCTTCATTCTCAGCCGTGCCGGGCACATCAAGGCCAAATCCGGGCGCAGCCGCTGGGAAGAGGGTTTCGCCTACCTGTATCGATTGCTGAACCGTATCGAACAACAGGCCCATGAAACGGCCTGAGCGCAGGCATTGATCCACCCGCACCGGCAGCCGTATGGCCGGCTTAACGCAACTGTCATAAGAGGAACAAAGACATGAGCATTCGTCTCGGCGACATCGCACCCGACTTCGAACAGGACTCCAGCGAAGGCCGCATCCATTTCCATGAATGGCTCGGCAATAGCTGGGGCGTATTGTTTTCCCATCCAGCCGATTTCACGCCGGTGTGCACCACCGAGCTTGGCTTCACCGCCAAGCTGAAAGATGAGTTCGCCAAGCGCAACGTCAAAGCCATCGCGCTCTCGGTAGATCCAGTGGATTCGCATGTAAAGTGGATCGACGACATCAACGAGACCCAAAACACGCGGGTTAATTTCCCGATTCTGGCCGACGCTGATCGCAAGGTATCCGAGCTGTACGACCTCATCCACCCCAACGCTAACGATACCCTGACGGTGCGTTCGCTATTCGTTATCGACCCGAACAAGAAGGTGCGTCTGACCATTACCTACCCGGCGAGCACTGGACGCAATTTTCACGAGATCCTACGCGTGATCGATTCGCTGCAGCTGACCGACAGCCATAAGGTCGCCACGCCGGCCAACTGGCAGGACGGCGACGAGGTGGTGATCGTGCCTTCGCTCAAGGACGAGGAAGAACTCAAGCAGCGCTTCCCGAAGGGCTATCGCGCGGTGAAGCCCTATCTGCGTATGACGCCACAGCCGAATCGTTGATCGGACGCTGACAAGCCCGTAGGGGCGCGAAAATCCGCGAAATATAGGCGCAGGGCAGGGGGGCGGGACGGTCAGTGCTTCGATCAAACAGGGGTAAGCGATCACGCTATTCGCACGCATCGATTGCATTGGGCTGGCTTTGCTTGTGCTAGGAAAATCAGTCGATTAGGATTCGCGCCCGGGTATGGGGCGCAAGTGCTCGTATCACTTCGTCATGACATATCGAATGCTGAAAGCCCGGCTCGGAAACGGCCGGGTTTTTTCATGTCTCCGGCTCGCAAGATGGTGAACGGACCGGTTCTGTACCTGCGGGTCGGGAATGCAAGTCAAGTAGAGAGAGGATTGCCATGCGTGAGCGCTTGTTGGCCGCAGAAAAAGTGAAGGCTATCGAGTGGCAGGGCGGGCAGCTGCGTTTGCTCGACCAGCGCAAACTGCCGCTGGAAGAGCTATGGCACACCTACGATTCTGCTGCGGCTGTTGCGACGGCCATTCGCGAGATGGTCGTGCGCGGCGCTCCGGCGATCGGGATCAGCGCGGCGTACGGGCTGGCTCTGGGACTCAAGGCCCGGCTCGCCGAAGGTAGCGACTGGCGTGCGGCGCTGGAGGAGGACTTCAAGATACTTGCCGACTCACGTCCGACCGCCGTCAACCTGTTCTGGGCGCTGAATCAGATGCGTGAGCGGCTGGATCGGCTGAAACCAGGCGAAGATCCGCTGGTGGCTGCCGAGGCTCAGGCGGCCTCCATTCACGCGAGCGATCGCGAAGCCAATCTCACCATGGCGCAGCTAGGCGTCGACCTGATTCGCAAATATCAGGGCAATCCTCAAAATCTGCTCACTCACTGCAATACCGGCGCGCTTGCTACCGGTGGTTTTGGCACCGCACTCGGTGTGCTCCGTGCCGCGCACTTGGAAGGGCTTGTCGAGTGCGTTTACGCAGACGAAACACGGCCTTGGCTACAGGGCTCGCGCCTGACCGCATGGGAGCTGGCGGGCGAAGGCGTGCCGGTCACCCTGAATGCCGACTCGGCTGCGGCGCATTTGATGAAGACGCGCGGCATCACCTGGGTGATCGTGGGTGCTGATCGGATTACCGCCAATGGTGACGTTGCCAACAAGATCGGCACCTACCAGCTTGCCGTGCTGGCCATGCACCATGGCGTGCGGTTCATGGTGGTAGCGCCGAGCTCGACCATTGATATGGAGCTGGAGACCGGCGATGACATTCCTATCGAAGAGCGCGCGGGCAGCGAACTGCTGGAGGTTAATGGGCAGCGATTTGCGGCTGACGTCGATGCATTCAATCCGGTATTCGATGTGACGCCTGCTGATCTGATCGACGCCATCGTCACTGAAAAGGGTGTCGTCGAACGCCCGAGCGCGGCCAAGCTGGCTGCCTTGATGAGCCGCAAGCGGCTCCACTGAAGGACGAATAACGCGGCTGGAGGCTGAAGGCTGGACGAATAATGGCAAGACCTTGTGCCCTTTCGTTAAATCAGCGAACGGCACGGGCTCGAAGCGCTTTCTTCGTTAAGCCTCCAGCCTCCAGCGGCATGCCTCCTTGTGATACCATTCCGCGCTTAATCGCAGGACCCTGCTGACTATAAGGAACCAGGCTTCCATGGGCGAACTGGCCAAAGAAATCCTCCCGGTCAATATCGAAGACGAACTCAAGCAGTCCTACCTCGACTACGCCATGAGCGTAATCGTCGGACGAGCGCTGCCGGATGCGCGCGACGGATTGAAGCCTGTGCATCGCCGTGTGCTTTTTGCCATGAGCGAACTGGGTAACGACTGGAACAAGCCATACAAGAAATCCGCTCGTGTGGTCGGTGACGTGATCGGTAAATACCATCCCCACGGTGATTCCGCGGTCTACGACACCATCGTGCGGATGGCGCAGCCATTCTCGCTGCGCTACATGCTGGTCGACGGCCAGGGCAACTTCGGTTCGGTCGATGGCGACAACGCGGCGGCCATGCGTTACACCGAAGTGCGGATGGCCAAGCTGGCACACGAACTGCTGGCCGATCTGGACAAGGAAACCGTCGATTGGGTGCCCAACTATGACGGCACCGAGCAGATTCCGGCGGTCATGCCGACCAAGATTCCGAACCTGCTGGTCAACGGCTCCAGTGGTATCGCCGTGGGTATGGCGACCAATATTCCGCCGCACAACTTGAGCGAAGTGATCGATGGTTGCCTGGCGCTGATCGAGAACTCCGAGATCACCATCGATGAGCTCATGCAGTTCATCCCCGGTCCGGATTTCCCGACAGCAGGGATCATCAACGGGCGTGCCGGCATCGTCGAGGCCTATCGTACCGGTCGCGGACGCATCTATATGCGCGCCCGCTCGACCATCGAAGACATCGACAAGGTCGGCGGCCGCCAGCAGATTGTTATTACCGAGCTGCCTTATCAGTTGAACAAGGCGCGGCTGATCGAGAAGATCGCCGAGCTGGTCAAGGAAAAGAAGCTCGAAGGCATCACCGAGCTGCGCGACGAGTCCGACAAGGACGGCATGCGCGTGGTTATCGAGCTGCGTCGCGGCGAAGTGCCTGAGGTCATCCTCAACAATCTGTACGCTCAGACCCAGCTGCAGAGCGTGTTCGGCATTAACGTGGTCGCGCTTATCGATGGCCAGCCGCGCACGCTGAACCTGAAGGAGCTGCTCGAAGCCTTCGTTCGTCATCGTCGCGAAGTCGTGACCCGCAGGACCGTTTACGAGCTGCGCAAAGCGCGTGAGCGTGGGCACATCCTCGAAGGTCAAGCGGTCGCGCTGTCCAACATTGACCCGGTCATTGCCTTGATCAAGGCGTCGCCTACTCCGGCTGAAGCCAAGGAAGCGCTGATTGCCGAAGCATGGGAATCAAGTGCCGTCGAATCGATGGTCGAGCGTGCCGGTGCCGACTCTTGCCGCCCCGAGGGTCTCGATCCGCAGTATGGTCTGCGCGACGGCAAATACTATCTGTCACCGGAACAGGCTCAAGCCATTCTTGACCTGCGCCTGCATCGCCTGACTGGCCTCGAGCACGAGAAACTGCTCAGCGAGTATCAGGAAATTCTCACCCAGATTGGCGAGCTGATCCGCATCCTGACCAACCCTGTGCGCCTGATGGAAGTCATCCGCGAGGAGCTCGAGGGTGTCAAGCGTGACTTCGGCGACGCCCGTCGTACCGAAATTCTCGAGGCGCGTCTGGACCTGACGCTGGCTGACTTGATCACCGAAGAAGAGCGCGTGGTCACCATCTCCCATGGCGGCTACGCCAAGTCCCAGCCGCTGGCAGCCTACCAGGCGCAGCGTCGAGGCGGTCGCGGCAAGGCGGCGACGGGTGTCAAGGAAGAGGATTACGTCGAGCATCTGTTGGTCGCGAACAGCCACACCACGCTGTTGCTGTTCTCCAGCAAGGGCAAGGTGTACTGGCTGAAGACCTACGAGATTCCAGAAGCCTCACGTACTTCACGCGGCCGTCCGCTGGTCAACCTGCTGCCGCTTTCCGAAGGCGAGCACATCACTGCCATGCTGCAGGTCGATATCGAGGCTGCGCGCCAGCAACAGCTGAACGGCGATGACGATGTCGAAGATGCGGAAATCATCAGCGAGATTGATGAGGCGGAAGAGTCGCTCGATGGCGAAGAAGCCGACGAGTCGGTAGACGAGCCCACCGGCACCTACATTTTCATGGCGACCGCCAAGGGCACTGTGAAGAAAACGCCTCTGTCGCAGTTCAGCCGTCCACGTAGCGTCGGCCTGATCGCGCTCGGCTTGGAGGAGGGCGACACCTTGATCGCGGCTGCCGTCACCGACGGTGCGCGCGAGGTGATGCTGTTCTCCGATGGCGGTAAGGTAATTCGCTTCAAGGAAAAGCACGTTCGCACCATGGGCCGTACTGCTCGTGGCGTTCGTGGCATGCGTCTGCCGGAAGGTCAGCGTCTGATCTCCATGCTGATTCCTGAGCCAGATGCGCAGATCCTCACCGCGAGCCTCAATGGCTACGGCAAGCGCACCGTGATCGATGAGTTCCCGCGCCGCGGTCGTGGCGGCCAAGGCGTTATCGCTATGGTCGCTAATGAACGTAACGGCCGGCTGGTCGGTGCCGTTCAGGTGCAGCAGGGCGAGGAGATCATGCTGATTTCCGACCAGGGCACGCTGGTGCGTACGCGCGTCGACGAAGTATCGTCGTTGGGCCGTAATACCCAGGGCGTCACTTTGATCAAGCTGGGCAAGAACGAACACCTTGTCGGTCTCGAGCGGGTTCAAGAGCCTTCCGAGGAAGATGTCCTCGAAGATATCGAGGCGGTTATCGACGAGGATGCACTGGATAAGAAAATGCCCGTTGTCAGCACCGAGCCCAGCGAAGATGAGTTGCTTGGGGGCGGTGGCGACGTTCCGCCAGATGTAGTGCCGACCGACGACTGATCGAGCGGCGGCGCAGCCTTCACGGGCTTCGCCGCTGTTTCGTTGTATGCCTGCTGCGGATGAAGGAGTTGCGAGCGCTGCCCCTGGCCTCATGGTCCTGGGCTGAGCGAGCATGGTATCGACCGTTTTTGAGAGAACGAAGATGAGCAAACGCGCGTTTAATTTCTGCGCCGGCCCGGCCGCGCTTCCCGAAGCCGTGCTGCAACGTGCCCAGGCCGAGCTCCTCGACTGGCAAGGTCGTGGCCTGTCCGTCATGGAAATGAGCCATCGCAGCGACGATTACATGGCCATTGCGGAAAAGGCCGAACAGGATCTGCGCGATCTGCTGAACATCCCCTCCAACTACAAGGTGCTGTTTCTGCAGGGTGGCGCCAGCCAGCAGTTTGCCGAGATCCCGCTGAATCTGCTGCCCGAGGATGGCGTAGCCGATTACATCGATACTGGCATCTGGTCGCGCAAGTGCATTGAAGAGGCCAAGCGTTTTGGTCAGGTCAATGTGGCCGCCAGCGCCAAACCCTACGATTACTTCGCCATTCCCGGTCAGAACGAGTGGGCACTCAGCGACAACGCGGCCTATCTGCATTACGCCAGCAACGAAACCATTGGCGGGCTGCAATTCGACTGGGTGCCGGAACTTGGCGACACGCCGCTTGTAGTCGACATGTCTTCCGACATCCTCTCGCGTCGGCTGGACGTTTCCCGCTTCGGTCTGATCTACGCCGGTGCGCAGAAGAATATCGGTCCGTCGGGTCTGGTAGTGGTGATTGTTCGCGAGGATTTGTTAGGTCACGCACGTTCCAACTGCCCGACCATGCTCAATTACAAAATCGCCGCGGACAACGGCTCCATGTACAACACGCCAGCGACTTTTTCCTGGTATCTCTCCGGCTTGGTCTTCGAATGGCTGAAGGAGCAGGGCGGGGTCGAGGCGATGGAACAGCGCAACCGAGCCAAGAAGGAACTGCTCTACGGTGCAATCGATTCCAGCGATTTCTATTCCAACCCGATCGCGACCAATGCCCGCTCATGGATGAACGTACCGTTCAGGCTCGCTGATGAACAGCTGGATAAGGTATTTCTGGCTGGTGCCGATGCGCGCGGTCTGCTCAACCTCAAAGGCCACCGTTCAGTCGGGGGCATGCGCGCCTCCATTTATAACGCGGTCGGTCTGGATGCGGTCGAGGCCTTGGTCGCCTACATGCGCGAATTCGAGAAGGAGCACGGCTGATGAGCGATGTCGACCGGCTGAAGGCGCTGCGTGTACGCATCGACAGTCTCGACGAGAAGATTCTCGAGCTGATCAGCGAACGCGCCCGTTGCGCCCAGGACGTAGCTCGGGTCAAAACCGCATCGCTGGCTGAAGGCGAGGAGGCGGTGTTCTATCGCCCCGAGCGTGAAGCTTGGGTTCTCAAGCACATCATGGAGTTGAACAAGGGGCCGCTGGTTAACGAGGAAATGGCGCGCCTTTTCCGCGAGATCATGTCCTCCTGCCTGGCGCTTGAACAGCCGTTGCGAGTGGCTTATCTCGGGCCTGAAGGTACCTTTTCCCAGGCTGCGGCGCTGAAGCATTTTGGTCAGGCGGTGATCAGCAAGCCGATGGCAGCGATCGATGAAGTCTTTCGTGAGGTGGTCGCCGGTGCGGTCAATTTCGGCGTGGTGCCGGTGGAAAATTCTACCGAAGGCGCTGTTAACCACACGCTCGACAGTTTTCTCGAGCACGACATCGTCATCTGCGGCGAAGTCGAGTTGCGGATCCACCATCATCTGCTGGTGGGCGAAACGACCAAGACGGATCGGATCACACGTATTTATTCACATGCTCAGTCGCTGGCGCAGTGCCGCAAGTGGCTCGATGCGCATTACCCGAACGTCGAGCGTGTCGCGGTATCCAGCAATGCCGACGCCGCCAAGCGCGTGAAGAGCGAGTGGAATTCCGCGGCAATCGCTGGCGATATGGCGGCGCAGCTCTATGGCCTGACCAAAATTGCCGAAAAAATCGAAGACCGTCCGGATAACTCCACGCGCTTCCTTATCATTGGTAGCCAGGAAGTGCCGCCTACCGGCGACGACAAGACCTCGATCATTGTTTCCATGCGCAACAAGCCGGGTGCGCTGCATGAACTGCTGATGCCGTTTCACTCCAATGGCATTGACCTCACGCGTATCGAAACCCGTCCTTCGCGCAGCGGCAAATGGACCTACGTATTCTTCATCGACTGCATCGGCCATCATCAGGATCCGCTGATCAAGGATGTGCTCGAGAAGATCGGGCGCGAAGCGGTGGCATTGAAGGTGCTGGGGTCCTATCCGAAGGCGGTACTTTAACTGCGGCTTCAGGCTGCAGGTTGCAGGCGACAGGCGAGCGGCTTGTACCTGCGGCCTGTGAGCCTGCAGCCTGAGGCCTTTTTATGAGTTGTGATTTCCTCGCCCTGGCGCAGCCAGGCGTGCAGAAGCTGTCGCCTTACGTGCCAGGCAAGCCGGTCGATGAGCTGGCTCGTGAGCTGAACCTGGATCCACTTACCATCGTCAAACTGGCCAGCAACGAAAACCCGCTGGGTCCCAGTCCCAGAGTTGTCGAGGTGATTAAGGCGCAGCTCGACGAGTTGACCCGCTATCCCGATGGTAACGGGTTCGTACTCAAGCAGAAATTGGCTGAGCGATATGGCGTCGACATCGAGCAGGTGACGCTCGGCAATGGCTCCAACGATATCCTCGAGCTGGTCGCGCGGGCCTACCTCGCGCCTGGTCTCAACGCGGTATTCAGTGAACATGCATTTGCGGTCTACCCGATTGCCACTCAGGCCGTCGGCGCGCGTGCGAAGGCTGTTCCAGCCAAGCAGTGGGGCCATGATTTAGACGCCATGCTGGCCGCTATCGACGACAATACGCGTGTCGTGTTCATCGCCAATCCGAACAATCCCACCGGTACCTGGTTTGGCGCTGATGCGTTGGGTAGCTTTCTGTGCAATGTTCCCGCGCATGTTCTGGTGGTGCTGGATGAGGCTTATATCGAATACGCAGAGGGCGGCGAACTGCCGGATGGATTGGAGTTTCTGGCTTCGCATCCCAACTTGCTAGTATCCCGCACCTTTTCCAAAGCCTACGGGCTGGCTGCGCTGCGCGTGGGTTATGCGATCTGTTCGGCGCAAATTGCCGATGTGCTGAATCGGGTGCGGCAACCGTTCAATGTCAACAGCCTGGCGCTCGCAGCGGCTTGCGCGGCGCTCGATGATAGCCGCTATCTGACCGAGAGCAGGGCTTGCAATAGCGCCGGTATGCTCCAGCTCGAGGCGGGCTTCAAGCAGTTGGGGCTGGACTGGATTCCGTCGAAGGGCAACTTCATTGCGGTCGATTTTGGTCGTGACGCGGCGCCAATAAATCAGGCACTACTACGCGATGGCGTTATCGTGCGGCCGGTCGCTGGCTACGGAATGCCGACGTTCCTGAGGGTTTCCATTGGCACCGAAGCGGAAAATGACCGTTTTCTGGATGTCCTTCGCAAGGCTCTCGGGCGTTGAGTCGAGACGTTGAACGGTGCTCCGGCGTGCCGCTGGTGCGCCGTCTGGCCGTTGTCGGCCTCGGGCTCATTGGCGCCTCGTTCGCCAAGGGCCTGCGTGAGCGCGGGCTTTGTGGCGAAGTAGTCGGTTTCGATCTCGATCCGCGCTCCCGCGAACTTGCTGTCGAGCTCGGCGTGGTGGATCGGTGTGCGGATAATCTAGCGGAGGCCTGCCAGGGGGCGGATGTCATTCAGCTGGCTGTGCCGATCCTGGCGATGGAGCGGTTGCTGGCGGAGCTCGCCATGCTCGATCTCGGTGATGCAGTGCTTACTGATGTCGGCAGCGCTAAAGGCAATGTGGTGCGTTGTGCTGGTGAAGTGTTCGGTCGGATGCCGCCTCGTTTCGTGCCGGGCCATCCGATAGCCGGTTCGGAACAGAGCGGTGTCACTGCTGCCCAAAGCACGCTTTTCCGTAGGCACAAGGTGATCCTGACGCCGTTGGAAGATACCGATCCCGCTGCGCTGGCGCTTGTCGACGGGTTGTGGCGCGCACTGGGCGCCGATGTCGAACATATGGATGTCCAGCATCATGATGAGGTGCTCGCTGCTACCAGCCATCTTCCGCACTTGCTGGCATTTGGCCTGGTAGATTCGTTGGCGAAGCGAAACGAGAATCTCGAGATATTCCGTTATGCGGCGGGTGGTTTTCGTGATTTCACCCGTATAGCGGGTAGTGATCCGGTGATGTGGCATGACATCTTCCTCGCCAATCGTGAGGCGGTGCTGCATACCCTGGATGATTTTCGTGCCGACCTCGAGGCGCTGCGCGCTGCGGTCGATGAAGGAGACGGGCATACGTTGTTGGGCGTGTTTACTCGCGCCAAGGCTGCCCGAGAACATTTCAGCAAAATACTGGCTCGCAGAGCCTATGTGGACGTTATGCATTCCAATGAATTGATTTTCCTCGCCAACCCTGGCGGCAGTCTGAATGGCCAGCTTCGTGTGCCAGGTGATAAGTCCATTTCCCATCGTTCCATCATGCTCGGCTCGCTTGCCGAGGGGACTACCGAGGTGGAGGGCTTCCTCGAAGGAGAGGATGCGCTCGCCACCATTCAGGCATTCCGCGACATGGGCGTAGTGATCGAAGGGCCGAATCAGGGACGGGTTACGGTCCATGGTGTCGGGCTTCATGGCCTAAAGGCGCCACCGGGACCGATCTATCTGGGTAACTCGGGTACCTCGATGCGCCTGTTATCCGGGCTGCTGGCGGCGCAGCCGTTCGACACCACGCTTACCGGAGATGCCTCGCTGTCCAAGCGACCGATGAACCGGGTGGCTAAACCGTTGCGAGAAATGGGTGCCGTGATTGAGACGGCAGCTGAAGGCCGACCGCCATTGACCATTCGCGGCGGCCAAAGGTTGTCCGGCATGCATTACGAAATGCCGATGGCCAGCGCTCAAGTCAAATCCTGCCTGCTCCTGGCTGGCCTGTATGCGGCTGAGAAGACTTCCGTTACCGAACCGGCTCCAACGCGGGACCACACCGAGCGAATGCTGCAAGGTTTCGGCTATCCAGTGCAGGTAGAAGGCAATACCGCTACGGTCGAGTCTGGCCACACGCTGCGCTCGACTCAAATCGAAGTGCCTGCCGATATTTCTTCTTCGGCTTTTTTCATGGTCGCGGCCAGCATCGCACCGGGTTCCGATATTACGCTTGAGCATGTCGGGATCAACCCGACGCGTACTGGTGTTATCGATATTCTCAAGCTGATGGGTGCCAACATCGAGCTGACCAACCTGCGTGAAGTAGGCGGTGAGCCGGTTGCAGATATCCGGGTGCAAGCGGCACCGCTCCGGGGCATCGATATTCCAGAAGACCTCGTTCCGCTCGCGATCGATGAGTTCCCTGTGCTGTTCGTTGCCGCGGCCTGTGCCGAAGGCCGAACCACTTTGCGTGGTGCCGAGGAGCTGAGGGTCAAGGAGTCCGACCGTATTCAAGTCATGGCCGATGGTCTGCAAGCGCTCGGCGTGAAGGCTACACCGACTCCAGATGGGATTATCATCGAAGGCGGCACCATTGATGGTGGCGAGGTCTGGGCGCACGGCGATCATCGCATTGCGATGTCCTTCAGTGTTGCGGCGCTTCGAGCTGGTGCGCCGATACGCATCCACGATTGCGCCAACGTGGCCACTTCGTTTCCGAATTTCCTCGCGCTGGCCGAGAAGGTCGGAATGCGGATAGGCGTGGAGAGTCATTCATGATCAGGCAGGTCCCGGTCATCACCATCGACGGCCCGAGCGGCTCCGGCAAGGGCACGGTTGCGGCACTGCTGGCGGGTAAGCTGGGATGGAATTTTCTTGATTCCGGTGCGCTTTACCGCCTGCTCGCCTTCGCCGCGTATAACCATGGTGTCGACCTGACTAACGAGGAGGCGCTCAAGCTACTGGCGGCTCATCTGGATGTGCAGTTCGGCGCAGCCAAAGACGGCCATGGCATGGAGATCGTCCTCGAGGGAGAGGAGGTCACCAACGCTATCCGTAACGAGCATATCGGTGCCGGTGCTTCCCAGGTTGCCGCATTGCCGGCTGTGCGTGATGCACTATTGCAGCGCCAAAAGGCGTTTCGCGAGCTTCCCGGGCTCGTTGCCGATGGGCGGGATATGGGAACGGTGGTTTTTCCTGACGCACCCTTGAAGATATTCCTTACTGCAAGTGCTGAAGAAAGGGCACGTCGCCGCTTCCTGCAGTTGAAGGCCAAGGGTGATGATGTTAATCTCGCGAGTCTTCTCGATGAGATACGGGCGCGCGATGAGCGCGATACCCAGCGTGAAGTGGCTCCGCTGAAGCCGGCAGACGATGCGGTACAGCTGGATTCCACCGAGCTTTCTATCGAGCAGGTGTTAGGACAGATTCTGAGCGAAGTCGCCAAGCGCGATTTTGCCTGATGAGCGACCGTCGAGAGGCGGCCTGACAGCTCTGTAATTTCAGGGCCGTTAACAAGGAGGCATGTGGGAGACCAGATCTAGTCCCGCAGGCCTTTTTTTATATGAATGAACCCACTTCTATCTGGGATGTGGAGATTGGGCGGATCCTCGCCTGAAAACAGCAGGAATAAACATGAGCGAAAGCTTTGCAGAACTTTTTGAAGAAAGCCTAAAAACCCTCGACATGCAGCCGGGCGCCATCATCACCGGCATCGTGGTCGACATCGATGGTGACTGGGTCACTGTCCATGCCGGTCTGAAGTCCGAGGGCGTCATCCCGGTCGAGCAGTTCTACAACGAGCAGGGCGAACTGACCATCAGCGTGGGTGACGAAGTTCACGTTGCGCTGGACGCGGTTGAAGATGGCTTCGGTGAAACCAAGCTGTCCCGCGAAAAAGCCAAGCGTGCCGAGTGCTGGATTGTTCTGGAAGCGGCTTTCGCAGCTGAGGAAGTGGTCAAGGGCGTTATCAACGGTAAGGTTAAGGGCGGCTTCACTGTCGACGTTAACGGCATCCGTGCGTTCCTGCCAGGTTCCTTGGTCGATGTCCGTCCGGTGCGTGATACCACTCACCTGGAAGGCAAAGAACTCGAGTTCAAGGTCATCAAGCTGGACCAGAAGCGCAACAACGTTGTCGTTTCCCGTCGTAGCGTCCTGGAAGCCGAGAACAGCGCCGAGCGCGAAGCTCTGCTGGAATCGCTGCAGGAAGGCCAGCAGGTCAAGGGTATCGTCAAGAACCTCACCGACTACGGCGCATTCGTCGACCTGGGCGGCGTGGACGGCCTGCTGCACATCACCGACATGGCCTGGAAGCGCATCAAGCATCCTTCCGAGATCGTCAATGTTGGCGACGAGATCGACGTCAAGGTGCTGAAGTTCGACCGCGAGCGCAACCGCGTCTCCCTGGGCCTGAAGCAGCTGGGCGAAGACCCATGGGTTGCTATCAAGGCTCGCTACCCAGAGAACACTCGCGTTGTTGCCAAGGTTACCAACCTGACCGATTACGGCTGCTTCGCTGAGCTGGAAGAGGGCGTCGAAGGTCTGGTGCACGTTTCCGAAATGGACTGGACCAACAAGAACATCCATCCGTCGAAGGTCGTACAGGTCGGCGATGAAGTGGAAGTCATGGTTCTGGACATCGACGAAGAGCGTCGTCGTATCTCCTTGGGTATCAAGCAGTGCAAGTCCAACCCATGGGAAGACTTCTCTGGCCAGTTCAACAAGGGCGACCGCATCTCCGGCACCATCAAGTCGATCACCGATTTCGGTATCTTCATTGGTCTGGACGGCGGCATCGACGGTCTGGTTCACCTGTCCGACATCTCCTGGAACGAAGCCGGTGAAGAGGCCGTTCGCCGCTTCAAGAAGGGCGACGAGCTGGATACCGTCATCCTGTCCGTCGATCCAGAGCGTGAGCGCATCTCCCTGGGCATCAAGCAGCTGGAAGACGATCCGTTCTCCAACTACGCCGCCGTCAATGACAAGGGCAGCATCGTTCGCGGTACCGTGAAAGAAGTTGACGCCAAAGGCGCCATCATCGATCTGGGCAACGATATCGAAGCAACACTGAAGGCGTCCGAAATCAGCCGTGATCGCGTCGAAGACGCGCGCAACGTGCTGAAGGAAGGCGAAGAAGTCGAAGCCAAGATCATCAGCATCGACCGCAAGAGTCGTGTCATCAGCTTGTCCATCAAGTCGAAAGACGTTGAAGACGAGAAAGACGCGATGAAGGAACTGCGTACCAAGCAGGACGTAGAGCCAGCAGCCGGTCCGACCACCATCGGTGACCTGATCCGCGCACAAATGGAAAATCAGAACTAAGTTCTGCGATCCATTGAAAAAGGGCGACTTCGGTCGCCCTTTTTTGTACCTATAATTTTGCTGCTATTTCATGCACATAGTCGATGAGTTGCTGAGCGCTTCGCCTAGCTGCGACTCGTGCCGGTGGCCAGTGCCTGATTCACCGAGAGCCAGCCAGAAACCGCGTCCTCTCCCGCCTCGTTGAACGCACGCTCAAGCAGGCGCACTTGCTCTCGTCGCAGAGCTTGTTCCAGTTTCGCTCCGTCACTAGTGAAACGCAGCATGCGTTTGCGTTTATCGTCTTCAGCGGCCCGACTTTCTACCAAATGCATCTCCATCAGCTGTCGCAGCGGAGTATTCAATGCCTGCTTGGTGACGCCCAGGTAGCCGAGCAATTCCTTCATGCTCAGGTCAGGGTAGGTCGCGATAAAAAACAGGATCCGATGGTGCACTCGGGAAAGCCCGCGACGGGCAAGCATTTCGTCCGGTTTGGCAGTGAAAGCTTGGTAGCCGAGGAAGAACCTTTCCATTATCTGGCGCTGGACCATGCTTTTTTTTAGGTCAGGCATATTGACGTATTCCTGATGGGGAGCGTAATTTTGGTCAAGTAGTTTGACTTATTTTAATTGCCCTTGCATCTGGTGCCCCCATGGCTTTCTCCGAACGTGTCGATCGTCTTAAAAGCTCGCTTATCCGTGAAATTCTCGCCGCGGCGCAGCGGCCGGAAGTGATGTCGTTCGCCGGCGGGCTGCCTGCAGAGTCGATGCTGCCGAATGTCGAATGGGCTGACATGCCGTTGAGTATCGGCCAGTACGGCATGAGTGAAGGAGAGCCGGCGCTGCGCGAGGCCATCGCCGCCGAGGCGCGTCTGCTCGGCGTACCCTGTGAGGCCAGTCAGGTACTGATTGTCAGCGGTTCGCAGCAGACGCTCGATCTCGCTTCGAAGCTATTCATCGATCGCGGTACGGAGGTATTGCTCGAGGCCCCGACTTATCTGGCAGCGTTGCAGGCGTTTCAGCTGTTCGGCGCTGAGTGCCTGACCGTGCCGCAGGCAGTCGATGGGCCGGTGTTGGCTGCCTTACGCAAGCGTCTGGAACAACATAAGCCAGCTTTCGCCTACTTGATTCCAACCTTCCAGAACCCTTCCGGTGTGCGCTACAGCGAAGAGAAGCGCGATGCAGTCGCCGCGCTGCTCGACGAATTCGGTGTGACGCTGATCGAGGACGAGCCTTACCGCGAACTGGTATTCGACGAAAGCAGCGCCAAGCCCATCGTCAGTCGCATGCGCAAGGCCAGCTGGATTTATACCGGCACCGTGTCAAAGACACTGTTGCCGGGATTGCGTGTCGGCTACCTGATCGCGACGCCCGACCTGTTTCCGTATCTGCTGCGGCTAAAGCAATCAGCAGATCTTCATACCAATCGCGTCGGTCAATGGCAGGCGTTGCAGTGGCTGGGCAGCGACCGGTATCGCTCGCATCTGATGGAGTTACGGCGTTTTTACCGTTTACGCCGTGATGCGATGCAGGTTGCCCTGAAGGAACACTTTTCCGATCTCGCTAGTTGGGAGCTGCCACAAGGAGGGCTGTTCTTTTGGCTGCAACTCAAGCAGCCACTCGATACCCGTACTTTGCTCAATCCGGCTCTGGCTCGGGATGTGGTATTCATGCCGGGCGAGCCTTTCTTTGCCGAGCCGGAGCAAAACCTGGGATATCTGCGGCTGAATTTCAGTCACGTTGCGCCCGAGCGCCTATCTGAAGGTGTCCAGAGATTGGCGAGCGTGATCCGGGAAGCTGGCGTCGTCGCGGCAGCCTAATTACAACACCAGGCGATTGTGCTGTGCGGAGGGGAAATGGCATACAAGGTTTATGGCGATTATCGGTCCGGCAACTGCTACAAAGTGAAGCTGATGCTGCATCTGTTGGGCCGAGATTACGAATGGGTTGCGGTCGATATTCTTCGCGGTGAAAGTCGCGAAGAGGCTTTTCTGAAAAAGAATCCCAACGGCAAGATACCCGTGCTTGAGCTGGAAGACGGCACCTGCTTATGGGAATCGAACGCGATTCTCAATTTTCTGGCAGAGGGAACCGAGTTCCTGCCCTCGGATGCGCGGCTGCGTACCCAGGTTCTGCAATGGCAGTTCTTCGAGCAGTACAGTCATGAGCCGTTTATTGCCGTGGCGCGATTCATCAAGCTTTATCTGGGCATGCCGGATGATCGTCTCGATGAGTACGCGGCCAAGCAGCTGGACGGTTATCACGCCTTACAGGTGATGGAGCAGCAGTTGCTGCGCACCCCGTATCTGGTTGGCGAGCAGTACTCCATTGCCGACGTTGCGCTGTACGCCTATACGCACGTGGCCGAAGAGGGTGGTTTTCGGCTAGCCGGATATCCGGCGATCGGCGCATGGCTGCAGCGAGTCGCCAGCCACCCGCGGCACGTCGGGATGTTCGATTAAAAAAACGGGCAAAACGGCTGGAGACTGGACGTTAGACTTAGACGAAGCTGGAAGCTAGGCAGGCTTCCGCATTCTGCAGGTCTAGCTTCCAGCTTTGGATTATCTGACCAGCCCGAGAAACTCGCTGCGGGTGGCGGCGTTCTCGCGGAACTGCCCGAGCATTACCGAGGTGACCATCGAGGAGTTCTGCTTCTCGACGCCGCGCATCATCATGCACATGTGCTGTGCTTCGATTACGACTGCTACGCCCCAGGCGCCTGTGACCTTCTGGATCGCCTCGGCAATTTCGCGCGTGAGGTTTTCCTGGATCTGCAGTCGGCGAGCGTACATATCAACGATGCGCGCCACCTTGGAAAGCCCGAGCACTTTGCCGTTGGGCAGATAGGCTACGTGGGCCTTGCCAATGAACGGGAGCATGTGGTGCTCGCACAAGGAGTACAGCTCGATGTTCTTCACTAGCACCATCTCGCTGTTGTCGGAGCTGAACAGCGCGCCGTTGGTGACTTCCTCGAGAGATTGCTGATAGCCCTTGCACAGGTACTGCATGGCTTTGGCGGCGCGCTTGGGCGTATCGAGCAGGCCCTCGCGGTTGACGTCCTCACCCAGCTGGCCAAGGATCGCGGTGTAATGAGTTTCCAGGGACATTTGACTACCTGTCAGGCTTGCAGAAAAGCGCGAATGCGAAGGTTAGGGGCTCAGCGGCTGGGCTGCAAGCAGCACGCCGAAGAATGCATGGCTGAGCGCGCGACGGTTATTCGTCACGGCCTTCCAGCATGGTTCGCTTGAGAATGACGTAGACCGCACCGGTACCACCATGTCTCGGTAGACACGAGGTGAATCCGAGTACCTGAGCGTGCTGGCGTAGCCAGGTGTTGACGTGGCTCTTGATCAGCGGCCTTTTGCCGTCGATTCGCGCGGCCTTGCCGTGTGTCACCCGTACGCAGCGGATCTCGAATTTGCAGGCTTCGGCAAGAAAATCCCAGAGCAACTCGCGGGCTTTCTCAACGTTCAGTCCATGCAGGTCGAGGCTGCCTTCGAAGGGAATCTGGCCAGCTTTCAGCTTACGCATCTGACTGTCCTGGACACCGTCGCGCACCCAATACAATTCGTCTTCTGCCGTTACATCGATGACGAATTGATCGGAAAGTCCATCTATTCGGGCCTCGCCATCATTGATAACTGCGTTCGCTCGCCGAGTGGCTATCTGCGCCTTGTTGCTGCGTGGTTTGCCAGTGTCGGCACGGTTATGTTCGATCGGCTTGACACCGCGAACCGCAGATTTGAACAAGGAAAAGTCATCTTCTTGCATGGGGCCTCCGCATTGGTCGGCGATTTTACCCCAAAGGTTTCGTCGTTATCGCTTCCATTGGCAAAAGCGGATGCGAGGCAGAAGGGTGGCTTTACCGATCAGCGTTTCTTTCTCAGACCGGGGGAGAGGCTGAGTCCGCTGGGCTCGTGTAAGCGGCGGCGCACTCTGCGTCTGATTAACGCGCCGATCAATAACAGAACCAGGCCCAGCGCGAGCAACGTTACGGCAGCCTCGCGATCGAATGCCATGCTGGTAAAGGCTTCGTTGCCGCTGAACAGGGATGCCGCACCAGAGGCCGTCAGGAGAACGCCGACGAGAATCAGCAGCAAGCCAAGAATCGCGCCGAAACGTGAGCCCCAGCTTCGCCGCTCGCGTGGGCGGAGGCGGCGTGCATCGAAACCGTCGGTTCGTTTCATTCCGATTACCTCGTCGGGAACAGGGCTATGACCGGGACTGCCCGGTCAGGTTCATTCGCCTGTCTGGCAATGCTTGATGCCCGACCTGCTTATGCAAGCGCTCCGACATCGGCGACACAGACGGCGAAGTTATCCGCAAGAATGGTCATTTCCATGCGATGTACCTGCGCGGCATCGAGCGTACCGTCACCCATCGGCAGATCGCGGGTGGCGCAGGCTTTATCCACCAGCGTACAGCGATAACCATAATCCTTTGCCGCGCGAACGGTGGTGCTCACGCTGGAGTGAGTCATAAAGCCGCAAACAATCAGGTCCAGACGGCCATGTTGTTGCAGCAGCTCGTGCAGCTTGGTCCCCGCGAACGCGTTGGGCAGCGTTTTGCCTATCACCGCCTCGCCGGGTAGGGGAGCTGCCTCCGGCATGATCTGTCCTCGAAGGCCTTGGGGATCGAACAGACCGCCGGGAATGCCAAGATGATGTACATGCACGACGGGCGTTCCGGCTGCGCGGGCTGCGGTCACCAGGCTGTTGATCTCGTCCAGCGCCGAGCTCAGGTTCGGTAACGCGAGAGTTCCTGTCCGATATTCTTCCTGAACGTCAATGACCACAAGGGTCGCATTAGCCAGAGTCGCCGGTGCATAACTGCGGCCACTGAGCTGAAGCATGGTCTGTGGCTTGGACATGACTGACTCCTTGTTGTGAGAGGGGCATGATTGTGGCGCCAGATGACCAAGATGTGAACTGCCCAAACCGATGATTCGTCAACTGAATCGGCAATAACCGGCGATAGGCCAGTACTGCGGCTGCAGAAGCCTGAGAAACCCGACTGTCCTTCGGCTAAACTTTCGCGCTTTTGACAGGAGATGCCGACGTGACCGCTTCGCCTTCCCGCTTGCGCACCTTGCGTGACCACATTCGCTGGGCTGTCAGCCGTTTCCATGCCGAGCAATTGTTCTTCGGCCATGGCACCGACAATGCCTGGGACGAGGCGCGCCAGCTGGTGCTCGGCGCTTTACACCTGCCTTGGGAAATCGCCGATAGCTATTTGGATTGCCGTCTGGAGGATGACGAGCGCGAGCATTTGCAGAGCTTGCTGCGCCGTCGGATCGAGCAACGCGTGCCCACCGCCTACCTGCTTGGGCAATCCTGGTTTTGCGGACTTCCGTTCATTGTCGATGAACGTGTACTGATTCCACGTTCGCCAATCGGCGAGCTGATCGAACGACGTTTCGAACCTTGGCTGGAGCGGAGTCCGGCACGAATCCTGGATCTTTGTACCGGCTCCGGTTGCATCGGCATTGCCTGCGCCTACGAGTTTCTCGATGCTGAGGTGGTACTGGCCGATCTATCTTTCGAGGCGCTCGAAGTGGCCAATCGCAACATAGAGCAGCACGGTCTGGAAGAGCGGGTGTATACGGTGCAAAGTGATGGATTCAATGGGTTGCCCAAGCAACGCTTCGACCTGATCGTCTCCAACCCGCCTTACGTGGACTCGGAGGACTTCGCCGACATGCCAGATGAATATCATCACGAACCCGCCATAGGGCTGGCTTGTGGTGATGATGGTCTGGATCTGGTGCGGCGGATGCTGGCTGAGGCGGCAGACCACCTGACCGATACCGGCACCCTCATCGTCGAGGTCGGCAATAGCCAGGTGCATGTCGAGGCGCTTTATCCGGAGGTGGATTTCACTTGGCTGGAATTCGCCGCGGGCGGGCATGGCGTGTTTCTGCTCGCCGCGAGTCAATGCCGTGAAAACCAAGTGTTGTTTCGCGAGCGGCTCAACCGCTAATAGGACGGTGAGGCGCCGCCATGTTGCGCGGCGCCAGCTCTGTTAGCGAGTCGCGATCCAGATCAGCAGGCCTGCCTGAAATAGCGAGAATGCGACGAGACAGGCAATGGTGAATCTGAGGGTGCCATCTTCCCGGCGAAATTTGTCTAAACGCTCCTGGATATCGCGAATCTTTTTTTCTTGCTCTTGCAGATTGCGATCAGCCTGCTCGAGCATCGCCGCAGCATCCTTCAGCTCGATGATCTGCACCTTCTCTGTATTCCAGTCGGGGCGCAGCGTGCTGACACGAGGGACGCCGTAGGTTGCTTTGAGCTGCTGGGGGTCGGGATAGAGCACCTCGAAGCCTTGGGTCTGCAGGCAATGATCACGTCGCAAACGCATGTCTTCGCCCGTTACATCCTTGGCGGGAAGGGAGCCGCCTTCCACCAGGTAGTGCGCCCAACGCTTCTGCGCCCAAAGGGCTCCCTGCGCCAGTAGAAAGCGTCCGAGGCCGCGATTGGTTGGTTCCATATGCAGGCCGGAATCGGGGCCGAAGCGCAACTCCTTGGCCCGATGATCTGCCCAGATTTCCAGTACGTTGTGTTTCTTCGACAGCAACTGGCCAGGTAGTCTCACAAACAGCTTCAATAGGCTCTGCTGCGGCGTATGCCGTTCTATCTGTGCCAGCTCAACGAACCGTAGCGGGCGCGCACCGGTATCCCGGTCGGTCGCTAATGGCGACAGGCGCAGCAATCGGAAGCGATCCGGGGCAAGCTCGGCCCAGGGGTGCGGCTGTGGGGTTTCGGGCGCTTGGGCCTCGTCGTCGTTCGGTGCTGGTGAGCTATCGGTCATGTTCGGCGTCCTAAGCCTGGGCGGTTGAGTCATTGCGGCAGGCAAGGTGCGTATCGGCCGCCGATAGGCTAACTGGAGGCTGGCAATACGCCATATTCCTGCAAAAACCGGCTGATTCGCTCGGTCAACGCATAGGCGATAGGCAATTCAGGCTGGTTATAGGACGCGGTCTGCCTGTCGCGGTCCATCGGAACGATGCGCAGCACGTGATTCATCCCCGGTATCAGCGCCAGCTCGGCGTCTTCGCGGGCACGTTGCAATGCTTCGGCATCTTCGCGATCGACCTGTATGTCATGCGTGCCCTGGATGATCAGCGCAGGCGCAGTTACGTTGGCAAATGCTTGTATCGGATCCTGGCGGAACAGTGAAATCAGGTAGGGCTGCACGCTTGGGCGAAACAGAATCTGCAGTGCTTCCGGTACTTGCTCATGGGTGCGCCCCGCATTGAGTTCGTCGATCAGATAATGCGCCGTCGCCAGCAGCGGTGGCGGCAGACGGCCTTGCAGTTGTTCACGCAGCAGCCGATCGATGGGACGGCCGCTGCCGGCAATGCTGATCAATGCGGCCGGTTCGACGATTGGTGCGGCGAGGCTGGCGATCAGCGCGCCCTCGCTATGGCCGATCAGTACCACTGCGGAGAAGCGTGAGTCGGCTTCGAGCTGTCGTGCCCATGCCACCGCATCGGCGACATAATGCTCCACGCTCAGTTGCTCTTCATTCGGTGCTACGGCGAGGCTCTGTGCGACACCGCGCTTGTCGTAGCGCAGACTGGCAATGCCGCGTTTGGCAAGCGCTTGCGCCAACCGCTTGAGGCTGTCACTCCTTCCCATGGGGTTGTTGCCGTTGCGGTCGGTAGGGCCCGAGCCGGCGATCAGCAAGGCCACCGGCAAAGGCTCGGCGGCCTTTGGTAGCAGCAGGCTGCCCTGTAGACGGCCGTCCGCCACTTGCACAGTCATCCTCTCGTTCAGCAGCGTCTGGGCGTATATGTGAGAAGTGGGCATGGCAAAAAGGACAAGCAGGAAAAGAAAACGCATGGCAGAGATTCGATCATCGACGAAGCGGGTTGGATGCGATGCAGGACGCTTGGTTCGCCGGATAGCAGTATGCGCCGTCACCCAAGGCAGTGAAACCTTCGGCGGCTCGGGTATACTTCCGCCCCCTGTTTAGGTCGATCGCGGAGCGCCCTGCATGTCCGGCAACACATACGGCAAGCTGTTCACCGTCACCACCGCTGGTGAAAGCCATGGCCCGGCACTGGTCGCCATCATCGATGGGTGTCCGCCGGGGCTGGAGCTGTCCGTTGCGGATCTGCAGCGAGACCTCGATCGCCGCAAGCCCGGCACCAGCCGACACACCACCCAGCGTCAAGAGGCCGACGAAGTCGAAATCCTCTCCGGCGTGTTCGAGGGACGCACCACCGGCTGCCCTATAGGTCTGCTGATTCGCAACACCGATCAGAAATCCAAGGATTACTCGGCAATCAAGGATCAGTTCCGGCCTGCTCATGCCGACTATAGCTACCACCACAAGTACGGTCTGCGTGATTATCGCGGCGGCGGGCGCAGCTCGGCGCGCGAGACGGCGATGCGCGTCGCAGCCGGCGCCATTGCCAAGAAATATCTAGCGACGCTGGGCATTCAGGTGCGCGGTTATATGAGTCAGCTGGGCCCGATCGAGATTCCATTCAAGACTTGGACAAGTGTCGAACAGAACGCTTTTTTCAGCCCCGATCCAGACAAGGTGCCGGAGCTGGAGGCCTATATGGATCAGCTGCGCCGTGACCAGGATTCGGTCGGCGCGAAGATCAGCGTAGTCGCCGAGGGCGTGCCACCCGGGCTTGGCGAGCCGATCTTCGACCGCCTTGATGCCGATCTGGCGCATGCGTTAATGAGCATCAACGCAGTCAAGGGCGTCGAGATCGGCGCCGGTTTCGCCAGTATTGCCCAGCGCGGCACCGAACACCGAGACGAGATGACGCCGGAAGGTTTCCTGTCGAACAACGCTGGCGGTGTCCTCGGCGGCATCTCTTCAGGTCAGCCGATCATCGCGCATCTGGCGCTGAAGCCGACCTCCAGCATCACCACGGCAGGGCGCTCGATCGATGTCGATGGCAATGCGGTGGAAGTCATCACGAAAGGCCGTCACGACCCCTGCGTTGGCATCCGTGCCACGCCGATCGCCGAAGCGATGATGGCGATCGTGCTGCTGGATCATTTGCTGCGCCATCGTGGGCAGAACGGTGACGTGCGGGTGGCGACGCCGGTTCTAACGCAACTGTGAGCTGCAGGCTACAGGCCGCTGGCTGTAGGCGAGAGCGGCTTCGCCCTGAGGCCAGGTGCCTGTAGCCTATGGCCGCTTCATTGCCTTACTGGCGCCTGTCCGGCTTCTATATTTTCTATTTCGCCGTGCTGGGTGCCGTTGCGCCGTATCTCGGGCTTTATTTCGACCACCTCGGTTTCTCCGCCGAGCGCATTGGCGAGTTGGTGGCGATTCCTATGTTGATGCGCTGCCTGGCGCCGAATCTGTGGGGCTGGCTTGGTGATACCACAGGTCAGCGCCTGGCTATCGTGCGCATCGGTGCGCTCTGCACGCTGCTCTCGTTCAGTCTGATTTTTTATAGCAAGAGTTACGCCTGGCTCGTGCTGGTGATGGCGCTGCACGCGTTCTTCTGGCATGCCGTGCTGCCACAGTTCGAAGTCATTACCCTGGCGCATCTGCGCGAGCAGGCGTCACGCTACAGCCAGATTCGCCTGTGGGGCAGTATCGGTTTCATTTTGGCGGTGGTCGGGCTTGGGGCGCTGTTCGAGCGCTTTGGTTTGGACGTTTACCCCATCGCGCTGATGGCGATCATGGCAGGCATCGTCATCAGTAGTGCGTGGGTACCTAATGCGGCTCCAGAGCAACGGCCAGAGACCGCGGGGCAGGGTGGTTTCATGCGCCAACTATGCCGTCCGAGTGTGCTGGCGTTCTTCGCCTGCGTTGGCCTGATGCAGGTCAGCCACGGTCCTTACTACACGTTCTTCAGCATCCACCTGGAATCGCTCGGCTATGGGCGTGGCACCATTGGCCTGCTTTGGGCGCTGGGTGTGATCGCCGAAATTCTCGTGTTCCTGATCATGGCCGCGCTGCTCGCGCGCTTCTCGCTGCGTCAGGTATTGGCGGCAAGCTTTGTTCTGGCGGCGATCCGCTGGTTGCTGCTGGGGACGCTGGCCGATCATCTTGCGGTACTGCTGGTCGCTCAACTGATGCATGCGGCGACCTTCGGCAGCTTTCACGCAGCGGCAATCCACTTCGTCCAACGGAGTTTCGGCCACCGTCAGCAGGGGCAGGGACAGGCGCTATACGCGACGCTTGCCGGTGTCGGCGGAGCGCTGGGCGCACTTTACTCAGGCTACAGCTGGGAAAGCCTCGGTCCGATATGGACCTTCGCGATCGCGAGCCTGGCGGCCATGATCGCAGCCGTTATCATTGCCATCCCTACGCAGGAGAACCGGGCATGACAGCCATCCGTGAACACTTGTCCCAGGCGATCATCGACGCGGGGCGCTTCCTCTATGGCCGCGGCTGGTCACCGGCTACCAGCAGCAACTATTCGGCGCGTCTGAACGATGCCGAGGTGCTGCTGACCGTGTCCGGCAAGCACAAGGGCGAACTCGGGATTAGCGATCTGCTAGCGGTCGACATGAGCGGCTGTAGTCTGGAAGAAGGCAAGAAGCCTTCGGCAGAAACCTTGCTGCATACGCAGCTGTATCGCTGGAAGCCGGACGTTGGCGCGGTTCTGCATACGCACTCGGTCAACGCCACTGTGTTGTCGCGTGTTTGCCTCAGCGATTCACTGGTGTTCGCGGATTACGAGTTGCAAAAGGCGTTCAGCGGTATTGCCACTCACGAGTCCCAGGTACTGGTGCCAATTTTTGATAACGACCAGGATATCCAGCGGCTCGCTTCCCGCGTGCAACCCTGGCTTGATGAGCATCCTGATTGCGTTGGCTATCTAATACGCGGCCATGGCCTGTATACCTGGGGCGCACAGATGAGCGATGCGCTGCGCCAGATCGAGGCCTTCGAGTTCCTCTTCGAATGCGAACTGAAAATGCGGACGCTGCAATGCGTGAACCGCCAATAGTTTTACAGCACGCGGCGCGTGTCGCCGAATTACCGACGACAAAGCCGGGTGAGCCACGCCCGGCCGGAGAGACAATCACATGAGCATTCTCAGCGTTTATCAGGACACAGTCCCCGAGCAGCCACTCAAGGTTCTCACTCACCTCGAGGACATTGCCGCCACGCTGGCCGAGGTCGGCGTACATCTCGAGCGCTGGGAGGCCAGCGCGCCGATCGGTGCCGGTGCCAGCCCGGAAGAAGTGATTGCGGCCTATCGTCCCCAGATCGATCGGCTGATGAGCGAGCGCGGCTATGTCACCGTCGATGTGATCAGCCTATCCAGCGACCATCCGCAGAAGGCCGAACTGCGTGCCAGATTTCTCGAGGAGCATCGTCATGCCGAAGACGAGGTGCGCTTCTTCGTTGCCGGCCGCGGGCTCTTCACGCTGCACATCGAGGATAAGGTCTACGCCGTGCTGTGCGAAAAGAATGATCTGATCTCGGTTCCCGCCGGAACCCGGCACTGGTTCGACATGGGCGAGCACCCCCATTTCGTCGCCATCCGCCTGTTCAACAATCCCGAAGGTTGGGTCGCGCAGTTTACCGGTGAAGATATCGCCGGCCGCTTTCCGCGTCTGGAGGACTGAACATGCCGATCAAAGCCATCCTCACCGACATCGAAGGCACCACCAGCGCGGTGAGCTTCGTCTTCGATGTGCTGTTTCCCTATGCTCGTGAGAACTTGCCTGCGTTTGTGCGCAACCATGCGGCCGAGCCGGTGGTGGCGGAACAGATCGATGCGGTGCGCCGTGAGAGTGGCGAATTGGATGCGAAGCTCGAACGTGTGGTGGAGATTTTGCTGGATTGGATTGCCGCGGACCGCAAGGCCACTTCGTTGAAAGCGCTACAAGGAATGGTTTGGGCCGAAGGCTATCGCGCCGGTCAACTCAAAGGCCACGTCTACCCCGATGCGGTGGGTGCGCTGCGTAGCTGGCATGAGCAAGGCTATGCGCTATACGTATATTCGTCGGGCTCGATCCAGGCACAGAAGCTGATCTTCGGCTGTGCGGAGGTGGGCGATCTGACGCCGCTGTTCTCCGGCTATTTCGACACGGGCTCCGGCCATAAGCGCGAAGCCGAGTCCTACTCACGAATCGCCGGTTCGATCGGTCTGTCGCCCAGCGAGATCCTGTTTCTTTCCGATGTGGTGGGCGAGTTGGATGCCGCACGTAAAGCAGGTATGCACACCTGTGGTTTGGTTCGCGACGGTGGCGAGCTGGCTGGTCATCAGATTGTCGACAACTTTGGTTCGATCGATCCGGCTCGCTATTGAGCAAGTCGCGCTACTGAACCCTCAAACCGCCCAGGCATCCTAATTACGAACCCACCGTAATTTGGAGTCTCGCCATGACCGATGCCTTCGGCGGTATTTTCGGCCTGCTTATTCTTGCACTGGACATCTGGGCGATCGTCAGTGTTGTGCGCAGCGACGCCACTACCGGCAAAAAGGCACTCTGGGTGCTGCTGATCGTGATCCTGCCGGTTCTCGGCCTGGTTATCTGGGGCATCATGGGGCCACGTGGCAACCGTCCCGATGACAGGAATCTGAGGCCATAGGCGCGTGGAGACATGGAGCGCTCTGCTGGCTGTCGTGGTGCTGGTGGCGGACCTGCTAGCCATCTTTCAGGTCTGGCGCAGCCGCATCGAGATTGGACGCAAGATCATCTGGAACCTCGTCATCGTGCTGCTGCCAGTTGTCGGTCTGATCATGTGGCTCGTTGCTGCCGGGCATTTCGGCAAGGTCAGGCTATAGCTTGCCTGGCATGGATGGCTGCCGCTGATGCTATGCGCGTTAAACGTCTGTGCCGCTGATGATGAAGCTTGGTCAGCACTGCGCGAGGGCAAGGCAGTTCTGCTGCTGCGCCATGCAACCGCACCAGGGTTGGGCGATCCACCGGGCTTCGTTCTTGGAAATTGCGCGACCCAAAGAAATTTGAACGACGCCGGGCGGCTAGAGGCGCAGCGTTGGGGCGACCTGCTTCGCCAGAAGGGTATTTCCAGACCGAGGGTACTCAGCAGTCGTTGGTGTCGCGCGTTGGAAACCGCCGAGCAGATGGGGCTGGCTACGGCTGAACCCGTGCCGGTACTTGATTCATTCTTCGCTCAGTCCGATCGGAAGTCCGGGCAGACCGCGGCGTTACGCGAGCTAGTCAATTCCCTGCCGGCAATTCCTCCGGTGGTGCTGATAACGCATCAGGTCAACATAACCGCTTTGACTGGGGTAGTTCCTCGTTCCGGTGAGGGACTGATTCTGGCCTTGCCAATTATCGAGCCACCGAAAGTAATGGCGAAGATTCCACCGCCTTGACCTGCTTCGTTACCGTTATGGCATCGCTATAGTTCTGCCAGATATGTACCGCAGCATAGGCCCGCCAGGGCCGCCACGCTTGCGACCGTGCCAGCAATTGTCTGGCTGTGATGCCTTCGCTTCCCCACAGCGGAGCTTTGAGCAGCCCAAGATCCGCGGCTGGAAAGGCATCCGGCTCACCGAACCCCCGCAAGGCAATATATTCGGCAGTCCATGGGCCGATCCCAGGCAATTCGCATAATCGCTTGATCAGCTCATCCGCACCGTTTTCGACGTGCAGTTCCAGCGCGCCGTCAGCCACGGCGGCCGCCAGACGCTGTAGCGTCGCGACGCGTTTGCCAGGCATGCCGATGTTGTCCAGCAACGTATTGGCCAGAGTTTCGGGGCCGGGGAAAAGTCTGAGTAAACCGGTTGCTTCGTTTGCTGGAGCTGCAGGCAGTTTTTCGCCGAACCGCTCGACCAAACGCCGAGTGATAGTGACTGCTGCCTTGACCGTCACTTGCTGACCGACGATGGCCCGCACGGCTTGTTCGAACGGGTCGAACGCGCTAGGCAGGCGCAACTCCGGATTGGCAGCGACAACTGGACCGAGCAGCGGGTCGTCAGCGAACTGCCGCGCTACGATTGCCGGATCGGTATCGAGATCGAACATCCTGCGAACCCGCGATGCCAGCTCAGATGCATGCTCTTGTAGCGAATCGCTAAGTGTCAGTTCTAGGGCGGATTGCTCTGGCGACGGCCGAACGCTGATCCAGCCGACGCTGCCACCGACGCGCACGGTGCGGCTGTAACGCTCGGTATCGAGGGCCTCGACACCCGGCAGCAGGCGCAGCGCGAAGTGCTGATGAAATTGCGGCCAGCTCCAGGGGGCAATATAAGGAAGATGCATTTGCGTTGTCATAACCCGACGATAGCCACCGTTGATGGCGCTGTCTTCACCGAATGCGCTTTGAAAGCATGAGGTTTCGCCTGTCATGGGACCAAAGTAGAATGCCCGTCTTTGCCAACGGGCGAGCCGCGCGGCCTGCGGGCTGCCTGTCTGTTATGCCATCCATCAGGGAGACACCCATGAGCGACTATCAGGAAACTCTCTACGAGGGGTACGGCCAGCGCTTCAGGATCGACAAGATGCTGCACGAAGTGCGCACCGAGCATCAGCATCTGGTCATCTTCGAAAACGCGCGCATGGGGCGCGTCATGGCGCTCGACGGCGTGATTCAGACCACCGAGGCAGACGAGTTCATCTATCACGAGATGCTCACTCACGTGCCGATTCTGGCCCATGGGTTGGCGCGGCGCGTGCTGATCATCGGTGGTGGTGACGGCGGAATGCTGCGCGAAGTCGCCAAGCACCGTGATGTAGAGAGCATCACCATGGTCGAGATCGACGGCACCGTGGTGGAGATGTGCAAGGCGTTTCTGCCGGAGCATTCGAAGGGTGCGTTCGCTGACTCACGGCTGAATCTGGTGATCGACGACGGTATGCGCTTCGTCGCCACCACCGAAGAGAAATTCGACGTGATCATTTCTGACTCGACCGATCCCATCGGGCCGGGTGAGGTCTTGTTTTCCGAAAACTTCTACCAGGCCTGCCGCCGCTGCCTCAACGATGGCGGCATCCTGGTCACGCAGAACGGTACCCCATTCATGCAACTGGCCGAAGTGCAGACCACCGCCAAGCGCATGACTGGCTTGTTCCCTGACTGGCATTTCTATCAAGCGGCGGTTCCCACCTATATCGGCGGCGCTATGACCTTCGCCTGGGGCGCCTGCGATTCGGAAAGTCGCAAACTGTCGTTGGAGACGCTCCGCCAGCGTTTCGCCGGTAGCGGTATCGTCACGCGCTACTACAATCCGCACATCCATCTCGGCGCGTTCGCGCTGCCTCAATACGTGCTGCAGGCCATCGGCAAGCCCAGCAACGACTAAACCGCTCAGCGCCTCGCAGCGTCTGCTACGGCGCGCCGCGGGGTCGGTGCCTGGCCTTGGCCGGCGCAAATAATCCTCCCGACGACAAGCCCCATTGCAGCGGCATTGCATACGCCGTATGTTCGAAAGGCGGCTGCGTGCTGCTGCAAAGCGTAATAGTTTGCGACTTCGTCCGAATCGAACTACCTACCGCTGCAGAGGACTATTAGTAATACCGATCAGGTTTATCGCGCCCGGCGCTCGCAGTCCAAGGCACCCGCTGGCGCTGTTCCAGCAATCATCCGTAACGAGGCTTACTGCGCTATTCCTAAAAAAACCGTTCATCCATGAGTGAGAGGAGGTTGTTTTATGAGTACCACCTTCCATGAGGATGTAAGCAGCAACGTGCTACTGAGGATGAAAGAGGGCGGTTTCGATTTCGCCCGTGTCCATCCGATCGAGTTCTACGCCGTTTTTCCCGACCGAGAGCGTGCATGCGCAGCCGCGAGTAACTTTCACGGCGAGTGCGTCAATACTCAGATATCGCCCCGTGAAGACGGCGCCTGGGATCTCCAGGTCAGCAAGGTGATGTATGCCACCTTCGATGGCATCGGTGACTTCGAACAGGATCTGGAGAACCTGGTCGAGCCACTTGGTGGTGTAGTCGACGGCTGGGGTGTGACCCAGGAGCTTTCGGGCTGCGCTGTCTGATCTGCAATCTTCTTCAACCAAAACCGAGTCCGCTTTGCAGTGCCTGGTCCCATGGTGGGACTGGGCCGAAGCGGCTTTTAAGAAACTCCAGCAGTAGCCGGCTGCGCGAATCGGCTTCCCTGGTCAGGCGCAGGGCGTAGATACCGCTCGCCTCTGGCATTGGCAAACCATGCTCGCAGAACAACGGCAGCAGCTCGCCACGCAGTAGATGGTCGCTGATCAGCCAGGTCGGCAGATGCGCGATACCCAAACCTGCTAGCGTCCCGCTGAGTAGCGCTTCGGCGTTATTGGTGACCATTCGCAGGCGACGCGGGCGCAACAGCTGTCGTTTCCCCTCATGCTCGAACCGCCAGGCATGAGGGGGTGCCAGTGCATCCCAGTCGAGTCCGTCATGCTCCGGCAGTTCCGCCACGCTGCGCGGCATGCCTCGCTGTTCCAAATAGGCGGGGCTGGCGCAGGCTATTCGCATCATTGGCGCCAGCGGTGTGGCGACCAGGCGTGTGTCGGCCAGCGGTCCGATGCGTAGCACCAGATCGACTTCGCCCAGATGTTCGCCTTGCAAGTCGATGAAGCTATCGATCAGACGTAGTTGTATATCGACGCCCTGATAGGCCAGCAGGAATTCCGCAAGCGCGGGCGCCAGATGCCGGCGACCGAAAGGCGCTGGCGCATCGATGCGGATACGGCCTTCGGGTGCGCTGTGCAGCGACGTCATTTCGGCACGGGCCAGGTGCAGCTCCTGAACGATGCGTCTGGCGCGCTCGGCAAAGGCCTGGCCCGCTGTGGTGGGCTTGATCGAATGGGTGCTGCGGCTGACGAGCTGGCAATCGAGCGAACGTTCCAGCGAATCGATGCGCCGCGCGACGGCGGAGGGTGTGAGTGCATGCAGGCGAGCCGCGGCGGAGAAGCTACCGGTTTCGAGCACATCGAGGAACAGCCTGAACTGATCGGTCAGGGCATTCGCGTCCATAAGGTTCGTTCCACTTTTGCGTGAAGGGCAAAGCGATTGTGCGTGGCTTTGCATGTTCGTGCCAGCCGGCGCTGAGTAGCATTGCTGTTTTTCAGGAAGTGAATTGATGGATTTCCTCGGATTCGGATTGAATGTCGTGTTGGGGTTAGCGCTGGGAACCCTCGGCGGGCTATTCGGAATCGGCGGTGGGTTGATCGCGATCCCGGTGCTTGGCGTGCTGTTCGGTCTGGATCAGCAGGTCGCGCAAGGCACGGCACTGGTAATGGTGGTGCCGAACGTGTTGCTTGCTATCTGGCGCTATCACCAGCGCAACCGTATCGATCTGCGCCATGCGGCGGCCCTAGGCATTACCAGCTTCTGCTTCGCGATCGCTGGCGCCGCGGTTGCGGTTTCTCTGGACGCTGGGCATATGCGCATCGCCTTCGTCGGTTTTTTACTGGCTTTGGCTGCCTATATGCTATTGCGAGTTTTTTTCCAGCCGCAGCCCGGCGGTACCGAACTGCGCCATCCCTGGCCCTGGCTGGGAGCGCTGGGGGCTGGTGCAGGAGCGCTGGGCGGGTTGTTTGGTGTAGGAGGCGCAGTACTCGCCACTCCGGTACTCACAACGGTGTTCGGTACTTCACAGGTCGTCGCCCAAGGTCTCTCCCTGTCCTTGGCGGCACCCAGCACTGGCGTGACGCTGGTCACTTATGCGACCCATGGACAGGTCGACTGGTCGCTGGGGTTGCCGCTCGCCGTGGGTGGTTTGCTGAGTATCAGCCTTGGTGTGAAACTGGCGCACGCATTACCGGAGCGCCTGCTGCGCCTGCTTTTCAGCGCTTTCTTGCTGCTGAGCGCAATGATGCTGGCTTACGAGGTCTGAGCGTCTGAATCTTGCCGGGTTACGCTGCGGTCAGGCTCGCCTGACGGCGTATCTCGCGGCGGGCGCTACGCACAAGACGGATAGTCAGCAGTATCGCGGCACAGCTCAGGCCGGCGATCAGGCCCTGCCAGAGTCCTGCTGGCCCGCTCGGCTCGCCAAACCTGTCGGTGAGCCCAAGCATGTAGCCCACCGGCAGACCAATTCCCCAATAGGCGAAAAGCGTGAAAATCATGGTCATGCGCGTGTCTTGATAGCCACGCAGGGCGCCGGCGGCGGTGACCTGTACCACGTCGGAGAATTGAAACAACGCGGCATACAAGAACAGGCTGGCAGCGACGGCGATGACGGCTGGATCGGTGGTGTAGATACGAGCGATCTGCTCGCTGAACAACAGCATCGCGCCGGCCGAGAAGCAGGCATATACCAGACTTGAAACGATCCCGACGCCGGCAACGAAGCGCGCATCCCGCGGCGCGTTACGACCCAGTGCCTGGCCGATACGCACGGTAATGGCCATGCCCAGCGACAAAGGGATCATGAAGATCAGCGAAGTGAAGTTCAGCGCAATCTGATGCCCGGCCACCACGGTCGCACCCAGGCCGCCAATCAACAGTGCGATCACCGAAAAGATACTGGCCTCGGCAAACACCGCGATGCCGATCGGTACGCCAACGGAAAGCAGGCGTTTGAGTACCGCCCACTGCGGCCAGTCGAAATCAGCGAATAGCCGACTCGGCTGGTAATAGTTGGCCCGCCGCACCCAGAACAGCATCGCCAGCAACATGAAGCCCATGACCAACGCCGTGGCCCAGCCGCAGCCGACGCCACCCATGGCCGGTAGGCCCAACTTGCCATAGATGAAAATGTAGTTCAGCGGGATATTGAGCATCAGGGCGAGAATGCCCACCACCATGCTCGGCCTGGTGTGTCCGAGCCCATCGCTGTAGCAGCGCAGCACCTGATACAGGGCCACCGCCGGAAAGCCACAGGCGACCGCACGCAGGTAGGCCATGGTCGGATCGATCAAGGCCGGTTCGACCTGCATCAGGTGCAACACCGGCTCGGCATTCCACATCAACAATGCGAACAGCGAGCCGACGCCGAAACCCATCCAGAGCGCCTGGCGTACCAGCGGACCGATCTGCTCGTGCTGGTCACTGCCGAAGCGCTGAGCAACGTTGGGTGTCGTTGCCAGAATGATGCCGGTCACCAGCAAGAATACGGGAACCCAAATGGAGTTCCCCAAGGCTACCGCGGCAAGATCCTGCGGGCTGACGCGCCCGGCCATCAAGGTATCGACGAAGCCCATGGCGGTGTTCGCCAGCTGGGCAATCATCATCGGTAAGGCAAGGGCGAAGAGGGTGCGCAGTTCAACGCGAACCCGTCTGAGTCTCAACTCAGTGGGCATGCAGATTTATCCGAATTGTATACAGGAAGCGGACTAGTCTACGCCGCGCGAGGCGCTATCGGGAAGGCAGCAGAGCGGCTCGGCGCGGTCTAGAATGGACCGATTACTGACGGAGCCCGCCAATGCGCATCCTTGCCGACGAAAACATCCCACTGGTCGACGCCTTCTTTGCCGAACATGGCGAGATTCGCCGCATGCCCGGACGCAGCATCAACAGAGCGGCGCTGGAGCAGGCCGAAGTGCTTCTGGTGCGCTCGGTCACCCGCGTCGACCGTGAGCTGCTCGAAGGGAGTGCGGTGCGTTTCGTCGGCACCTGCACCATAGGCACCGATCATCTGGACATCGACTATTTCGAAGAAGCGGGAATTAGCTGGGCCAGCGCGCCGGGATGCAACGCTCGAGGCGTCGTCGATTATGTGCTCGGCAGCTTGCTGGCTCTGGCAGAGGGCGAGGGTGTCGATCTGGCTAGCCGCCGGTATGGTGTGGTCGGTGCTGGAGAAGTCGGGGGAAGGTTGGTGGAGGTCCTTCGCGGCTTGGGCTGGGATGTGCGCGTTTGCGATCCGCCGCGCCAGGCGCGCGAAGTAGGTGAGTTTGTCGGCCTGGACGAAATACTCGCGGAATGCGACGTCATCAGCTTGCACACACCGTTAACGTTGGAGGGTGAGCATTCGACGTTCCACTTGTTTGACCCGTCTCGCCTGGAGCAACTGCGCTCGGGCGCCTGGCTGATCAACGCAGCCCGCGGTGCAGTTGTCGACAACGCAGCCCTGCGTGGCCAGTTGGCCAGGCGCCCCGACATCCAGGCGGTGCTCGACGTTTGGGAGGGGGAGCCGCAAGTCGACGTTGAGCTGGCCGAGCTGTGCTGGATCGCGACGCCGCACATCGCTGGCTACAGTCTGGACGGTAAGTTGCGCGGAACAGCTCAGGTATATCAGGCGTTTTGCGCCAGCAAAGGACTGGAGCCAAAGGTTGAGCTGGCTGAGCTGATGCCTGTCCCGCCGCTGCGCGCGATGTCGTTCGACGCTTCGGCCGAACCAAACGACGTGCTGGCGACGATCTGTCGGGCCGTCTATGACCCGCGAAAGGACGACGCTGCCTTCCGTCGAAGCCTGATTGAAGACGAGGATCAGCGCCGTATCGGTTTCGATCAATTGCGCAAACAGTACCCGCCGCGGCGCGAGATAGATGGGTTGCAGATCGAGATTGATGCCGGTCAGCCGCAGTTGGAGCAACTTGTCCGTGCCCTCGGCGCGACCTTGAAGAGCTGACTGGCGGACGGCGCAATTGGGATGCGCATCAGCGTTGCTTATGACAGGCTGGATGCAATTTGCGGCCTGCTCCGCTAGCATTACCCGTCCTCTGCTTTATCCCGCGATGGTGTTATGAGTTATCAGGTTCTAGCCCGTAAATGGCGTCCGCGCTCGTTCCGCGAAATGGTCGGCCAGACGCATGTGCTCAAGGCCCTGATCAACGCGCTGGACAGTCAGCGTCTGCACCATGCCTATCTATTTACCGGTACTCGGGGGGTGGGTAAAACCACCATTGCGAGGATCATCGCCAAGTGTCTCAACTGCGAAACCGGTGTCAGCTCAACACCTTGCGGCGAGTGCTCAGTCTGTCGCGAGATCGATGAGGGGCGCTTCGTCGATTTGATCGAAGTCGACGCTGCCAGCCGAACCAAAGTCGAGGATACCCGCGAGCTGCTGGACAACGTGCAGTACGCTCCCAGCCGCGGTCGTTATAAGGTTTATCTGATCGACGAAGTTCACATGCTCTCGTCGCACTCGTTCAACGCGCTGCTCAAAACCCTTGAGGAGCCACCGCCGCACGTCAAATTCCTGTTGGCCACGACGGACCCACAAAAGCTGCCGGTGACCATCCTCTCGCGCTGCTTGCAGTTCTCGCTGAAGAACATGCCGCCGGAGCGCGTGGTCGAGCATCTGACCCACGTGCTCGGCGTCGAGCAGGTGCCTTTCGAGGAGGATGCGCTCTGGCTGCTCGGGCGCGCCGCCGACGGCTCGATGCGCGACGCCATGAGCCTGACCGACCAGGCCATCGCGTTCGGCGAGGGCAAGGTTCTTGCGTCCGATGTCCGCAGCATGCTCGGCACCCTCGATCATGGACAGGTCTATGGCGTGCTGCAGGCCTTGCTGGAGGGCGATGCGCGCACGCTGCTCGAAGCGGTTCGTCATCTGTCTGAACAGGGGCCCGACTGGGGCGGTGTGCTGGCGGAAATGCTCAATGTGCTGCACCGCGTCGCTATCGCTCAGGCGCTGCCCGAAGCGGTGGACAATGGGCAGGGTGACCGCGATCGGGTATTGGCATTGGCGCAGGCGCTGCCCGCCGAGGATGTGCAGTTCTATTACCAGATGGGTTTGATTGGCCGGCGCGATCTGCCGCTGGCACCCGATCCGCGTAGCGGCTTCGAAATGGTCCTGTTGCGCATGCTCGCGTTTCGACCCGCCAACAGTGAAGACGCACCCCGAACATCATTAAAGAACTTGGGAGTCAGTCCGGCCACGACTGATTCCAAGACAACAGCCGTGGCCGGTACAGCAACCTTGGCTGCACCGGTCAATGAGCCGGCTGCAGCGCCTGTTCCAGCGCAACCAGACCCAGATGTACCTTCATTGGCGTCACGTCCGGAGCCGGTTCCAGTCCAGTCCAGCCCGACATCGGAGTCGGTGCAAGAGGTCGAAGCCGAGCCGGTTGTTGCGTTGCCCATATCTGCAGAGGCGGAGCCCGTCACCCCTCCGATTGTCGACTTGCCTTGGCATGAGCCACCCGCTACGCCGCCGGTTGCGGTGCAAAGCGAGGCGCTGGAGCAGCAGGCTGCGCCGCTCGATGAACCCGTCCAGCATTCTGCTGAAGTCGTCGAGGTCAACGAGCCGGACGACGATGAGCCGCCGCTGACCGACGAGGACTATTTCGAAGTCGAGACGCAGGCTGAAGCCTATCTCGATGGGCTGGGTGAACGGGTATCAGAGCCGCAGGCAACCGAGCCGGCGCTAGCTGTCAAGCCGGCAACCGGACTGGCCGCGGAGTGGCTCGATATCTATCTGAAACTCGGCCTGGGTGGTCTGACTGGGAGCATCGCGGCAAACTGCACGCTGATTTCCGTGGAAGGCGATTGCTGGCTGATGCACCTGGACCCAGCGCAGAGTGCGCTGTTCAACGCGACTCAGCATCGGCGCCTGAACGATGCCCTGAACCAATATCATGGACGGACGCTGCAGCTGGATATCGAACTGCAGACACCGCAGCAGGAAACGCCCGCCCAGGCGGCAGCCCGGCGCCGTGGCGAGCGGCAGCGGGCAGCCGAGCAATCGATCCAGGCTGATCCCGTGGTACAGCAACTGATGCAACAGTTCGCCGCGGTCATCCGCGACGGTACCATCGAACCCGTAGAACACTCCGAACCCTGATCCGAGGTAAATCCCATGATGAAAGGTGGCATGGCCGGCCTGATGAAGCAGGCACAGCAGATGCAGGAAAAGATGCAGAAGATGCAAGAGGAGCTGGCTAATGCCGAGGTGACCGGTCAATCCGGCGCTGGCTTGGTGAGCGTCGTGATGAACGGCCGGCACGACGTCAAGCGCGTCAGTCTGGACGACAGTCTGATGCAGGAAGACAAGGAAATTCTTGAAGATCTGATTGCTGCAGCGATGAACGATGCGGTGCGCAAGATCGAACAGAACAGCAAGGAAAAAATGTCGGGCATGACCGATGGCATGCAACTTCCGCCAGGTTTCAAGATGCCTTTCTGATCCACCTGTTGGGCGCCGTTCCAGGTGCGCATCGACCGGATTGGGGCAAGCCTGCACCGCGTCTATCGTGACAGCAGCGCCAGTGCCCCGGTCCGGCACTTCTGTCTCTTCTCGCTGCTATTGAGCGTACCTTCTGCCTCTGCCCGGTGATGCCATGTCTTTTAGTCCTCTCATCCGCCAGCTCATCGATGCTCTGCGCATTCTTCCCGGCGTCGGGCAGAAAACCGCGCAACGTATGGCGCTGCAGATGCTCGAGCGTGATCGTAGCGGCGGATTGCGATTGGCACAGGCGTTGACGCGTGCGATGGAAGCGGTGGGCTACTGCCGACAATGCCGGACGCTGAGCGAGGACGAACTCTGTCCGCAGTGCGCGGATCCGCGGAGGGACGATTCCCTTCTGTGTATCGTCCAGAGCCCGGTGGATGTATTCGCTGTGGAACAAACCGGCTTTCGCGGACGCTACTTCGTACTTAAAGGACATCTTTCGCCGCTCGATGGCCTGGGCCCTGAGGCCATTGGTATCCCCGAACTACTGGTGCGGGTAGCCGAAGGCAACTTCAGCGAGGCGATACTGGCCACCAACCCTACCGTCGAAGGCGAGGCCACGGCTCACTATATTGCGCAGATGTTGATTCCGAAGGGGTTGACGCTCAGCCGTATTGCTCACGGTGTGCCGCTTGGTGGCGAGCTCGATTTGGTCGACGGCGGCACGCTGGCCCATGCATTGGCAGGGCGCAAGACAATCACCCTCTGAATTCGTAGTACGGCTCGTATCGGCTGCGAGGCAGTCGGAACTTATAACGGCTGGTTTGTGGTTTATGCCTGCCAGGTAGTGCCGATACCGGAACACTTCGTGTAAAGTTCTAAGCCAGACACGGTTAATAACCAAATATAATTAAATCCTTTCGTTTGGTTATATAACTTCAACACTGCTTGCGATCTCGAGGTTGAGGATGAAGGTAAAACACTGGCTAGTTCCCGCGCTCCTGCTGTTGAGCACGTTTGCTCAGGCTCAGGACACGTTCAAGGTTGGTTACATCCGCGTCATGGATGATGCCCAGGCGATGGTTGCTTACGAAGGCGAGCTGTATAAGAAGCACGGCCTCGACGTCGAACTGGTCGAATTCAGCTCGGGCACTGATCTGATCAAGGCCATCATTGGCGGCCAGCTGGATACGGGCGTGCTTGGTTTTACCAATGCGGTTGCCTGGGCCTCCAAAGGCGCTGATCTGAAGGTCGTCGGTGGCGCTCAGCAGGGTTATCACTCCATCGTGGCCCGCGAGGGAACCGGCATCGAAAAGATCTCCGATCTGAAAGGCCATGTGCTTGCCTCGCAAAAAGAAGGCAGCACAGCTGATGCGGTACTGCGCGGCGTCACGCTGAAGGATGCTGGTGTGTCGCCGAGCGAAGTGAACATCATGGGCACAAGCCCGGCGGTTGCGGTGCAGTCCCTTGTCTCGGGACGCGCCGATGCGGCGTTTCTCTTCGAACCCTACGACCGGATCGCTCAGCTCGTCGCACCGGTGAAGCAGATCTACGAAATTGGTGAGGTCTGGCCGTTTCCCTGCATGGTGGTGATCACCTCCGGCGAAACCCTGGAAAAGCGCAAGGACGCAGTCTGGAAGTCGCTTGATGCTCAGCGCGAGGCGATCGATCTGCTGGAGAACCAGCCGGCCGAAGCGGCAAAGCTGATCGCTGACTACTTTATCGCCGAACCGACGCTGAAGACGCTCAATCGCGGTGATCTGCCTCGCGAAGTGGTCATTGAAGAAGCCATCGCCACCCAGACTTTCAGCGCCAAGCTTGGCAGCGACGATCTGGAACGCATTCAGGAACTGGCGAACATTCTTCAAGAGCTCGGCTCACTGAAGACTCGCGATGGCCAGCCGTTCGAAACCAGCACAATTCTCGATCTTTCCTGGCAGCAAGCCCGCGAACTCTAACTCGGCGGCAGATCGTTCACACACTGCCCGGCCCCGCGCCGGGCAGTGTCATTCCGCCCTCTGATCGGCAGTTTTTTGAGGTCTTCGAAGCGTTATGCAGCTCAGGTTTGAAGAAGTAGACAAGCATTTCGGCCAGCTGGAAGTCATCAAAGGCTTCAGCGGCGAATTCGCCCAGGGCGAACTGGTTGCATTGGTAGGACCCTCCGGTTGCGGTAAATCGACCCTGCTGCACCTGGCTGCCGGATTGGAGAATCCAACCGCTGGACGCGTGCTCGCAGACGGCAAGAAGATTCCCGGACCGAGCCCTCGGCGCACGCTGGTTTTCCAGGAGCATGCGCTGTATCCCTGGCTCACGATGCAGGCTAACGTCGCCATGGCGTTGGAGCTTCAGGGCGTCGCCAAGGCAGACGCATTCGAACAGGCGAAAGTCTGGCTCGCCCGCGTCAGCCTGGATGGCTTTGAGCACTACTATCCGCATCAGGTATCGGGTGGTATGCGCCAGCGCACCGCTTTGGCTCGTGCGTTCATCGCCAAGCCGGAAGTGCTGTTGCTGGATGAGCCTTTCGGCGCGCTCGACGCGTTGACCCGCATGGCGCTGCAGGACGTGCTGCGTGAGCTGATCGAGGAGCACCAGCCCACGGTTTTGCTGGTAACCCATGACGTTGACGAGGCGCTTTATCTGGCCGATCGCGTAATGGTGTTCAGTGCCCGACCGGCACAAGTGCTGAAGACTTTCAACTTCACCCACTGCGAGAAGAGCCATGATCTTTCCGAGTTCGCGGCCGAGCGGCGGGAAATCCTCCGGTTGTTGGGTATCAAGACGGAGGTAGGGCACTGATGAGCCAGGGACGTCGTCTTACCGGTCCGAAAAAACACCTCGCCGTGGTGCTGGCGATCCTTTTTATCCTGCTGATATGGCAGATCGCGGCATGGAGCCTTCCAGCGTTTCTGATGCCGGGTATCCCCGCCGTTTTCGAGCGCCTGCTCACCACTGTCTGGGAGCCTGAATTCCGCGAGGGGCTCTACGGCAGCATGAGCCGTCTGGGCAGCGGCTACAGCTTCGCATTGCTGTTCGGCATCGGCTTCGGACTGCTGGGTGGGGTGCTGTTCTTCTTCCGCGAAATCCTGCGCTCAGCCATCGTGATTCTCCAATCGATTCCGTCGATCGCCTGGGTACCGCTGTTTCTTATCGTGATGGGCTTCGGCAACCTGCCGATCATCGTCGTGGTTGCGCTGGCGGCGTTCTTCCCGATGGCATTGTCGGTCATGAACGCGACCGAAAGCGTACAGCCGGTCCACGTATCTGCTGCTCGGGTAATGGGCGCGTCGCGTTGGCAATTGCTGCGTCGAGTCTACTTGCCAGCGGTCATGCCGGAGCTGATAACCGGCGCGCAGCTGGCGTTCGGTAATGCGTGGCGCGCATTGATCTCAGCGGAAATGTTGATCGGTTTTGGCCAGGGCTTGGGGCGTTCGCTCGCCTATTCGGGCGAAATTGCCGATATGGCGGGAGTGATGATGAATATCTTGGTCATCGCTATTCTCGCCACCCTGATCGATCAGGTGGTATTGGAAAAATTCAAGCAACGGATGCTTCGCTACCAGTACGTGTGAGAGGTTGCGCGGTGAAGCCATACCTGCTGCGATTAACGATGGTTGTACTCATGGCGCCGGCCAGTGTGTTAGCGGCGTCCTTGCAGGCGCTGTTGGTGGGTGAGTACCGTCCGCTTCGGGCTGCGGAGGCCGAGCAAATCAGCGAAGGCTTCGAAGCGTCGTTGCTTGCTCGTCTGGGTACGGTGCTCGACAGCGAGGTGACATTGGTAGATGCCACGAATCAGACGGATCTGCGGATTGGTGCGCTCGAGTCTGGTGTCATCTATTACGGCAGCGAAGTTGCAGCATTGACATCATCCGAGGGCGGACTTTTCGAATGGACTGACCTGGCGGGGGAAGCCTTCTGTGTCACGACCGGCAGTCCGCATGCCTCGGTGGTTGCCGATCGCTTTGGCGGCATCGCCCGACGTTACCCCAGCGCCGCCCAGGCGCTGATTGGGTTAAAGCTCGGTGAATGCCAGGCGGTTGTAGATGATCGTTTGCTGCTTGAGGAGATTGCTCGCCTGCCCGAGTGGCGTCGCTACAATCGGCTTCTGCCTGCGCTTACCGATTCGGAGCTGGCTTTGCGAATCGAGACGGCGGATACGGCGCTTCAGCGGCGTGTGGAACGGACTGTTTTAGAATGGCGGGAGGATGGCCAGCTGGCGGATCTTACCCAGCATTGGGTAGACGAAGTGGCTTTCCAGGCATATGTGCTGGCCGATACGCTCGATTGTCACTGAGTCGTTTGCGGTACCCGAACGCATCACTCGGCTTCGATCACTTGCGGCAAGGCCTGACGCAGCCCTTGCAACTTGAACGGGGCGCGGATGTGACCGCGCAGCGTGCCATCGGGACCGACGATGGCCAAATTGCCGCTGTGACTGACGCTGTATTCCCCCTCCGTTTTTTCGGCCGGCACGAATGGCAGACCCAGTGCTTTCGATAGGCCTTGCAGCGAATCCATATCGCCCGTTAGCCCTCTGAATCCGGCGCGGTAGTAGCCCAGGTAGGTGCGCAACGCCTCGGGTGTATCGCGTGCCGGATCCGCGCTGACCAGAACGAGCTGCAGCTGTTCGCGGATCTCCGGCTCTAGTTGTTTGAATAACCGACGCATATCGCTGAGCGTTGTCGGGCAGACATCGGGGCAAGCGGTGAATCCGAAGAAAAGCAGGTGCCAGCGACCGCGAAGCGAATCGGTGCTGAACGTGTTGCCATGCTCGTCAATCAATTCCAGGCTGGGTAGCTGCCGCTCGCGGGGCAGGAGTAGCAGGTTGGCCTCATCGAGCAGGGCGTTGCGGTCGAGTGCGAACGCAGGCGAGCACAGTACGATGAGAAGGCCCAGCAGTACCCAGCGGAAATTGGCCAAGCGCATGATCAGTGTCCAGCTACGGCTAGCGCTCGTTCAGCTCGAACGCAGTGAGGGTGAAGGTTGGAATGCCCATGTCCTGCAGCTTGCGTGACCCGCCCAGTTCGGGAAGATCAATGATCGCAGCGGCTTCATAGATACTCGCGCCCATGCGGCGAACCAGCTGAGCGGCGGCGATTAGCGTCCCGCCAGTGGCTATCAAATCATCCAGTAGCAATACCGAATCGCCTTCGCAGAGGCTGTCCGCGTGCACTTCGAGAAAGGCCTCGCCGTACTCGGTGCAGTAGGACTCGGCCAGCACGTCGGCCGGGAGTTTGCCTTTCTTGCGGAACAGAGTCAGCGGTCTGTTCAGTTCGTAGGCGACTATCGAACCGATGATGAAGCCGCGGGCGTCCAGGGCGCCCACATGGCTGAAATCGGTTTCGACATAGCGCTGGATCAAGCTGTCCACCACCATTCGCAGTGCTTTCGGCGACTGCAGCAGCGGCGTGATGTCGCGGAATACCACGCCCGGACTCGGGAAATCCGGAACCGGACGTATCAGTGTCTTGATCGAAAATTCATCGAAGATCATAACGGGCTCCGGGCGGGGGGCAGGGTTCACGTTTGCGCCACGAAATCGCATAACGGGGACGCGCAAGATTAACCCAGGCTGTGCGCACCGCCAATTGGCGCGAGTACCTTGCTTTCGGCCATCTGCAAAGGCGGAGTTCTATTGCGGACGTAGCCGCTCAACTTGACCGGGGGCAAGCGGGTAACGAATCTGCGCCGAGCTTGGGGCCGGCATATACAGAGAGAGATTTATTCGCTGAAATATGGTCGGATGGTCAACTACGGCACTGAATCATATCGTCCAACAGGCATAGGAGACATTCATGCATAGCCGCCAGCAAGAGATCGCTGCCGCACTCAACGTTCGCCCGTCCTTCGACGGCCCGGCAGCCGTTCAGGCTGAGATCGACCGACGAGTTGGCTTCATCCAGGACTGCCTGCGCGAATCCGGTATGAAGACGCTAGTGCTAGGTATCAGCGGTGGTGTCGACTCGACCACCGGAGGCCTGCTCGCGCAACGTGCGGTGGAAGGCTTGCGTGCTGCAGGCGAGGGGGACGATTACCGCTTTATCGCGGTCCGTCTGCCGTATCAGGTTCAACACGACGAGGACGAGGCGCAGCTGGCGGTCGATACGATCAAGCCGGACGAGTGCCATACGGTCAATATCGGCGCAGCCGTACAGGGGCTGTCGCGTGCCACCGAGGCGCTGGATGCCCTCTCTCCGGAGAAACGCGACTTCGTACTCGGCAACACCAAAGCGCGGATGCGCATGGTGGCGCAGTACACCATTGCGAACGCGCGGCAGGGTCTGGTCATTGGAACCGACCATGCTGCCGAAGCGGTGATGGGTTTTTTCACCAAATTCGGTGACGGCGCCTGCGACCTGACGCCCCTGGCTGGGCTGGTCAAGGATCAGGTTCGCGAACTGGCCGCCGCGTTAGGCGCACCTGAGCAACTGGTGAAAAAGGTTCCGACGGCTGATCTCGAAGAATTGTCTCCGGGCAAGCCGGATGAAGCGGCGCACGGTGTGCGCTATGAGGACATTGATGCCTTTCTGCAGGGGCGGTCGGTACCTGACGAGGCGGCTCGCATCATCGTCGAGACCTATGACAAGTCGGCACACAAGCGCCAGTTGCCGAAGGAGCCCTAACCGATACAGTCGAGCCACAAGCGCAGGGGTTGCAGGACGGCCGCTGATCGGCACCGGCATGCGCAGAGCGATTAATGGTGCAGATGCGCGGGCGTCTGTTCCTGCGTTGAAACCGCGCCGGCACCGTGCCCCATGAGCCATTGCTGATGAGGACCGGGCAACGTCCACAGGCCGAACAGTATCACCATTACCCCACCAAGCATCCGCACGCCACGCTTGCGCAGCAGAGCGGTCAGCCGCTCTGCTGCCAGGCCGGTAGCCAGTAGCACGGGCCAGGTGCCGATGCCGAACGCCAGCATCAGCAGCGCGCTATCCAGCGCATCGCCCTGGCTTGCGGCCCAGAGCAAGGTGCTATAGACCAGACCACAAGGCAGCCAGCCCCAGAGCGCACCGAGTAGCAAAGCTCGCGGTATGCTCTTGACCGGCATCAGCCGGCTTGCAAACGGTTGGATATGACGCCACAAGCCTCGCCCCACTGCTTCAACACGTGTCAGCCCGCTCCACCAGCCCGCCAGATAAAGCCCCATGCTGACAAGCAGTAAAGCCGCTACAACCCGCAACGCCATGGCTGCCGGGCTGTTAGCGACGGCCCAGCCGGCGAAGCCGATGAGCAGGCCCGCACTGGTGTAGCTCAGCACTCGCCCCAGATTGTAGGCAACTAGCAAGCGCAGGCGTTTGCTGCGCTGTTCGGCAGGGATGGCCATGGTCAGGGCGCCCATCAGACCGCCACACATACCCAGGCAGTGCCCGCCGCCGAGCAGGCCGAGCACCAGGGCCGACACCAGCAGTGGCAACAGCTCAGCCACGCTCGGATTTCTCCTCGCTGCCCTGGTCCGCTTGTTCGATGCCTGCGCGATGCTTGGGATCTTCTTCATCGAAGAGAATGCTGTGTGCGGGACCATCAAGGTCGTCGTACTGGCCACTGTCGACTGCCCAAAAGAATACCCAGATGGCCAATGCAACCAGAACTACGGCGACGGGAATCAGTATGTAGAGTGCGGCCATGGGGCCTCCAGAAAATGCTGCAGCAGGGCGAGGCTGATCAGGCTCGGAACTATCCTACGCCAGGCAGGCAGGGTTGTCGGCTCGTGGGCGACACCGGTAGCCGGGTTAGCCGTAATGCGTTCAACACCACAAGCAGCGAGCTCGCCGACATACCCAGTGCTGCCCAGAGCGGCGTCACCCAACCAATGGCAGCGAACGGCAGAATCAGGCCGTTATAGAGGCTCGCCCAGGCAAGGTTTTCGATGATGATGCGACGGCTTCGGCGCGCCACGGTGAAGGCCTGTACAAGGCTGTCGAGGCGGTTGGAAAGCAGGACTGCATCGGCGCTGGTCTTGGCCAGGTCGGTCGCCGAGCCCATCGCCACGCTGATGTCTGCCGCAGCCAGGACCGGAACGTCATTCACGCCATCGCCGAGCATGAGTACGCGACGGCCTTCGGCTTGGAGTCGCTGCAGATGGGCGAGCTTGTCAGCCGGTGTCAACCCGCCGCGTGCTTCTTCGATGCCCAACTGTTGGGCTATGTCGCCGACCATCGGCGAGCTGTCACCGGACAGCAAAATCGTTTTCCAGCCTCGGTGCTTGCAGGCTTGTAACAGAGCAGGCGCGTCGTCGCGCAGGTGATCGTTCAATACCAACCACGCCAGCGGGCCCTGCGCGTCGCCAAGCAGCAACCACTGACCCTGGCTGCCCGGAATATCGGGGGCCGACCCTGCATAACCAGCGGCAACGAACGCTGGCTGACCGATACGCAACGAGCGCCCGGCGACCGAACCCTGGAGGCCCAGCCCCGGCACGCTGTCCACCGAATCGGCCGCTTGCGGCGCTCGACCGAAAGCCTTGGCAATCGGATGTTCGGAGCGGTTTTCCAATGCGGCGGCGAGCCCCAGGCAGGCGTCGGCATCCAACTCGCCCAATGGGCGAACCTCGCTCAAAGTAAGGCGACCTTCGGTAAGTGTGCCGGTCTTGTCGAAAATCACGGTATCGATGTGGTTGAGACCTTCCAGAACATGTCCGCGGGTGAGTAACAAGCCAATTTTGTGCAGCGTGCCGGTAGCTGTGGTCAGGGCTGTCGGGGTGGCCAGCGACAATGCGCATGGGCAGGTGGCGACGAGCAGGGCGAGGACGATCCAGAAAGCCCGTTGTGGATCGAGCTGCCACCAGACGATGCCGACAATAGCGGCGGTCAACAGCACGACCAATAGGAACCATTGGGCGACACGGTCGGCCAGCTCGGCGAGGCGCGGCTTGTCCGATTGGGCACGCTCCAGCAGACGCACAATGGCGGACAGCCGGGTGTCGTCGCCCAGCGCCTGGACCTCGACAGTCAACGCGCCCTCGACATTGAGGGTGCCAGCAGTGACTGCATCACCGGCGCTTCGGGGCTGCGGCAAATATTCGCCAGTGAGCACCGATTCGTCGATGCTGGATTGCCCGTTGACGATGCGACCATCAGCCGGGACCAGAGCGCCTGGCTGCACCAGTACCCGATCACCGACCTGTAGTTCTCTGAGCAGAATGCGCGAGGACTGACCATCGTCGGCGAGTTTCAGGCACGATGCTGGCAATAGATTGACCAACTGAGATGTCGCTGCGGCAGTACGTTCCCGCGCGCGGCGTTCCAGATAGCGCCCGGCAAGCAGAAACAGGGCAAACATGCCCACGGCATCGAAATACAGCTCGCCCTGGCCGGTCAGGGTAGACCAGATGCCGGCAAGATAGGCGCCGCCGATGGCAAGGGAGACCGAAACATCCATGGTCAGGTGGCGGGTACGCAGATCTCTCAAGGCGCCTTTAAAGAAATCTGTGCAGCAATAGAAGACGATAGGGGTGGTCAGCAGCAGGGCGGTCCAGCGCAGGATGCTGGCCATGCCGGCCGAGAGGTCGATATTGAACTCCGGCCAAGTCGCCATGGTTGCCATCATCACCTGCACCCAGAGCAGCCCGGTCACACCCAGCTGGCGCATGCTGCGGCGGTTTTCCTGTGCGAGCCGCTCTGCCGCCTGATCGGCCCGGTAGGGGTGGGCGGCATAACCGATGCGTCGAAGCTCGGCGAGCAGTTCGCTGAGCGGCAGCGTTGAATCGTTCCAGCGTACCCGTAGGCGATGGTTGGAGAGATTCAGGCTCGCCTCGGCAATACCGCCGACGCTGCGCAGGTGGCGCTCGATCAGCCAGCCGCAGGCGGCACAACTGATGCCCTCAATCATCAGCGAAGTGCTGGCGAGCTCGCCCTCGTGCTGCACAAAAGGTTGTTGCACATCCTTGCGGTCGTACAGTGCAAGCTCATCGGTCAACGCCTTAGGCAAGGCGTCGGGATTGATCGAGGCTTCGCTGCGATGCAGGTAATAACTTTCCAGGCCACCGTTGACGATCGCTTCCGCTACGGCCTGGCATCCCGGGCAGCACAGCGCCCGCGTCTCGTTGAGCACGCGGGCGTGATAGTCGCCGCCAGCAGGAACCGGCAGGCCGCAGTGATAGCAGAGCAGGGGGCTTGCCATCGGCTGGTCAGTAGCTCAGTTCGAGTGTCTGGCCGCTTGCGATATCCATTTCCTCGAACAGGCGCCAGTCCTGATCACCCTCACGACCGAGCAATTCGACGAAGCGTCGACCTGTTACCGGCTCCTGCATCTGTCCCTGATAGAACCCGTTACCCTGGGTCTGGAGGATGATGCGGCGGTCGCGCTCAGGTTGCGTCGGTGAAAGCAGATTGAGGACTATTTGCTGTGGGCGGCTGTTACCGTCCAGCTGCAGTTCGGCCAGCCCGCGTTCGTCGTTGAGCACCAGCTGCGCCTGTATCTGCAGGCGTTCGGCAAGTTTCTCGCGTTCCAGCGCTTGGTTGATGCCTTTGCCGGCATCGTAGTAGTTGTCCGAGACCAGTGTGTCGGCATTACGGATGGCGATGGTCAGCATCGAGGTGCCGAGGATCACCGACAGCAGCAGGATGCCGATGACAAACCAGGCCCAGAACTGGGTGTACCACCGGGTGTTTTCGTTGTCGGAAGTGCTCATGTACTACCTGTTCAGCGGATGCTCGGGCCGATGAAACGGCTCTCCGACTCATCTTTGATTGAAGGGTCGTCTGCCGATCTGATGTGGAAGACGATTTCGTTTGCGCTCGATGGCAGCTTTTCCGGCGCAACCGAGAGCTCCACCGGAACGGTGATCAGCTCACCGGCCGCGGCGTGGATCTCATTGCGACCTTCATATTGCAGGCCGTTCAGCCCAGTGGCTTCGATGACGAAGGTCTGCTCGTTCTGAGCCTTGTTCATCACTTTGAGTGTGTAAACGTTTTCGATTCTGCCTTGCTCGTTTTCGCGGTAGAGCACGCGATCCTTGAGCACGTCGAGCTTGACCAGCGAACGGTCGGTGACGGCATAGGCGAACACACCCATCATTGCCGTCAGCGCAATGGCGTAGCCGATCAGTCGTGGGCGAACCATGCGGGTCTTTTGTCCGGACAGGTTGTGCTCGGTGGTGTAGCTGATCAACCCGCGTGGGTAGTTCATCTTGTCCATGATGGTGTCGCAGGCGTCGATGCAGGCGGCGCAGCCAATGCACTCGACCTGTAGGCCATCACGGATGTCGATGCCGGTCGGGCAAACCTGGACGCACATGGTGCAATCGATGCAGTCACCGAGGCCCATGGCCTTGTAATCGGCCTCCTTCTTGCGAGGACCACGGCGCTCGCCGCGGCGCGGGTCGTAAGAGACGATCAGGGTGTCTTTGTCGAACATCACACTCTGGAAGCGAGCATAGGGGCACATGTAGATGCACACCTGCTCACGCAGATAACCGGCGTTGCCATAAGTGGCGAGCGTGAAGAAACCAATCCAGAACGTCGCCCAGCCCCCCACCTGTAAAGTGAAGAGGTCCGGTACCAAACCGCGAATCGGCGTGAAATAACCCACGAAGGTAATGGCGATTGCCAGCGAGACGGCCAGCCAGATGGCATGTTTGCCGAACTTGCGGGTGAGCTTGTTGGCGCTCATGGGCGCCTTGTCGAGCTTCATGCGCTGGTTGCGATCGCCTTCAGTGACTTTTTCCGCCCACATGAACACCCAGGTGAACACGCTCTGCGGGCAGGTATAGCCACACCAGACGCGACCGGCAAATACGGTAATGAAGAACAACCCGAATGCGCAAATGATTAGCAGCGCTGAAAGCAGAATAAAGTCTTGAGGCCAGAACGTGGCGCCGAAGATATAGAACTTGCGCTCGGGCAAGTCCCACCAGACGGCTTGTCGGCCGTTCCAGGTCAGCCATACGGTGCCGAAATAAAGCATGAACAGCAGCGCGCCGCCGACGAGTCGCAAATTGCGGAAAAGACCGGTGAACGAGCGGGTATAGATTTTTTCACGGGCAGCGTAGAGGTCTGTTGATGCGTTGACCTTGGCCGGGGGAGTTACATCATGGACGGGGATTTGCTCAGACATCGAATGCGTACCACGGCGGAGGGTGAGTGTCCCGGACGATGCTTGCCGACCGGGATCTTTTGCTTACCTGCTGCGAATGGTACGCCTCGATGGTCGATCTCAGGTGCGACCGTCGGTCGCGCCTGAGGACCGATCGGATCAGTTCTCCGACTTTTGCGAGAGGCTGTACACATAGGCGGCCAGCAGGTGCACCTTGTCATTGCCAAGGTGGTCTTGCTGAGCAGGCATACGACCATTACGACCATAGCGCAGGGTTTGCTGAATCTGTCCGAAACTCGAGCCGTAAAGCCAGACGTTGTCGGTCAGGTTCGGTGCACCCATGGCCTGGGTACCTTTGGCATCAGGACCATGACAGGCTACGCAGTTGGTAGCGAAGATCTTCCGACCTTGCTCGATGTCGGCGTTGATGCCCTCAGGGATATCGCGGCCAGACAGGCTACGAACATAACCGGCGACGTTACGGATGCCATCTTCGCCAATCACGTTAGCCCAGGCAGGCATGGCCGCCTGGCGCCCGCCCATGATGGTGGTCTTGATGGTTTCCGGCTCGCCGCCATATAACCAGTCGTGGTCCGTGAGGTTAGGGAAGCCATAGGCACCCTTGGCGTCGGAGCCATGGCAGACCGAGCAATTCGAAGCGAATAGACGTCCGCCCATCTTCAAGGCCTGAGGGTCCTGAGCGACTTGCTCGACTGGCATTGCCGCGAACTTGGCGTAGAGCGGGCCGTACTGCTCGTTCGCCTTGTCCATCTCGCGCTGCCATTCTTTAACCTGCGTCCAGCCGCCTTCATAGCCAGGCAGCACGCCTTTCCAATTACCCAGGCCCGGATAAAGGGCAAGGTAGCCGAGGGCGAAGATCACCGTGCCGACAAACAGCATGAACCACCACTTGGGCAGTGGGTTGTCATATTCCTCGATGCCATCATAGGAATGGCCGACGGTTTCTTCTGTACTGTCGCCACGCTGCCCCTTGCGGGTCGCAAGCAGCAGCCAGACCAGTGCCGCAATGGTGCCCAGGCTCAGCAGGGTGACGTACCAGCTCCAAAACGTGGTCATTTATTTCTTACTCCTGGAAGCTTCTTCTTCACGCTTCTTGGTGTCGGTCTCATCAGCGAAGGGCAGATTTGCGGCTTCGTCGAAGCTTTTCTTGCGTTTGCTGCTGTAGGCCCAGAGCACGAGGCCAATGAAGGCGACGAAGACCAAAATGGTGCCCAGGCCGCGAAGAGTCCCGATTTCCATCATGCGTTACCGTTTGTTCGTGAGGGAGGTGCCAAGGCTTTGCAGGAAGGCCACCAGAGCATCCATCTCGGTCTTGCCCTTCACGGCGTCTTTGGCTCCGGCAATGTCTTCATCGGTGTAGGGCACGCCTACGCTGCGAAGTGCTTCCAGCTTGGCGGCGGTATGTTTGCCGTCGAGCTTGTTTTCCACCAGCCAAGGGTAGGACGGCATCTTCGATTCGGGCACCACGTTGCGCGGGTTGTAGAGGTGCGCGCGGTGCCAGTCATCAGAGTAGCGACCGCCAACGCGGGCCAGATCCGGGCCGGTGCGCTTGGAGCCCCACAGGAATGGGTGGTCGTATACGCTCTCGCCAGCGACGGAGTAGTGACCATAACGCTCGGTCTCGGCACGGAAAGGGCGAACCATTTGCGAGTGGCAACCAACGCAGCCCTCACGGATATAGATATCGCGGCCTTCCTGCTGCAGGGCGGTGCGCGGCTCCATGCCTTCCACCGGCTCGTTGACGACGTCCTGGAAGAACAACGGGACGATCTGCGTCAAACCGCCAAGGCTGACAGCCAGGGTCATGAACAGGGCCAGCAGGCCAACGTTCTTTTCAAGTAACTCGTGACTTTTCATTGCTCGGCTCCTCAGACGATCTGCGCAGCGACTTCGTATTCAGCCGGCTTGGCGGCGCGCACGGTACGCCAGGTGTTGTAGGCCATCAGCAGCATGCCGGTGAGGAAGAACGCACCGCCCAACGCTCGAACGATGAAGCCTGGATGACTGGCTTCCAGCGCCTCGACGAAGGAGTAAGTGAGAGTGCCGTCTTCGTTGACCGCCCGCCACATCAGGCCTTGAGTGATACCGTTGACCCACATCGAGGCGATATAGAGCACTGTGCCGATGGTAGCCAGCCAGAAGTGGGCATTGATCAGCCCGATGCTATGCATCTGCTCGCGAGCGAAAACCTTCGGAATCAGGTGATACATGGAGCCGATGGTGATCATCGCTACCCAGCCGAGAGCGCCGGCGTGAACGTGGCCGATGGTCCAGTCGGTGTAGTGGGACAGTGCGTTGACGGTCTTGATCGCCATCATCGGACCTTCGAAGGTCGACATGCCGTAGAACGCCAGCGATACCACCAGAAAGCGCAGGATCGGGTCGGTGCGCAGCTTATGCCAGGCGCCCGAGAGCGTCATCATGCCGTTGATCATGCCGCCCCAGCTCGGTGCCAAGAGAATGATCGACATTGCCATGCCCAGGCTCTGAGCCCACTCTGGTAGCGCGGTGTAGTGCAGGTGGTGCGGGCCGGCCCAGATGTACAGCGTGACCAGTGCCCAGAAGTGCACGATGGACAGGCGATAGGAGTAGACCGGGCGCTCAGCCTGCTTCGGCACGAAGTAGTACATCATGCCCAGGAAGCCAGTGGTCAGGAAGAAGCCCACAGCATTATGGCCGTACCACCATTGCACCATGGCATCGGTGGCGCCGGAGTAGATCGAATAAGACTTGAACCAGGAAACAGGGATTTCCAGATTGTTGACGATGTGCAGCATCGCCGTCACCAGTATGAAGCCACCGTAGAACCAGTTACCTACGTAGATATGGCTTACCTTGCGCTTCACGATCGTGCCGAAGAATACGATCGCGTAGCTGATCCAGACGACCGCCAGCAGGATATCGATCGGCCATTCAAGCTCGGCGTATTCCTTGCTGCTGGTGAAGCCTTGCGGCAGGGTAAGGATCGCCAGGACGATCACCGCCTGCCAGCCCCAGAAGGTAAATGCGGCGAGACCGTCGGACATCAGTCGGGTCTGGCTGGTGCGCTGTACCACGTAGAAGGACGTGGCCATGAGGGCGCAGCCGCCGAACGCGAAGATCACCAGGTTGGTATGCAGCGGACGTAAACGACCGAAGCTTGCCCACGGTAGATCGAAGTTGAGTGCGGGCCACACCAGCTGCGAGGCGATAAGAACGCCCAGACCCATCCCAATGATTCCCCACACCACCGTCATGATGGCGAATTGGCGAACCACCTTATAGTTATATGCAGTCTCACTTATTGCTGTGCTCATGCAAGGCTTCCACGCTAAATGGCATTTCAGAGGGGCAAAAACGGCGGCAAGTATGGAGAAAGGAGGGGGGCAATGCAAACGAGGCCCAGGCCATCTCGTGCCGTTCGGACCCTGATCCCAAGCGTTTTCCATGCCTTTTGCAGGGTCGTTTTTCACATCATGCCGATGTGCTGAATCGAGAGCTTCGCCTTGTAGTTCTGCATAGTCCGGCGAATGGAGAAGAATATAGGAGCAGGCGGGCCCAAGGGCAAAGCGAGGATGGACTGGACGGCCTGCGACAGAGCGTCGCACTGCGGCTTTTTGGGGCGGCCCTGGTCGAAAAACAAAGCAGGTATCGTTGTCCTCCCACGGAAGTTCTACTGCTTGGTCGGTTGCTTCGGCTTTTGCGGGAGGCCGTAAGCGTAGGCATAGCAGGCGCATCCTCTATTGATGCTGCGGCGTGTTGCGGCTCGCCTGATTTCCACCATGATGGCCATTTATAGCCATTGCGATGTGTTCATACGCATTGCTCGATAGATATAGAGAAAAGCATGGGGACGTACAGATGACCGATATGCAGCGCGATCAATACACGCCGGGAGACGACGTCCCGCTCGTCATGGTCGATTCCCCGCGCGACGAAGCCTGCGCGAGCCTGATCCTCGCGCACGGCGCAGGGGCGCCGATGGACAGCCCCTTCATGGCGCAGATGACCGAGCGCCTCGTCGCGCGAGGAATCGCGGTGTTCCGTTTCGAATTCGCCTACATGGCCGAGCGGCGCCACAACGGGCGCAAACGTCCACCGAGCCCTCAGGCTCTATTGCTACAACAATGGCGGAACGTCTATGACTACGTGCGGCAGCAAACTGCAGGCCGGCTGGCGATCGGTGGCAAATCGATGGGCGGACGGATGGCCAGCCTCCTGGCCGATGAGCTGGAGGTTGATGCGCTGGTGTGTCTGGGTTATCCCTTTTACGCCGCGGGAAAGCCGGAGAAGCCGCGCGTAGCGCATCTTGCCGGGCTGCGCACGCCGACTCTGATCGTTCAGGGTGAGCGCGACGGGCTGGGCGACCGGAATACGGTCGCCGGATACTCGCTGTCGCCGACGATTCGCATCAGCTGGCTGGCAGCCGCCGACCATGATCTCAAGCCGCTGAAGCGATCAGGACTGACTCACGATCAGCATCTCGATAACGCCGCGAACGCAGTCGCGGCGTTCCTCAGTAGCCAACCACTCAGCGGTTGAAACGCTCCACCAGGGAATATTGCGTCTGAGCGGTTGCGGCCAGTTCCTCGGAAAGCAACGTCAAGCTTTGTGCGTCACCCGAGGTCTGATCGGCGAGGCGGGCGATATTGCTGACGTTGTGGCTGATTTCCTCGGCGACCGCACTCTGCTGTTCGGTCGCCGAAGCGATCTGCGAGGTCATGTCGATGATGCGTTCCACCGCCGTGTTAATACCGGTGAGCGCCTTGTCCGCGTCGATCACCCGCTCCACACCGCGGCTCGCCTGTGTGCGGCCCTGCTCGGTGGTTTCAACGGCCTGACGTGCCTGTACCTGAAGCTTTTCGATCAGTTGATGGATCTGCCCGGTGGCGGTAGCGGTGCGCTGGGCCAGTTGGCGAACCTCGTCGGCGACCACCGCGAAGCCACGACCGCTTTCCCCGGCGCGGGCCGCCTCGATGGCCGCGTTGAGTGCGAGCAAGTTGGTCTGGTCGGCAATGCTTTTGATCACATCGACGACGGTGCCGATTTCGTCGCTGTTCTGCGCCAGCGCTGAAACCGCATCGCCTGTCTCGGTCACTGCGCTGGCCAGCAACTCAATGGCCTTGCGGGTTTGTGCGCTGATTTCTCGACCCTCGGCGGCGAGCCGGCTGGCCTCTTCAGTGGCGCCTGCCGCCAGGGCAACGTTGCCGGCAACCTCCTGAGTCGTTGCGGCCATCTGATTGATAGCCGTAGCGACCTGTTCGGTTTCGTGATGCTGACGACCCAGGCCATCGGAGCAGCTGTGCGCCAGGCCATCCGCGCGTTTGGCTTGCTGCTGAAGCTGCTCGGCGCTGTCCTGAAGGCGGGTCAGACAGGTCTTCAGTCGTGTATGTTCGCTGAGCATTGCCATTTCCAGCCGGGCTTCGGTGCCCTGGGTATCGGTGTACATCTGCGCGATCAGTGGATCGCTGGTGGATTGCTCGGTCAGGCGCAACAGCCGGTTCATCCCACGCATCTGCCAATGACGCCCGGCCAGCCCGAGCGGTACGGACAGCAGGGCAGCAAGGGCAAAGCCCAAAGTATGGTCAAGCCACGCTCCAATCATGAAGCCAATCTGGCTGATGACGACGAAAGGCAGCCAGCTGACTGCGACGGGCAGCCACTTGTCGCGCTGTGGCACGCCGTTCTTGCCCGCGTTGAGTCGCGCATAAAGTGCCTCCGCCCGCTGCACCTGTTCGCGTGTGGGCTTGGTGCGAACCGACTCGTAACCGATGATCTTGTGCTGCATATCGAGCACAGGCGTCATGTAGGCGTTGACCCAGTAATGGTCGCCATTCTTGCGTCGATTCTTGACGATGCCCATCCAGGGTTTGCCGTCCTTGAGTGCCGCCCACATGTGGGCGAACACGGCGGCCGGCACGTCCGGGTGACGTATCAGGTTATGCGGCGAGCCGATCAATTCGCCGCGCTCGAAGCCGCTGACTTCCACGAATATATCGTTGCAGTAGCTAATCTGGCCTTTGAGGTCTGTGGTGGAAATCAGCCGCTGCTGCTCTGGGAATGCATATTCACGCTGAGTGATGGGCTGGTTGTTTCGCATGGGAGTACGCCTGGCAGTTCGAGATGATTTGGTTTGTCTTGGGGCGGTCGGAGACGGCACGCCATGCCTTTAACGGCAGCAAAACCAATCTGTTGAGCGTTGATCGACAAATCATTCGCACAAATTAAAACGCCCGCTGCAGCAGTGCTGCCAGCGGGCGTGAATGGTGCAGAGGTGCCAAATGCTTAAGCTGCGATCAACTGCCTCAAGACATAATGCAGAATGCCGCCGGCCTTGAAGTACTGAACTTCATTGAGCGTGTCGATACGGCAGAGCACCTGGAAATTGTCTCGTGAGCCGTCCTCGCGCTCCACATCCACGGTCAGCAGCTGACGTGGCTTGATGTCGGCACTGAGACCCCGGATGGAGAGCGTCTCGTTACCGGTCAGGTTTAGTGATTTGCGCGTTTGATCACCGACGAACTGCAGCGCCAGCACGCCCATGCCGATCAGGTTGGAGCGGTGGATGCGCTCGAAGCTTTCGGCGATCACAGCTTTTACCCCGAGCAGGTTGGTGCCCTTGGCCGCCCAGTCGCGGCTGGAGCCGGTGCCGTATTCCTTGCCAGCGATCACCACCAGCGGCACGCCTTCGGTCTGGTAGCGCATCGCCGCATCGTAAATCGACATACGCTCGGCGCTCGGCTGATGGAGCGTATTGCCGCCTTCTTCGCCGCCAAGCATCTCGTTCTTGATGCGGATGTTGGCGAAAGTGCCGCGCATCATCACTTCGTGGTTACCTCGGCGCGAACCGTAGGAATTAAAGTCTTCCGGTTTCACACCCAGTTGTTGCAGGTACAGACCTGCCGGCGAACTCGCCTTGATGTTGCCGGCTGGCGAAATGTGGTCGGTGGTGATGGAGTCGCCAAACAGAGCGAGAATGCGCGCATTCTCGACATTCGTCGGCGGCACCAGCGGCTGAGCGATGTCCTCGAAGAACGGCGGATTCTGTACGTAGCTGGAATTGCTGTTCCATTTGTAAGTATCGCCAGCGGTCACCGCGATGGACTGCCAATGCTCATCGCCGCTAAAGACATCCGCATAGCGCGTACGGAACATTTGTCCATCGATCTTGCTGACCGCTTCGTTCACCTCGGCGCTGGTCGGCCAGATGTCCTTGAGATAGACCGGCTGGTTCTGCTCGTCGTAACCCAGCGGGTCCTTGTCCATGTTGATCCGGGTTGTGCCGGCAAGCGCGAAGGCCACCACCAGCGGCGGCGAAGCCAACCAGTTGGCCTTCACCAGCGGATGCACGCGACCCTCGAAGTTGCGGTTGCCGGAGAGCACCGAGGACACGACCAGATCGTTGTCGGTGACCGCCTGGCCAATGGCCTCGGGCAACGGCCCGGAGTTACCGATGCACGTGGTGCAGCCATAGCCAACGAGATTGAAACCGAGCTGATCCAGATAAGTGGTCAGCCCGGCGCGCTCTAGATAATCGGTGACCACCTTGGAGCCAGGTGCGAGGGAGGATTTCACCCAGGGCGCACGCTTCAATCCGCGCTCGAGCGCCTTCTTCGCCACCAGCCCGGCGGCCATTAGCACGTTGGGGTTGGAGGTGTTGGTGCAGGAGGTAATTGCCGCGATGACGACTGCGCCATGCTTGAGACCGAAATCTTCTCCGGCGATCGGGACCGAGCTGTTGGCCTGCTGGGTCTTGCCGCTGGTTTCCAGTAGAAGATCGAAGGCGGCACCGATATCGCCCAGCGAAACCCTGTCCTGCGGGCGCTTGGGCCCGGCGAGGGAGGGCTGCACCTGACTGAGGTCGAGCTCCAGCGTGGCGGTGAATACTGGGTCCGGCGAACTGCTGTCGCGCCACATGCCTTGGGCCTTGCTGTAGGCCTCCACCAGTGCGATGCGGTCCTCGTCGCGCCCGGTCAGGCGCAGATAATCGATCGTGACTTGATCCACCGGGAAAAAACCGCAAGTGGCGCCGTATTCGGGTGCCATGTTGCCGATGGTCGCGCGGTCGGCGAGGGGAAGATTGTCGAGGCCGGGGCCGAAGAATTCGACGAATTTGCCGACCACACCATGCTTGCGCAATATCTGCGTAACGGTGAGCACCAGATCGGTAGCGGTAACGCCTTCGTTGAGTTTGCCGATCAGGCGCATGCCGACCACTTCAGGAATCAGCATCGACACCGGCTGGCCGAGCATGGCCGCCTCCGCCTCGATACCACCCACGCCCCAACCCAGCACGCCGAGGCCGTTGATCATGGTGGTATGCGAATCGGTGCCGACCAGGGTGTCCGGGTAGGCGATGGTTTCGCCGCCTTCCTCTTTGGTCCACACCACTTGGCCCAGGTATTCGAGGTTGACCTGGTGGCAGATGCCAGTGCCCGGCGGCACCACGCGGAAATTGTCGAAGGCCTGCTGACCCCAGCGCAGAAACTCGTAGCGTTCGCCGTTGCGTTGCATTTCGATGTCGACGTTCTGCTCGAATGCCTTGTCGCTGCCGAAGCGGTCGACCATCACCGAGTGATCGATCACCAGGTCCACCGGCGACAGTGGATTGATGCGCTGAGGATCACCACCGGCTCGGGACACGGCATCGCGCATGGCCGTCAGGTCGACGACTGCGGGGACGCCGGTGAAGTCTTGCATCAGTACTCGCGCGGGGCGGTACTGAATTTCGCGCTCGGAGGTGTGAGTCTTCAGCCACACCGCCAGCGAGGTGAAGTCATCGGCACGCACCGTGACGTCATCCTCCCAGCGCAGCAGATTTTCCAACAGCACTTTGAGCGAGGTCGGCAAGCGGCTGATGTCGCCCAGCTGTTTCGCGGCTTCGGGAAGGCTGTAGTACTGATAGGTTTTGCCGTTCACATCGAGGCTTCGACGGCAGTTCAGGCTGTCCAGGGATGGCATTCGTCTCTCCTTGTGCCCGCACGGTCGGGCTGACTGGAATAGGGAGCGTTATGTTGAAACTAGCCCCAGGCGAAGTGTTTCGCCACGAAAGTGGTCATCGATGTCGGCGGTAATGGAATCCTCGCCTTGGCATTTTTTGCAGACGCCTGATGGCTACCCATCAGGGCCCCGATGATCCAGCTAACTGTTCACTGGACCGGGGCAGCGCGCCTGGGGTTCCCCACTCGGCTATGATGTGCGGCTTTGGTCGCAGAGCGCTTGCGCGCCAATGCGCCTTTGCGACGACTACAGGGTTCGTACCATGAAAACATTGTTGCTGCATTGCCGGCCGGGCTTTGAGAGCGAAGTCTGCGCCGAGATCAGCGATCACGCTGCCCGCCTTGATGTGGCCGGCTACGCCAAGGCGAAACCGGACAGCGCCTGCGCCGAGTTCATCTGCAGCGAGGAGGAGGGTGCGGAGCGGTTGATGCGCGGTACACGCTTCGCCCGGCTGATCTTTCCCCGACAATGGGCCCGTGGCGGCTACCTAGCCTTACCTGAAACCGATCGAATCGGTGTGCTGCTCGAACATCTCAGGACGTATCCGGTGTGCGGCAGCCTCTGGCTGGAAGTGCTGGACACTAACGATGGCAAAGAGCTGTCGACCTTTTGCCGCAAGTTCGAGGCGCCGTTGCGCAAGGCGCTGACGAAGGCGGGCCGATTGAACGAGGGCGGTAACGGTCCGCGCCTGCTACTGACCATCAAAAGTGGTCGCGAGGTGTTTCTTGGCCTCGCCGAGCCAGACAACAGCGCCATGTGGCCGATGGGTATTCCGCGGCTGAAATTCCCGCGGCAGGCGCCGAGCCGGTCGACGCTGAAACTGGAAGAGGCCTGGCACCACTTCATTCCACGCGATAAGTGGGATGAGCGACTGGCGGCGGGCATGACCGCGGTGGACCTTGGCGCCTCGCCGGGTGGTTGGACCTGGCAGCTGGTCAATCGGGACATTGAGGTAATGGCGGTCGACAACGGGCCGATGAACGAGGCGCTGCTCGAGTCGGGGCTGGTTGGGCATTATCGTGCGGACGGTTTTGCCTTCCGCCCGAAGCGACCGGTGGATTGGATGGTTTGCGACATCGTCGAAAAACCGGCAAAAAATGCCGCTTTGCTGGAAACCTGGATTGGCGAAGGTCTATGCCGAGAAGCGGTGGTCAACCTGAAACTGCCAATGAAGCAACGCTACGCCGAAGTGAAACGTTTGCTGGAACGCATCGCCGATGGGCTTGCCGAACGAGGAGTGAAGGCCAGCATCGGCTGCAAGCAGCTTTACCATGACCGCGAGGAAGTGACCTGCCATTTGCGTCGGCTGTGACGCTTGGCCTGGTGACCGCACGATAAGTCTGGCGACAATGCCGACCTGTTTTAGCAGGCCGTTGAAAAACTACCTGCATTGGCAATACTGCGTTAAAAACAGCCTCGGTTGCGAGCCCAGTCAGAATGCTCATTTAGAACACCTAAACTCCGCTTCTTCGGCTGTTTTGATTCGCTGCGCTCACCCTTCGGGCCAGCCTGCGGCTGTTACTCTCGCTGGTCGTTGCGCCTTGTCTTGCCTGCCTCGCCTACGTTTTTTCAACGACCTTTTATGGAGCCTGTGATGTCTCATTCTGCTGAACTGTTCGCCGACGCGGTGCTCGATGCCAGCGGTCTCAACTGCCCTGAGCCGGTGATGATGCTGCACAACAAGGTCCGCGGCCTTGAGGGGGGCGAGTTGCTAAAGGTGATCGCCACCGACCCGTCCACCCAACGCGATATTCCCAAATTCTGCGTCTTCCTCGGTCATGAACTGGTCGAACAGCAAGCCGAAGAAGGCACCTATTTCTATTGGATTCGCAAGAAGACCGACTGATGCCTTCGCTCGGGCCTTAAATCGGTTCGTAGGATGGGTCTGTAATCCATCGAATCATATGCATGGCGGCAGAAACGCCAGCTGAAGTCCGACGAATATCGTGGACAGCGCCGCAATGAAGTGGATGCCCGAGGAAATCTTGGTGACGAAGATTTGGCGCTCGTTGAGATCATGCGGCGGACGCGAGAGTTTCCAGGAACGGCGACCCAGCCATAGCAACAGGGCGATTACCATCAGAGTGAACACGCCGAAACTGGCGTTCAGCCAGTTGAAAATACCCTGATTGGGATCGGGTGGTGCGATAGAGCAGATCACTGCATGCGAGCCGTACATGCTGGCGAACCAGAGGCTCCAGATGGTCAGCCCGAACGGAATCTGCACGGGATGAAAGATCGAGGTGCGGCGATGCTTCATCAGGCGGCTCCCCAGGCGGTCGGGAACAGAATGATTGCAGCGTAGGCGCTCCAGACCACGCCGAGGTTGTAATACCAGAGCTGCTCGACCACCACGGTTTCGTAGGGCGCCTTGTCGCCGACATAGCCGTAGATCACCCGCATCGCCTGCAGCACGGTAAGAATCATCGCCAGTGCGCAATGAATCAGGCTGTAGGCCAGCATCACGAAGATCACCGCATCATGTGCGGTTTCGGTTATCTGCAGATTGGCCCCGAGCAGCACCCACAATAGCGTGGCGCATTGCACCAGGCCGATAGCTGCCACGGCGCAGAGATTGCCCAGCAACCGATCACTGTTACCACGGCGCAATCGCGCCGGCACCACGCGCATCCACAACGTCCCGATGGTCAGCAGAACGGCACTGGCGAGCATCAGCCAACCGTTAAGGTCCGACCGCTCCGGCACCTGCCAGTCCGGCGACACCGTCCATAGATAGAACCAGCCGAACAGCAGCGAGAGATAAAGAGTGCCGTTGGCCAGCAGCGTTACGCCCATGCCCCACAAGCCGGGGCCGTCGAAGGTGCGCGAATGCAGCGGCGGCTCGCCGGGCTGGGTATGCGCGTCCGGTGCGGCGACCGGATGTGCGCCGTTTTCCCAGGACCAGCGGAACAACACGATCAGCGCTGCGATGGTTGCGATGAGGGCCATCCAGTAAAACTTATTCAACAGGCTCAGGCAGAGCACGGCGAGAAACACCGAGGCCACGAATGGCAACCAGCTGTTGCCGGGCAGGTGAATGATTTCGCGCACCTTGCCTGTCAACGGGTCCGAGCCCCAGGTTTCCCGCCGACCGTGATCGATGGTCGTCAGCGCATGTTCGCCGCGGGCGATGCTCTCCGGCAGATCCGGATCCTTCCACAGCGGGTGGCGGTCGGTGATTTCCGGCAGGCTGACAAAATTGTACGGGCTCGGTGGCAAGCAGGTGGCCCATTCCAGCGTATCGGCGTTCCAGGGGTTCGTCTTCGCCGGCTGGCCGAAGCGGAAGTGCAACACGATGTCCAGCAGGATGGTGGCAATGCCGATCGCCATGATGAAACTACCGATCGACGAGACCAGATTAGGCATGTCCCAGCCCAGGCCCGTATCGTAGGTATAGACCCGGCGCGGCATGCCGATCAGACCGGTCCAATGCATGATTAGAAAGGTCATGTTGAAACCGATGAACACCAGCCAGAAGCCCCAGCGGCCGAGCCGTACCGAGGGCATACGTCCTGAAAAGTGCGGCAGCCAGTAATACAGCCCGGCCATCAACGGGAAGAACATGCCGCCGACCAGCACGTAATGCATATGTGCGACGACGAAGTGAGTGTCGTGCACCTGCCAATCGAAGGGCACCAGGGCAACCATCACGCCGGTCAGCCCGCCGCAGACGAAGACGATCAGGAAGCCCACCAGCCATAACATCGGCACGTGATACACCGGCTTGCCCAGCCAGAGCGTCGCGATCCAGGCGAATATCTGCACGCCCGTAGGGATAGCGACCAGCATGCTCGCCGCCGAGAAGAAGCCCAGGGCCAGCGCGGGAATACCCACGGTGAACATGTGGTGGACCCATAGTCCGAAGCTCAGGAAGCCGGTCGTCAGCACGCCGAGTACCACCCAGCGATAACCCACCAGGGGGCGCTGACAGAACACCGGCAACAGCGTCGAAACGATGCCGGCGCCCGGTAGGAAAATGATGTACACCTCAGGATGGCCAAACAGCCAGAACAGATGCTGCCAAAGCACCGGGTCGCCGCCCTTTGCGGTGTCGAAGAACGGCAGCCCGGCCGCGCGCTCAAGCTCCAGCAAAATGCTGCCGAGGATCAATGGCGGGAAACCGAAAACGATCATCAGCGCCATGACCAGGATGTACCAGGCGTAGAGCGGCATCTTGTGCAGCGCCATGCCGTCGGTTCGCGTACGCAAGATCGATACCACCAGCTCGACCCCGGCGCTCACCGCTGAGATCTCGACGAAGGTGATGCCCAGCAGCCAGAAATCGGAGTTGACCCCAGGCATGTGCGACGAGCTCGACAGCGGCGTATACATAAACCAGCCGGCCTTGGGCGCCACGCCGAGAAACACGCTGGACAGCAGAATGATGCCGCCGAAGAGGTAGCAGTAATAGCCGAGCGCAGACAGCCTCGGGAAGATTAGATCCCGTGCACCGAGCATCTTCGGGATGAGGTAGACCGCCAGTCCTTCCATCATTGGCACGGCGAACAAAAACATCATCACCGAGCCATGCATGGTGAATACCTGGTTGTAGACGTCCGGCTCCATCAATACGTAGCCGGGCAGGGCGAGCTGGGTGCGGATCAGCATCGCCATCAGGCCGCCGATCAGGAAGAACACCCCGCCTGTGATCAGAAAACGCAGGCCTATGCTGGTGTGGTTGACGATGGTCAGCGCGCGCCAGCCGCGCGGATTGCCCCAGACCTCGTTGAACTGGTCGTGCAGCTGATCCGGGTCCGTAGAGGGCGCGCTGCTTTTGTCGAAATAAGTCATGGCGCGAGCGTCTCCAGCCAATCGGCGATCTGGTCAAGGGTTTCAGGCGGAACGTCGTCGTGGGCAGGCATGCCATTGCCGAACTTGAGCGTCTTGTGCTCGCGCAGCCAGCGGCGGAGACCTTCTTCGTCATTGTCGATCACGCCCGCGCCTAGGCTTGGCCGGGTTGCCAGGTCGGTGAGGTCCGGTGCGCGATTGCCCTCGGTAATCCCTGCGACGCGATGGCATTGGCCGCAGCGGTCCTGAAACACCTGACCTGCCTCGCCGGGCGCGCGCTGCGTAAAGTTGAGGTTTTCTCTCGCGGCAATCCATTCGCCAAAACCACCTTCGTCCAGCGCTTCTACATGCAACTTCATGTGCGCATGCTGCAGGCCGCAGAACTCGGAGCACTGCCCGTGGAATATTCCGGTATGCCCTGCTTCGATACGAATGATGTTGGTCCGCCCGGGCAGCATGTCCATCTTGCCGCCGAGCCGTGGGACCCAGAACGAGTGAATGACATCGGCACTGGTGACATGCACGTCCACAAGGCGGCCGGCCGGGATGATCAGCTGGTTGGCTGTGGTGACACCGCTGTCGGGGTAATGCACCTCCCACCACCACTGATGGCCGGTGACCTCGACCTTCAGCGGCTGCTCGCCCTCCACTGGCAACGGAATCATGCTGCGTCCGGTCGGGATGCCAAATATCAGCAGCACGATAATGCTTACGCTTGGCAACACGATGCCGCCGCCTATGACCCAGCGCCGATTGAGTCGTATTGCTTGTTCATCAGTGGTCTTGCGCGGTTTGCGTGCCAGCGCATAGATCCATAACGCACTCACAACCACCAACACGAGCGTGGCGAAGGCGAACATCCCCCACCAGACATTCGACACCTGCCGCGCCATCGGGCTGGCCGGGTTGAGGGCGGACAGCGGACCGCCGCAGGCGCTTAGCGAAGGAACTGCCAGCGCCAGCGTGGTCCATTTCAAGAGGCTGCCGATTCGTTGAGCGCGAGTGCCCAGTTCCCTTGAATGCCGCCGGAGAGCCGAATGGCCCGATACCGAGACTCCATCCACAGCCGCGCCGCGATTGCCGGGCATCCTTTGCATCCGATGCTGATCCATTTCCCCGTGGCGGCTTTGACCGGGCTGCTGCCGGTCGATATCGCTCATCTCTTTACGCTGGATGATTTCTGGTGGCGTGCCGGGCTTTGGCTGGCCGGCGTAGGCGCGCTCGGAGGCTGGGTCGCCAGCATTTTCGGCTTGATCGATCTGGTTACGGTACCCGAGATTCGGCAGAAGATCACCGCATGGTGTCATGCGATCCTGGCGGTGATGATGCTTTCGCTGGCTTCGCTCAACTGGTTGCTGCGTTACCAGAACGACGGAGACAGCATGCTGTACTGGGCGCTGTATCTGTCGGCAATCACCGCTGCGATGATTTCCCTGGCTGCCTATCTTGGCGGGCGACTGGTCTACGAGCATGCTGTCGGGGTCGATCTGGACAAGGTCTGACCTGGGCTGTGGATGAGGCTTGGATCGTTCGGTCATGGGCTTTATTCGGTTGATCGAGCGGTTTGGGTCGTGAACTAGAACGGCTTGGCCAGTACCAGCCAGAGCGTTGCCGTAATGAATGTCGCGGCAACGACGCCGAGAAAGCGGCAGCGAATGCTCACGCTCTGTTCGGGGGAGCGTTCGATATGCAGCACAAGCACGCCGCACAGGGCATGGCACAGCACCATGCCGGCGACCGTGCTGAGTTTGACGATCAGCCATCCGGCCACGATGCCGTCGCGCAGAAACAGGGCGGTCCCCGATCCAATTGCAATAAGCGCGGCTGGCGTGCCGATGAGGTTGAAAACCATGCGGGTCAGGTGGGCATGGTCTCGATAAAAAAGCGCGTCACTGCGCTTGGTGCCGGCCGCAATGAGCGCCGGCAGATATAAGAGGGTGCCGCACCAGCACAGCAGGCCTGCGAAATGCAGCAGTTTGAGCAAGGGCATTTGCGTCTCCATCCGGCCTGCGGCAAGTCAGAGGTTGTGACAACCCTGTACCGAGGCGGTTCGGATGGAAAATTCTCGGCGACTGGCGATGGACCTGTATGGCTGCTCGGTTGTGTGAGAAGGCCAGCTCATCGCCGTCGATTGATCAGGCCAAATGAGATCAGCTTTCGACGTCGCGTTCTGCTCGATTGAAAAGCTGACTTCCACAGCGACTGCAAAAAGCCGCGTTCGGCTCGTGGCTGAGCTTTTCGCACGTGGGACAGCGATGTTGCAAACTGTCGGCGCGCATCGCGGTCGCCAGTTCCGCCGTAAAAATACCGGTGGGCACGGCGATGATCGAGTAACCGGTGATCATCACCAATGTAGAAACCGCCTTGCCCAGTGGCGTATGCGGGACGATATCGCCGAAGCCCACTGTGGTGATGGTTACCACGGCCCAATAGATGCTCATCGGAATGCTGGTGAAGCCGTTCTCCGGGCCTTCGATCACATACATCAGCGTGCCGTACACGAGCACCATCGTAGTAACGCTGAGCAAAAAGACGACGATTTTCTGCTTGCTGCCACGCAGCGCGACCAGCAGAAAGTTGGCCTGGCTCAGGTATTGCGTCAGCTTGAGGACGCGGAAAACACGCAGCATGCGAATGGTGCGCACCACCAACAGGTACTGTGCGTCCGGTAGAAACAGGGCGATAAATGCTGGCAACACGGAAATTAGGTCGATGGCGCCGTAGAAACTGAAAATGTATTTGCGTGGCTCTGGGTGGCAATAGATCCGCACCAGATATTCGACAGCGAAAACGGCAGTGAAAAACCACTCCAGCCCAGTCAACAACGTGCCGTACTGCTCCCGGTAGGACGCGACGCTGTCGAACATCACCACAACCAGGCTCGCGAAGATAAAGCCGAGCAGCCAGGTATCGAAGCGTTTGCCGGCGGGCGTATTGGTGAAAAAAATGATGATGTAGAGGCGCTCGCGCCAGCCCATCGATCGGAGGGCGTCGTTATCCATCTGTAAAAGCTCCGGTGAATCGGCGAAGGCGAATTATCCTAGAGTTCGAGTCGTGCCATCAAAGTATCGTTGCGCGTTCGCCGAAGATTCATGCAGCCAGTGTTGTCTGTGCCGGGACTTTGCCTGCGGGCGGGCCGCATCGGCTGTGTCGTGAACCGCGTCGCGTGATGGCCGCCCCGTGTAGGTGCAACCCATCAAATGATCAACTCGCGTTTGACGACGCCCGTTGCGTAATGGGTGCTGTTGCATGCCATTCGCCTCGTCACCTTTGCCACACGTCACGTTCCGGCATAGTCTTGTCCATGCGCATCAAGCCGTTGGAGAGCGACATGCCAGATTCCCAGTTGGTCGACCCGTTCGGCCGGCGCATCACTTACCTGAGGTTGTCGGTCACCGACCGTTGCGACTTCCGTTGCACCTATTGCATGAGCGAAGACATGGTCTTTGCGCCGCGCGCGCAAATTCTCACACTCGAAGAGCTCTACGCGGTCGCCGACGCCTTCATCAGCCTGGGCGTCAAGCGCATCCGCGTGACCGGCGGCGAGCCGCTGGTGCGCAAGGGCTTGCCCAGCCTACTGGCTCGCCTGGGTGCGCGCGAGGAGCTGGAAGATCTGGCAATCACCACTAACGGCTCGCAGCTGCCAACGCTGGCGTCAGTCTTGCGCGACGCGGGCGTCAAACGCCTCAATATCAGCCTGGATTCGCTCAAGCGCGAGCGTTTCGCCGAGCTCACTCGTCGCGACAAGCTCGATCAGGTACTCGAAGGGATCGAGACGGCGCGCAATGCCGGGTTCTGCCGGATCAAGCTCAATAGCGTGATTCAGAAAGGTCGCAATGATGACGAAGTGCTCGATCTGGTGAATTTCGCTGTCGAGCGCGGGCTGGATATCAGCTTCATCGAAGAAATGCCGCTGGGAACCGTGTCCAGCCACGAGCGCCAGATCACCTTCTGCTCCAGCGAAGAAGTGCGCGAGCGCATCGAAGTCGGCCATCAACTGATACGCAGCAGTCACACCACCGGCGGGCCGTCGCGCTATTGGCAGGTAGCCGGTAGCGAAACCCAGGTCGGCTTCATCTCGCCGCACAGCAATAACTTCTGCGGCAGCTGCAACCGCGTGCGTATCACGGCCGAAGGCAAGCTGGTGCTTTGCCTTGGACATGAAGGCGCGCTGGACCTCAAAAGCCTGATGCGTCGCTACCCAGGCGACAGCGAGCGATTGCGCCACGCGCTGGTCGACGCGCTGCAGCTCAAGCCGGAGAAGCACGAGTTCCGTACCGACGAGCAAGTGCAAGTGGTGCGCTTCATGAGCATGACAGGGGGGTAATTGACGTCGCTTCTTGCAGCAACCAGCGGCTGAGCTGGATGAATCGCTATCGAGGCGAGCCGCAAGAAAAAGCCTGTTTGGTAAAACACCGAACCCAGCAGTTCCGTAGGGTGGGCTTCAGCCCACCAGACATAATTCCAGTCACGTCGAAGCAGAGTCGGCATCCCGCATGGGCCAACACCACGCTACGTTCATGCCGTTTATTGCGGCTACGAAGTGCCTCGGCTGCCGCCATTGGTGGGCTGAAATCGCTCGGGATCTGGGACGGAGCGCCGCTCGGCCCACGCTACGTCCGCATCGCATCGCGATTGCTTGAAACACTGGCCATCTATGCCTGCGATGGCCACAAGGCGACGTGGTAAACTCCGCCGTTTCGCGTAGCACCCACGTCAGGAATCCCGATGTTCACGGCGACTCTGCTTGTACATCCTTACGCCGATTGCCACGGATAGGCCTCCATGCGTCTGAAAAGCATCAAGCTCGCGGGTTTCAAATCTTTCGTCGATCCCACTACCGTCAGCTTTCCGAGCAACATGGCGGCAGTGGTCGGCCCGAATGGTTGCGGCAAATCGAACATAATCGACGCCGTGCGCTGGGTGATGGGCGAAAGCTCGGCGAAGAATCTGCGTGGCGAGTCGATGACCGATGTCATTTTCAACGGCTCGAATACCCGCAAGCCGGTGACTCAGGCCAGCATCGAGCTGATCTTCGATAATTCCGACGGCACCCTGACAGGCGAATATGCCGCCTTCGCCGAGATTTCCATTCGCCGTCGGGTCACCCGTGATTCTCAGAACACTTATTTCCTCAACGGTGTGAAATGTCGCCGCCGGGATATCACCGACATCTTTTTAGGCACCGGTCTGGGGCCACGCAGCTACTCGATCATCGAGCAGGGCATGATCTCCAAACTGATCGAGGCCAAGCCCGAAGATCTGCGCAGCTTCATCGAAGAGGCGGCGGGCATCTCCAAGTACAAGGAGCGCCGTCGCGAAACCGAGAGCCGCATTCGCCGAACCCATGAGAATCTGGCGCGCCTGACCGATCTGCGTGAGGAGCTGGAGCGCCAGCTGGAGCGCTTGCACCGCCAGGCCCAGTCGGCCGAGAAGTACCAAGAGTACAAGGCCGAAGAGCGCCAGCTTAAGGCGCAACTATCAGCATTGCGCTGGCAGGCGCTGAACGATCAAGTTGGTCAGCGTGAACAAGTGATCGGCGATCAGGAGGTCGGCTTCGAGGCGCTGGTGGCCGAGCAGCGCAACGCTGACGCCAGTATCGAGCGCTTGCGCGACGGGCATCATGAACTGTCCGAGCGTTTCAATCTGGTTCAGGGGCGCTTCTATTCTGTTGGCGGCGATATCGCGCGGGTAGAGCAGAGCATCCAGCACGGTCAACAGCGCCTGCGGCAGCTGCAGGATGACCTACGCGAGGCCGAGCAGGCGCGGCTGGAAACCGAATCGCATCTGGAGCATGACCGCACCTTGCTCGCCACTCTCGGCGAGGAGTTGGCAATGCTCGAGCCCGAGCAGGAAATGGCTGGCGCGGCGGCGGAGGAAACTGCCGCGCAACTCGAAGAAGCCGAAAGCGCGATGCAGCTTTGGCAAGAACAGTGGGAACGTTTCAACCAGCAAAGCGCTGAGCCGCGCCGAGCGGCTGAGGTGCAGCAGTCCCGTATCCAGCAACTCGAACAGAGCCTGGAACGGCTGGCCGAGCGCCAGCGCCGCCTGGAAGACGAGCGCACCTCGCTCGCTGGGGAACCAGAGGATGCCGCGGTAGCAGAGCTGAGCGAACAGCTCGCCGTCAATGAGTTGAGCCTGGAAGAACTGGTCGCCGCGCAGGAGCAGATCGATCAGCAGCTTGAGCGATTACGCGAGCAGCTGCAGCAAACCGCCCAGGCTGAGCAACAGGCTCTGGGTGAGCTGCAGCGGCTGAATGGCCGCATTGCTTCGCTGGAAGCCTTGCAACAGGCGGCAATGGATCCAGGTAAGGGCGTCTCCGAATGGTTGCGCGAGCAGGGGCTCGATCAGCGACCTCGCCTTGCCGAAAGGCTTCGCGTCGAGCCGGGCTGGGAGCTGGCGGTCGAAACCGTACTGGGCGCGGACCTGCAGGCGATGTTGTTGGATAAATTCGACGGCCTCGATTTGAGCGGCTTCGAACAAGGCGATCTGCGTCTGGTCAGTCCGGCGCAGGGTGGCGGGCGTATTGTCGGCAGCTTGCTTGATAAGGTCGAGTCAGCTGCCGATCTGTCGCCATGGTTGGGCCGGGTGCGACCGGTGCACGATCTTGATCAGGCGCTGGCTGCGCGTGGCTCGCTCGGCGATGATGAAAGTTTGATCAGCCGTGACGGTTATTGGGTTGGCCGGCATTTTCTGCGGGTGCGGCGTGCGGGTGAAGCCGAGTCCGGGTTGCTGGCGCGCGGTCACGAGCTGGAGCGGTTACAGACCGAGCGTGACGAGCACGAGGCCAGTCTGGAAGTGCTAGGCGAGAACCTTGGCCAGCTCCGCGAGGCGCAACGCCAGCAGGAAGAGCGCCGTGAATACCAGCGCCGCCGGCATCAGGAGGTGTCCCGGCAGCAGGGCGAACTGAAGGCGCGGCTATCCGCGAGCCAGGCCAAGCTGGAGCAACTGAGCTTACGTCGTCTTCGGCTGGACGAAGAACTCGCCGAGCAGTCCGAACAGCGCGCGCTGGAAACCGAACAGCTTGGCGAGGCGCGATTGCAGTTGCAGGATGCGCTCGATGCCATGGCGCTGGATACCGAACAGCGCGAAACACTGTTGGCGGGCCGAGACGGCATTCGTGAACAGCTTGATCGCATTCGCCAGGAGGCCCGGCAGCATAAGGATCACGCACATCAACTGGCCGTGCGAGTGGGGTCGTTGAAGGCACAGCACGACTCGACTCGCCAAGCATTGGAGCGTCTCGAACAGCAGTTCGAGCGGGCCGTGGAGCGGCGTGAACAGCTCAACCTGAATCTGGAGGAGGGTGAGGCGCCGCTCGAAGAGCTGCGTATGAAGCTTGAGGAGTTGCTTGAGCGACGCATGGGTGTCGAAGAAGAGCTCAAGCTTGCCCGGCTGGCGCTCGAAGATGCCGACCGCGAGCTGCGCGATGCAGAGAGGCGTCGCACCCAGGCCGAGCAGCAGGCGCAACTGTTGCGCGGCCAGCTGGAACAACAGCGAATGGAATGGCAGGCGCTGAACGTTCGACGCAAGGCGTTGCAGGATCAACTGCACGAGGATGGCTTCGATCTGCACGGCGTACTGGCAACCCTGTCTGCTGGGGCGAGTGAAACGGAGTGGGAGGCGGAGCTGGAACGCCTGAGCGCGCGCATTCAGCGTCTTGGCCCTATCAACCTCGCGGCGATCGACGAGTATCAGCAGCAGTCGGAACGCAAACGCTATCTCGATGCTCAGAACGACGACCTCACCGAGGCGCTGGATACGCTGGAAAATGTCATTCGCAAGATCGACAAAGAAACCCGCAATCGCTTCAAGGAAACCTTCGATCAGATCAACGGCGGCTTGCAGGCGCTTTTCCCGAAGGTTTTCGGCGGCGGCAGCGCTTATCTGGAACTTACCGGGGAAGATTTACTCGATACCGGGGTGGCGATCATGGCGCGCCCGCCGGGCAAGAAGAACAGCACCATTCACCTGCTATCAGGTGGCGAGAAGGCGTTGACGGCTCTGGCGCTCGTGTTTGCGATTTTTCAGCTCAACCCGGCGCCGTTCTGCATGCTCGATGAAGTAGATGCGCCATTGGACGACGCCAACGTTGGGCGCTACGCGCGCCTGGTCAAGGAAATGTCGGAAAAGGTTCAATTCATCTACATCACGCATAACAAGATCGCGATGGAAATGGCTGACCAACTGATGGGCGTGACCATGCATGAGCCGGGTTGCTCGAGACTGGTCGCGGTCGATGTAGAGCAAGCGGTTGCACTCGTGGAGGCTTGAGTTGCGGCTGTTTCTATCACGTTGGAGGTAAACGGGAGACCTATAAAAGAGCAACGCCGGGCGGTGCAAATCTACCGTTCGTCGTGCTAGTTTAGAGCGCAAATTTTTACGATGCGCAGAAGAGCCTGTTCAGCGGCCATGATTCTGCGTCTTTATCATCGATTTCAGGGGTTCAAGCATTAATGGATATCGGTCTGCGCGAGTGGCTGATCGTCATCGGCATCATTGTTATTGCCGGCATTCTTTTAGACGGCTGGCGGCGGATGCGCGGCAGCAAGGGCAAGTTGAAGTTCAAGCTGGACCGCAACATCGCCGACAGTTTTTCCGATGACGGCGGGACCAACGAGCTGTTGGGGCCGCCGCGAGTCGTAAACCGCAACAACGAGCCATCGCTGGATGAAACTGACCTTCCCCCGATGAGCGCACGTGAGACTGGAAAGCGCCGCGCGACAGCACCCCAGCAAGGCGATCTGCATTTCTCCAGCGACGAACCGGTTCCGACATTGCTGAACCCTGTAGTCGGTGATGACGAAGAGGGTGAAACGAGCGAGTTCGATCAAAATCTGCCTCCGGTTGAGGAAGTCTTGGTAATCAACGTCATCTCACGCGATGCGTCCGGTTTCCGAGGCCCGGCACTGCTGCAGAACATCCTCGAAAGCGGTTTGCGGTTTGGTGAGATGGACATCTTTCACCGTCACGAAAGCATGGCGGGTAATGGCGAAGTGCTGTTCTCCATGGCCAACGCGGTCAAGCCCGGCACGTTCGACCTGGACGATATCGACCATTTCACCACACCGGCAGTTAGTTTCTTCCTCGGTCTGCCTGGGCCGCGCCATCCGAAGCAGGCCTTCGACGTAATGGTTTCCGCTGCTCGCAAGCTCTCGCAGGAATTGAACGGCGAGCTTAAAGATGACCAGCGCAGTGTGCTAACCGCCCAGACTATCGAGCATTACCGCCAGCGCATCGTTGAATACGAACGTCGGCAGATGACCATCAAGCGTTAAAGCCGATCAAAGTGCTGGAGGCTCGAAAGCTGGACGAGTAAAGCAGCTTGAAGCTTGTTTGAAAAAGAAGCCGACAGGCTTTGGAATAAGCCTCCAGCCTCCAGCCTCCAGCCGCCAGTTCCGCCGTAGGGTGGGCTTCAGCCCACCGGGGCTTCACCGAGCGTCTCCTGTGGTGGGCTGGAGCGGAACGCCGCCGGCCCACCCTGCCAGGGCTTGCCAATCCCGCCGGGGGCCTGAAAGCCAGCGCAAACCTGCCTCCAGCTGCAGGATCGGCTAAAATCCCGCGCCTCATATCAACCAACGGCGCGCTGAGACTGTCTGACCAGCATTGCCATAGCCACGGCTCCGTCATATGCCTTCCGCCCAAACCGCCGCAGAACGCATCGCCGAACTGCGTAGCGAAATCGACGCTCACAACTACCGCTACTACGTGCTCGACGAGCCCAGCGTACCCGACGCCGAGTACGACCGCCTGTTCAAAGAGCTCAAAGCTCTCGAAACCGAACATCCTGAACTGATCACCCCAGACTCACCCACTCAGCGCGTCGGTGGTGCGGCGCTGGCGGCATTCGGCCAAGTGCGCCACGAAGTACCGATGTTGAGCCTGGGCAATGCCTTCGAAGAGCAGGACCTGATCGACTTCGATCGGCGCGCCCGCGAAGGGCTGGACTTGCCGGCAGGCGATCTTTTTGGCGATGGCGTCGAGCTGGAATACAGCTGTGAACCGAAACTCGACGGCCTGGCCGTGAGCCTGCTTTATGAGAATGGCCAACTGGTACGTGGCGCCACTCGGGGTGACGGCAGTACTGGCGAAGACATCAGCGCCAACGTGCGCACCGTCCGCAATATTCCACTGAAACTGCATGGCAGCGACTGGCCGTCGGTGCTGGAAGTACGCGGTGAGATCTATATGCCCAAGGCAGGCTTCGAGGCACTCAACGCGCGTCAACTCGAAGCGGGCGGCAAACCCTTCGCCAATCCACGCAACGCTGCAGCCGGAAGCCTACGCCAGCTGGATTCGAAGATAACCGCCAGCCGCCCGCTGGAGCTTTGTGCCTACGGCGTCGGCCGCAGCGATGGTGAGCTGCCGGACACTCACATTGGCATCCTCGAAGCGCTGAAAACGTGGGGCCTGCCGACCAGTCGGGAGCTCAAACTGGCCAAGGGTGTGCAGGAATGTCGCGACTATTACCATGCCATCGGCGAAAAGCGCGATGCGTTGCCCTATGAAATCGACGGCGTGGTGTTCAAGGTCAACTCGACCGCCCAGCAGCGTGAGCTGGGCTTCCGCGCTCGCGAACCACGCTGGGCCATCGCGCATAAATTTCCCGCACGCGAAGAAGTCACCGAACTGCTGGACGTGGAGTTCCAGGTTGGCCGCACCGGCGCCATCACCCCGGTCGCCCGGCTGAAACCGGTGCAGGTCGCAGGCGTTACCGTCTCCAACGCTACGCTGCACAACATGGATGAGGTCGCGCGGCTGGGTGTGATGATCGGTGACACGGTGATCGTGCGGCGCGCTGGCGATGTCATTCCGCAAATTCTCGGCGTCATTCCCGAGCGCCGTCCAGATAACGCTCGTGCTGTACATGTGCCGGAGCAATGTCCGGTATGCGGCTCGGCTGTAGAACGCACCCAGCTAATCAAGCGCAGCAAGGGTCGGGAGTCGGTCAGCGAAGGTTCGATTTACCGTTGCGTAGGCCGTCTGGCCTGCCAGGCGCAGCTCAAGCAGGCGATCATCCACTTCGTCTCGCGCAGGGCCATGGACATCGATGGGTTGGGTGACAAAATCGTCGAACAACTGGTCGATACCGGATTGGTCAGCTCTCCGGCCGACCTCTATTGCTTGACGTTCGAACAGGTTCTGGCGCTAGAAGGTTTCGCTGAAGTGTCGAGCCGCAACCTGCTCAAATCCATCGACGCCAGCCGTACACCGTCCCTGGCACGCTTCGTCTTTGCGTTAGGCATTCCTGATGTCGGTGAGGGCACTGCCAAGCTGTTGGCACGGGCGTTGGGCTCGCTTGATCGGATCAGTCGAGCGCTGCCGGATGTGCTGGTTTACCTGCCGGATATCGGGCTTGAAGTCGCCTATGAAATCCACAGCTTCTTCGAGGACGAGCATAACCAGCTCGTCATCAAACAGCTGCGTGAGCGTGGGGTGCAGTTGCAGGAAGAGGGTGATGTGCATCCCGAATTCGCCGCCTGCGCAACATTGGCCGGGCTGCTCGACAAACTGAACATTCCCTTCATCGCCGCCACCGGCGCCCAGCGCCTCGCCGAACGCTTTGGCAGTCTTGAAGGCATCATCGAAGCCGACTGGCTGGACTTGCGCCAAGTCGAACGTCTCAGCGAAAAGGCCGCACGCGCGTTGCGTGACTACTTCAACGAGCCAGCCAACGCCGAGCGTGCACGAGCCATCGAAGCCCAGCTGAAGGCGTTCGGTATGCATTGGCAAAGCGAGCGAAAGGCGGCGGAAGGGCTTCCGTTGGCGGGCCAGACCTGGGTGCTTACCGGCACGCTGGAAACCATGAGTCGCGACGAGGCCAAGGCAAGGCTGGAAGCGTTGGGGGCAAAGGTTTCGGGTTCAGTTTCCGCCAAAACCAGCGCTGTGGTGGCGGGTCCGGGGGCGGGTTCGAAGCTGACAAAGGCCAACGAGCTGGGTGTCTCTGTTGTAAGCGAAGCTGAGTTTCAGGAGCTTCTCGAATCGACGTGAGAACCTGATGCGCTTACGCACTGTGCCTGATTGTATCGAGGCTGATGTCGGAGATGCACTTGGCTTGTCAAGTGCGAAGGCCAATACGTCTGCCTGCATTCGTAAGTGGCCATCGCTCCTGCCTGTATCAGCGGTTTTTTTGTCGGCGCGCCGTCGCGGCGCGTGTCTTTGCTCACGGGTCTAGAGGTGGTTCGGCGTCCAACCGATCCGGTAGGGGCGAGTTCCGTTTTTTCTATTGGTTGGAGCTGAAGCGCCTGGATTGTGGCATGGCGATTGCTTGAGATGGTTATTCAACGATTAATTGACGGCTGACCGTGCGGCAATGCAGTCAGAGAAAGCGCGGCGGTGCAACAGCATTCTGCTGGCGGGTTGGCGCAGTAGCGAGAACGTGATCTCGAGCCTTAGCCGATCAGGCTCCTTGAACGCGCCTCTGCGGCATACCGCAAACGCCTCTCTTACTGAGCAGCAGCGTTTTCGAGACAAAATTACTAGGGAAACTCTGAAGAAGACTTCCAGATTTTGGCAAAATACCCGGATTCCACC
>NZ_CEXBBO010000014.1:0-120160 GCF_982611455.1 Stutzerimonas sp.
GGTGGAATCCGGGTATTTTGCCAAAATCTGGAAGTCTTCTTCAGAGTTTCCCTAATGGCAAAGTGCAAGTGCGGTTAGTCGGCATCCAGCAACGCCATGAGCGCTTTTGCCGCATTCGACAGGGTGCGCTCTGTATGCACGATGTAGCCGAGTTGCCTGGACAGTTGAATGCCAGGTAACGACAAACGCACCACCTGTTCATCGAGCATGGTTCGGGGCAATACACTCCAGGCGATGCCAATGGAAACCATCATTTTGATCGTCTCCATATAGTTGGTACTCATCGCGATGTTTGGCGTGAGCCCTTCACGCTCGAACAACCGCTGGGCGATATGGTGGGTGAAGGTGTTGCCGCCGGGAAACACGGCGGGGTAGGCGGCTATATCGGCCAATGTGATATCCGGTTTGTGCGCCAGCGGATGCTCCGGGGCAACGACGAAATCCAGTGGGTCGTCCCACACCTTGCCGGCACGAATCGGCGCCGCGGTTTGCGGTGCCAAGGTGATTACGGCGAGCTCAGCTCGGCCGTGCAGGACTTCTTCGTAGGCGATTTCCGAATCGAGGAAACGGATGTCCAGGTTCACATTGGGATAGGCGCGGGTGAAGGCTCTAAGCAATGGCGGCAGGCGATGCAGGCCAATATGATGACTGGTTGCCAGGCACAGCCGGCCACTGACATCGCCGTTCAGGTTGGTCAGTGCGCGGCGTGTGTCGTCCAGCACGTTGAGGATCTGGTAGGCGCGGGGCAGCAGCGCTCTGCCGGCTTCGGTCAGCCCGATATCCCGTCCGAGTCGGTCGAACAGCCGTACGTTCAGTTGTGATTCCAGCGCTGCCAGCCGTTTGCTTACGGCTGGCTGAGTCAGATGCAGGCGTTCTCCGGCCAAGGAAAAGCTACCGGTCTCGGCGATGGCGATAAAGGCATTGAGGCTAGCGAGGTCCATCGGTTCGCTCCGGCGGAAGAAGTAGACGGCGAGTGCAGATCAGTAAAAGGGAGCAGCTTATCGCTATTCCATTATGGAATGCATTGAATGAAAAATATGAATTTGAGTAATTCGATGCAACCCAATAGCATCAACCCCATAAGCAAAAGGGCTATTGCCCAAGAAACTGATGAGGAACGTCTGATGGCTGGCAAAACGCTCTACGACAAGCTCTGGGAAATGCATGAGGTCAAACGCCGCGATGACGGCTCGTCATTGATCTACATCGATCGTCATATTCTTCACGAAGTGACCTCGCCGCAGGCCTTTGAAGGCCTGCGTCTGGCTGGCCGCAAGCCGTGGCGCGTCGACGCCAACATCGCTACACCCGATCACAACGTGCCGACCACCAAGGGCGAACGCCAAGGTGGCCTGGAGGCGATCGCCGATGAGGTTTCGCGCATTCAGGTACAGACCCTGGACGAAAACTGCGATGACTTCGGCATTCTCGAATTCAAGATGAATGACATTCGTCAAGGCATCGTCCACGTGATCGGCCCGGAGCAGGGCGCGACGCTGCCGGGCATGACCGTCGTGTGCGGCGACTCTCATACCTCGACCCATGGCGCATTCGGGGCGCTGGCCCACGGCATCGGCACCTCGGAAGTCGAGCATGTGCTCGCCACGCAGTGTCTGGTCGCTAAGAAGATGAAGAACATGCAGGTGCGTGTCGAAGGCAAGCTGCCTTTCGGTGTGACTGCCAAGGACATTGTGTTAGCAGTGATCGGCAAGATCGGCACTGCCGGCGGTAACGGGCATGCGCTGGAATTTGCAGGCAGCGCCATTCGCGACTTGTCGATGGAAGGCCGCATGACCATTTGCAACATGTCCATCGAGGCCGGCGCGCGCGTGGGCATGGTGGCTGCAGACGAAAAGACCATCGCCTACGTCGAAGGTCGACCGTACGCCCCCAAAGGTGCCGACTGGGAACGTGCCGTCACCGCCTGGAAGGACTTGGTATCGGATGAGGACGCTGTCTTCGATACGGTGATCGAGTTGAAAGCCGAGGACATCAAGCCGCAGGTGAGCTGGGGTACATCTCCAGAAATGGTTCTGGCTGTCGATCAGAGCGTGCCAGACCCGGCGGTGGAAGCCGACCCGGTCAAGCGCGATTCCATTACCCGCGCGCTGAAATACATGGGACTGCGCGCCAACCAGCCGATTACCGATATTCAGCTCGATCGCGTATTCATCGGCTCCTGCACCAACTCGCGTATCGAAGATTTGCGCGCCGCTGCTGAGGTGGCTAAAGGCCGCAAAGTGGCCGCTACGGTCAAGCAGGCGATGGTCGTGCCGGGTTCCGGGCTGGTCAAGCAGCAAGCCGAGGCGGAAGGGCTGGACAAGATCTTCCTCGAAGCCGGTTTCGAATGGCGTGAGCCAGGCTGCTCCATGTGTCTGGCGATGAACCCAGACAAACTGGGCAGTGGCGAGCATTGCGCCTCTACATCCAACCGTAACTTCGAAGGGCGTCAGGGCGCTGGTGGCCGGACGCATTTGGTCAGCCCGGCCATGGCTGCCGCCGCTGCAGTGACCGGCCGTTTCGTCGATGTTCGCGAATTGATCCAGGCCTGAGGAGACCGACATGAAAGCATTTACCCAGCACACCGGGCTCGTCGCGCCGCTCGATCGGGCTAACGTCGACACCGATCAGATCATTCCCAAACAATTTCTGAAGTCGATCAAACGCACCGGCTTCGGCCAGAATCTGTTCGATGAGTGGCGTTATCTGGATGTCGGGCAACCGAATCAGGATTGCGTGAATCGCCCAGTGAACAAGGAATTCGTGCTGAATTTTCCGCGTTATCAGGGCTCCAGCGTGCTGCTCGCTCGTGAAAATTTCGGCTGCGGTTCGTCCCGCGAGCATGCGCCATGGGCGTTGGACGAGTACGGCTTTCGCGCCATCATCGCGCCGAGTTTTGCCGATATTTTCTACAACAACAGCTTCAAAAATGGCCTGCTGCCGATCGTATTGAAGGAAGCGGAAGTCGACGAGCTGTTCGCGCAGGCTGAAGCCACCGAGGGCTACCAGCTCACCGTGGATCTGGCCGCCCAAACCGTTACTCGCCCAGACGGCAAGCAGTACAGCTTCGAGGTCGATGCCTTCCGCAAGCATTGCTTGCTTAACGGCCTCGACGACATCGGGCTGACGCTGGAGGACGCGGATGCAATCAAGACTTTCGAAGCCCGTCACCAGCAGGCCCAGCCCTGGTTATTTGGCGCGATCAAGTGAGCCCGCGGCGATGAAGCGCTTTCATATCGCTTTGGCGGTGAATGATCTGGAGGCGTCCATCGCTGATTACGACCTCCGCCTTGGCCAGTCGGCAGATGTAATAGTTCCGGGCCAGTACGCCATGTGGCGCACCGATCTGCTGAACTTTTCCATCAATCAGCAACCGGGATGTGGCGGCCAGCTGCGTCACGTAGGCTTCGAGGATGATGGGGCGCAAGGCTTTACAAGCGAGACGGACGTGAACGGTTTGGCTTGGGAGTTGTTCTCCGCCGTTGAGCAGGATTTACGCATCAGACAGATGCACGGTGAGCCGGTAGCCGATTGATTTTCAGGCGGTCGCCAGTGACCACTCCACTAGAGATTTGAGGAAGCGATGAGCAAACAAATTCTGATTCTTCCCGGCGATGGCATCGGCCCGGAAATCATGGCCGAAGCGGTCAAGGTGCTGGAGTTGGCTAACGATAAATTCCAGCTCGACGTCCAGTTGAGCTACGACGAGCTGGGTGGCGCGGCGGTCGACAAATATGGTGTGCCGCTGGCCGATGAAACCCTGGCACGTGCCCGCGCGGCCGACGCCATATTGCTCGGTGCGGTCGGTGGTCCGAAGTGGGACACGATCGATCCGTCGATTCGTCCTGAACGCGGTCTGTTGAAGATCCGCTCGCAGCTTGGCCTGTTCGGCAATCTGCGTCCGGCGCTGCTGTATCCGCAGCTGGCAGAAGCCTCCAGTTTGAAGCCGGAGATCGTTGCTGGTCTGGATATTCTCATCGTCCGTGAACTGACCGGCGGCATCTATTTCGGCCAGCCACGCGAGAGCAAGGTGCTGGAAAATGGCGAGCGCATGGCGTTCGACACGCTGCCGTATAGCGAGAGCGAGATTCGCCGCATTGCCAAAGTCGGTTTCGACATGGCGCGCGTCCGCAACAAGAAACTCTGCTCGGTGGACAAGGCCAACGTGCTGGCGTCCAGCCAGCTGTGGCGTGCGGTGGTGGAGGAGGTCGGCAAGGATTATCCGGACGTCGAGCTAAGCCACATGTACGTCGACAATGCGGCGATGCAGCTGGTGCGTGCGCCCAAGCAATTCGACGTGATCGTCACTGACAACATGTTTGGCGACATCCTGTCGGATGAAGCTTCCATGTTGACCGGTTCGATCGGCATGCTGCCGTCTGCTTCCCTCGACTCGAATAACAAAGGTATGTTCGAGCCGTGTCATGGCTCCGCGCCGGATATTGCCGGCAAGGGCATCGCGAATCCGCTGGCGACCATCCTCTCGGTTTCGATGATGTTGCGCTACAGCTTCAATCAGGTCGCTGCGGCGGATGCGATCGAACAGGCGGTCAGCGATGTGCTCGACCAAGGGCTGCGTACCGGCGACATCTGGTCCGATGGTTGCCAGAAGGTCAATACTCAGGCGATGGGCGACGCAGTAGTCGCGGCGCTCGCGAAGCTGTAATCTCTTTGGCCCATTGCACCGGCCGTTGAAGAGCTTGCGGGGCGACGGCTAGGCGGTAACGCCAAGTGATGGCAGGGCGGATTATTCAGCACAGACTGGATGTCGCGCCCTCGCTTTCCAACCCGAAAAGCACAGTCTGTTACGGCCCGCCGGTGGGCCACTTTATATAGGTGTTGTTTGCGATGAAACGTGTAGGTCTGATCGGTTGGCGCGGTATGGTGGGTTCCGTGCTCATGCAGCGGATGCTGGAGGAGCGGGACTTCGACCTGATCGAGCCAGTGTTCTTTACCACTTCCAACGTAGGCGGTCAGGGGCCTTCCATTGGCAAGGATACTGCGCCGCTGAAGGACGCCTACAGTATCGAGGAGCTGAAAACCCTCGACGTGATTCTCACTTGCCAGGGCGGCGACTACACCAGCGAAGTATTTCCCAAACTGCGCGAAGCGGGTTGGAACGGCTATTGGATCGACGCAGCGTCGACCCTGCGCATGCATGACGATGCCGTCATCGTGCTGGATCCAGTCAACCGTAAGGTGATCGATCACCAGCTGGATGCGGGCACCCGTAACTACATCGGCGGTAACTGCACCGTCAGCCTGATGCTGATGGGCCTCGGCGGCCTGTTCGAGAACGGTCTGGTCGAATGGATGAGTGCCATGACCTATCAGGCAGCCTCCGGTGCGGGCGCGCAGAACATGCGTGAGCTGATCAAGCAAATGGGCAGCATTAATGCTTCGGTTGCGGATGAGCTTGCCAATCCGGCCAGCGCTATTCTGGAAATCGATCGCAAGGTCGCCGAGCGCCAACGCTCAGAGGCGTTCCCAGTGGACAATTTCGGCGTTCCGCTGGCGGGTAGCCTGATTCCCTACATCGATAAGGAACTGCCGAATGGGCAGAGCCGTGAAGAGTGGAAGGCTCAGGCTGAAACTAACAAGATTCTCGGTCGTTTCAAGAGCCCTATCCCGGTAGATGGCATCTGCGTGCGGGTTGGCGCGATGCGCTGTCACAGCCAGGCGTTGACTATCAAACTGAACAAGGATGTGCCGATTTCGGACATCGAAGGCATGATCAGTCAGCATAACCCCTGGGTGAAGCTCGTTCCGAACCATCGTGACGCGAGCATGCAGGAGCTCAGCCCTACCTCGGTAACCGGCACCTTGAGTGTTCCGGTGGGTCGTCTGCGCAAGCTGAACATGGGTTCGCATTACCTGGGCGCTTTCACCGTTGGTGATCAGTTGCTTTGGGGAGCGGCCGAGCCGCTACGCCGCATGCTGCGGATCCTTCTGGAGCGATAATCTAGAAAGAAGGTCGACAAAAAAGCGCTCCGGCTGTGCCGCGGCGCTTTTTTTATGCGAAAGGGTGTCCTTTGCTTTCCCATGTGCTGCCGCGGTGAGCCCTGGTAGCACCCCGGCGCTGAGCGTAAATCCGATCATGCAGAGCGTCTGAATGCTGGCGGTCGTATTGCGGCCTGCCTGCTGTACGCGAACACAATTTGTGGAGTGTGTCTGATAACGTGCCAAAAGGCGCGGCGGTCAATGTCGTGCGGTCTGGTGAGTTGTTGATAAAACGCTATCTGTAAAAGATACTTACCGGAAATTCGAAGAACTATTCTAGCTAACAACGCTGTTTAGGCTTATCGCTGACGGGGAGCCGCCACCAGGCGGGCGCAGGCAGTGACTATAAGACCCTCTCGAAGATCCGAGAAAAGTTAAAACAAGGGATTTACATAATGGTTCGGGTTCGAAATTTGGTGCTGGCAATCGCGGCTGCTACCGCGCTGACTTCCGAAATGGCTTACGCGCTGGGGCTGGGGGAGGTCACGCTGAAGTCGGCGCTGAATCAACCGTTGGTCGCTGAAATCGAGCTGCTAGATGCGAAAACATTGACGCCGGGTGAAGTGGTTCCGGTTCTAGCTTCTGCCGAGGATTTCAATCGGGCCGGTGTCGATCGCCAATATTTTCTGACGGACCTGACCTTTACCCCTGTTTTGCGTCCTGACGGCAAGAGCATCATTCGAATTTCATCGACAAAACCGGTTCGCGAACCCTATTTGAATTTCCTCGTCGAAGTTCTCTGGCCAAGTGGCCGTCTCCTGCGTGAATACACCTTGCTGCTGGACCCGCCGCTTTACTCCCCGGAGATCGCTGCTGCCGTCGCGCCCCAACTTCCGATTGCTGCTGCCCCCGTTTCTCGCCCGAGCTCAACGCCGCAAGCTGCGACCCGATCTGCACCCGTGAGCGCTCCTGCTAGTACTTCTTCGCTGCAAGGTGATCAGTACAAGGTCACCCCGAATGACACGCTTTGGGAGATCGCTGAGCGCGCGCGTCAGGGCGGAACCGTGCATCAGACCATGCTGGCCATTCAAGACCTGAATCCAGATGCTTTCATTGGTGGCAACATCAATCGAATGAAAAACGGGCAGGTGCTTCGGTTGCCCAACGCCGAGCAAATTGGCAGTCGCTCGCAAGCGGAAGCGATTCAGCAAGTTGCGCAACAGAACGCCAGCTGGCGTCAGGGCGTGGGTTCGGTTGCAGCAGGTACACGTCAGCTCGATGCCACTCAGCGTAGTTCGGCCGGAGCAGCGCCATCTCGCAGCGAACAGGGCGATAATCTGCGACTGGTTGCACCGGAAACCGGCACGTCCACGACAGGTAGCGATACCGGAACTGGCGAGGACACCAAGGCTCTGCGTGACAAGCTTGCCGTTACCGAGGAAAGCCTCGATTCAAGTCGTCGTGAGAACCTGGATCTCAATGATCGCCTCAGCGATCTCCAAGGCCAGCTGGACAAGCTGCAACGTCTAATGCAGCTCAAAGACAATCAGCTTGCCAAGCTGCAGGCCCAGCTGTCGACCGGGGCGGAGCCGGGAATTGATGCGGCGGCGCCGATAAGTCCTTCAACCGATGCGGTCGATCCAAGCGCTGCCGTTGCGCCAGAAGCCGTCGCGCCCGCATCTGAAGCAAATGCCAAACCCGAAAATGCCCCTGAAACCTCCGCACCACAAGCGCCTCAGGAAAAACCAGCAGCCACATCTGAGCCTGCTGAGCAGGCACCCGCCGCACCGGCTCCGATTGTCAAAGAGCCGGAGGCGGATAGCTACTTCGACGAATTGATGGCCAATCCTGTTCTGCTCGGCGTGGTGGGCGGTAGTGCACTGTTGCTGTTGCTTGTCGGTTTGATGGCGTTGTCTCGTCGCAATGCGATGAAAGAGGCCGAACTTCAAGAAAGCCTGCTCGCTGATAGCGCACCAGACAATCTTTATGTAGCTGAGCAGGGGTTCGATTCCTCTGATATCGAAGCAGCCGATCAAGGCGCTGCAGTAGATTTCGACAACAATTCGACCGGCTCGCTTGCCGGTGCCACCAACGACCCGCTTGCCGAAGCCGATATCTACATCGCGTACGGTCGTTTCAATCAGGCCGCGGATCTTTTGCAGAATGCGCTGAACGATGAGCCGCAGCGCAGCGATTTGCGTCTAAAGTTGATGGAGGTTTACGCCGAACTCGGTGACCGTGATGGTTTCGCCCGGCAAGAAGCGGAGCTCCGCGACATTGGAGGCGCTTCGGCCGCTATCGACCAGATGAATGCCCGATACCCTGCGATGGGTGCCGCAGCCGCTATCGGCACCGCAGCAGCAGTCGCCGCAAGCGATGATGATTTCGACAGCTTCAGTCTGGATGATCTCGAGCTCGACGAGCCTGCCCCCACCCCTGTTGCAGAGCAGAGTGCCGACGACAGCTTCGACCTGAATCTTGACGATCTTGAGCTCGACGATGGCCTGTCGGGGACTGCTGTAGCGCCGACTGGCGAGGCCGCTCCAGAACTTGATGAGCTTAGCTTTGACGAACTCAGCCTTGATGCAGCGGCACAAGAGCAAGCCACGGATGATTTCTCTTTCGACCTGGAACAGTCGTCCAAGTCGAATGATGTATCCCTTGAGGATGAGCTCGCAGGCTTCTCGCTTGATCTCGATGACGAACAGCCGACGACATCGCCCAGCGATGAGGAATTGATGCTGGGTCTCGTTGATTCACCGTCTGAACCTGCGCCGCTCGATTCTGCCGCAGATGAGGTCGATTTCGAGCTTTCCGATTCGGCGCAGCCCGCTGCTATGCCGGACGAGTTCGATCTGTCTCTGGGTGACGAGTCCACCCAAGAGACGACGCCGGATGCCTTCACCTCCGAACTGAATGAGATCGAGGCCGAGCTAGGCGACCTTTCGCATGATTTGGAAGAGCCGCTCGACCAGCAAGAGCTGGCTTCGGCACCTGCGCTTGTTGAGCCGGAATCGGAATCGCTTGACGACGACTTCGATTTCTTCTCCGATACAGACGAAACCACTACCAAGCTGGACCTCGCTCGCGCCTACATCGATATGGGTGACGCTGAAGGTGCGCGCGATATCCTCGATGAGGTCATGAGCGAAGGTAGTGACACTCAGCAGCAAGAGGCGCGAGAGATGCTCGCCAAACTAGCCTGACCATGATCGAAGCAGTACCTGAAGCGGCAGCCACATCGGCTGCCGCTGGCGTTTCCAGAATTGCCCTCGGCGTCGAATATAAAGGCTCGCGGTATAGAGGGTTCCAGCGTCAGCGCGATGGGGTGCCGTCTATCCAGTTATCGCTGGAAAACGCGTTAAGCAAGGTCGCCGGCGGCCACCCTGTAGTGCTGAGTTGTGCTGGGCGTACGGATGCTCTCGTTCACGCCTGCGCCCAGGTGGTGCATTTCGATACGCCAGTGACACGCTCCATGCACGCATGGGTAATGGGCGCGAACATGAATTTGCCGGGTGACATCAGTGTGACCTGGGCCAAGGAAATGCCCAAACGTTTCGATGCACGTTTCAGTGCTATGGCGCGCCGTTACCGCTATGTCATCTACAACGATCAGATTCGGCCGGCGCATCTTGCCGAAGAAGTGACTTGGAACCATCGTCCGCTGGATGTCGCGCGCATGCGCGAAGCGGCCAAATGGTTCGTGGGCACTCATGATTTCAGCGCCTTCCGGGCACGTCAATGCCAGGCGAAATCGCCAATCAAGACTATTCATCACCTGGAATTGCTCGAGTACGGCCGGCTTATTGTCATCGATGTTCGCGCCAACGCTTTTTTACACCATATGGTGCGTAACTTTGCCGGTGTGCTGATGACCATTGGCGCGGGCGAGCGTCCCGTGGGATGGGCGCGAGAAGTGCTGGAATCACGAATACGGCGAACCGGTGGGGTCACGGCGCATCCCTACGGCCTATATCTCGTTCAGGTGGATTATCCCGATGAGTTCGAATTGCCTGAACGCTATCTCGGGCCGCACTTTTTGTCGGGCTTGCCGGATGTTCGAATTTACCCAAGCTAGCAACACGCTGAGATGGTCGGAGGCGGTCATCAGAACCGAAGTTGTTCTCAGCGCGAAGCAGGTTGCAGCCTGTGGCGCTTTTGTTACCATCCGAGGTCTTTTCTCGCAGGTACCTGCCGTTGGCCATTGTCCGTAGCAAGATATGTGGGATCACCAGTGTTGAGGACGCGCTTGTTGCTGCCGAAGCCGGAGCAGATGCGATCGGCTTGGTGTTCTATGCCAAGAGTCCGCGAGCGGTAAGCATTCAACAGGCACGCGCGATCATTGCCGCACTCCCTCCTTTCGTTACCACTGTTGGCTTGTTTGTTAACGCGTCGCGCTGCGAACTCAACGAAACGCTCGATGCGGTACCGCTGGATATATTGCAGTTTCACGGGGATGAATCACCGGCCGATTGTGAAGGCTTCCATCGGCCTTGGTACAAGGCGTTGCGGGTCAGGCCCGGCGACGACATTCGCGGCCAGGCGGCTCGCTATGGCGGCGCCAGCGCAATTCTGCTGGACACCTTTGTTGCCGGCATTCCAGGCGGGACAGGGGATGTCTTCGACTGGACTTTGGTTCCCGCCGATCTGCCCAAGCCTCTGATTCTCGCTGGCGGGCTTACCTCCGAGAATGTGCTACAGGCCATTGCCCAGGTGCGGCCGTTCGCTGTCGATGTTAGCGGCGGGGTAGAACTGCGCAAAGGCGTCAAGAGTGCTGAGCGCGTACGTGAATTTGTTCGACGGGTTAGAACGGCGATGTGACGAACCGAGGGTCCTTGCCGTCCAGTTACCATTCGCTGGATTGGCGAGCCCGCAATCGATCTCCCGACATTGATAAAGGGGTCGAGTTTCAGCGGTAGCGCCATCCGGTCTATCGCCAACGTGACGCAGTGAGCTCCGACTGGAGACCGGTCGCAACGATAAATTTGCCTGGTGCGTGCATCGATACGTGCGGGACTGAAAAGCTGTGGAGAATAAAAGCATGAGCAACTGGCTGGTAGACAAGCTGATCCCTTCGATCATGCGCTCGGAAACGCAGAAAAGCTCAGTGCCTGAAGGCTTATGGCACAAGTGTCCATCGTGCGAGGCGGTGCTGTATCGCCCCGAGCTGGAGAAAACGCTGGATGTTTGCCCGAAGTGCCAGCATCACATGCGTATCGATGCGCGTACTCGCCTGGATATCTTTCTTGACAAAGAGGAGCGCGAGGAGCTCGGTGCCGAGCTGGAGCCTGTCGATCGCCTGAAGTTTCGTGATAGCAAAAAATACAAGGACCGTCTCTCCGCTGCACAGAAGCAGACCGGTGAAAAGGATGCCCTGATCGCTATGCGCGGCACTCTGTTCAACATGCCGGTCGTGGCTTGTGCGTTCGAGTTCTCCTTCATGGGTGGTTCCATGGGAGCGGTCGTTGGCGAGCGTTTCGTCCGTGCGGCGAATGCAGCACTCGAGCAGCGATGCCCGCTGATCTGTTTCGCTGCCTCCGGCGGTGCCCGGATGCAGGAAGCGCTGATCTCGCTAATGCAGATGGCCAAGACCTCTGCCGTGCTGGCCCGTATGCGTGAAGAGGGGCTGCCATTCATTTCCGTGCTTACCGATCCGGTTTACGGCGGTGTATCGGCCAGCCTGGCAATGCTCGGTGACGTCATCGTTGCAGAACCCAAGGCACTGATCGGTTTTGCCGGACCGCGAGTGATCGAGCAGACCGTCCGCGAGAAACTGCCGGAAGGGTTCCAGCGCAGCGAATTCCTGCTTGAGCACGGTGCCATCGATCTGATCATCCCGCGTGCCGAACTTCGCGCTCGCCTATCCCGTCTGCTCGCTCAGCTGCAACAGCTGCCAACACCGGCCGAACCCGCATTGGTGACGGCTGACGCATGACCCGGCGGAGTCTGCAGGAATGGCTCGATTACCTCGGGCGGCTGCACCCTACCGCCATTGATATGGGCCTTGATCGTTGCCGCGAGGTAGCGACAAGGCTCGGGCTGACGCGTCCGGCTCCGCAGGTCGTTACTGTTACCGGCACCAATGGCAAGGGTTCGACTTGCGCTTTCATCGCTCAGATGCTGGCAGGGCAGGGCAAAAAGGTAGGCGTTTACAGTTCGCCGCATCTGCTGCGTTATAACGAACGTGTGTGTATTGACGGTGCCGATGTCAGCGACGCCGCACTGTGCGAAGCATTCGAGGCGGTTGAGTACGCGCGCAGCTCCGTTTCTTTAACTTACTTCGAAATGGGTACGCTCGCCGCTTTCTGGCTTTTTGAACGCGAAGCGCTGGATGCCGTGGTTCTGGAGGTCGGGCTTGGTGGCCGTCTCGACGCGGTAAACCTGGTTGACGCCGACGTTGCAGTGGTCACCAATATCGGCCTGGACCATGCCGAATGGCTGGGAAACACCCGCGAGAGCGTTGCGTTCGAGAAGGCGGGGATATTCCGTCGTGCAAAGCCCGCCGTATGTGGCGATCCTGCACCGCCAGAATCATTGCTTGAAAGCGCCGTCCAGTCCGCTGTGCCCTTGCTTGTTCGCGGGCGCGATTTCGACCTAGTGAGGGAGGTCGGGTGCTGGCATTGGTGTGGTCAGGATGGTGCTGGCAACCCACTGGAGCTACGAAACCTGCCGATACTTGCATTACCACTGGAGAATGCAGCCTTGGCGTTGCAGGCGTTTGCGTTGCTCAAGCTCTCCTGGCAGCCGGAGCGGCTGATTGAATCGCTCCAGAACACACGCGTTACCGGACGCCTGGATCGTCGAACGATCCGCTGGAAGGGGCGCGACCTGTCGATACTGCTCGATGTTGGACATAACCCGCACGCGGCTGCTTACCTTGCCCAACATCTGCAAGCTCAGCCGAAGCGTGGGCGCCGGCTTGCGGTTTTCGGTCTGCTGGCTGACAAGGATCTGGCTGGCGTGATCGATGTGTTGATGCCTGTTATCGATAGCTGGGCCGTTGCGCCCTTGGCTACGCCTCGCTCTCGTCCCGCTGCTGAGCTAAGTGAGGCATTGATGGAACGGGGCGCCTCCGTCAGTATCTACCCCGGTGTGTCCCAGGCGCTCGAAGGGCAGTGCGATCAGGCTGTCGACGAAAACGAGATTTTGCTGTTCGGATCTTTTTATTGTGTAGCTGAGGCGCTGGACTGGCTCGATCGGCACGCAGCGAATGGAGGGCAAGGCATTGGTGGATAAAGGATTGCTGCAACGTATCGTGGGTGCGTTGGTGCTGGTTGCGCTGGCGGTGATATTCGTGCCGATGCTGTTCAATCGTGAAGACGATGGCCGTCAGGTCGCCGTGGATGCGCCGGAGATGCCAGAGGCGCCTGCTGCGCCAGTGATCGAGACGCAACCCGTCGAGGTGCCGGAACCAGACGTCGAGCCCTTCCCGGAAGAGTTTGAGATCATCGAAGAGGAGCCGACGGTCGAGTCTGAAGTGCCGACAGCTCCGATCAGCCAGGTTCCTGTGCCTTCCACAGAGGCGGAGTCGGCACCAGTCGAGCCCGAGCCAACCGCCACCCAGACGCCGACAGCTCCAGCGGAAGAGCAGCGGCTGGATACGGCCAATCTACCTGTCAGCTGGTCGGTGCAGTTGGCCAGCCTGTCCAGCCGCGACAACGCCGATAAGTTGCAAAAGACGCTTCGCTCCCAGGGCTACAACGCCTATATCCGCACGGCAGACGGGATGAATCGCGTATTTGTCGGGCCGCTGGTCGAGCGGGCTGAAGCCAATCGCCTACGTGATCAGTTGCAGCGACAGCAGAAGCTGGACGGCTTCGTCGTGCGCTTCAAACCTGAGCAGGGTTGAAACCTGGACCTTAAGTCGCTTGCTGCAGATGGATCGCCGCTGGGGCTGGCCTACGCGGTTTCGCTGTTCCGGCCAGCAGAAGAAAGATCGCGGCGCTTACTCCGTGACAGGTGCTCTGCTAAAATACGCCGCCTTTCCCCTTTGCAGGAAACCCCGTGACGTTCACCTGGGTCGATTGGGCGTTTATCGCCGTTGTGGTCATCTCCAGCCTGATCAGTTTGAAACGCGGTTTCGTCAAGGAAGCGCTTTCTCTGCTCACCTGGATAATCGCTGGCGTCGTGGCCTGGATGTTCGGTGGCGCGCTGTCTCATCATCTCGCCGAGTTCATCAGTACCCCGTCCTTCCAGATCATCGCGGCCTGCACGATTCTGTTCGTCGTGACGCTGCTAGTAGGCGCACTGGTCAACTTTCTCATTGGGGAACTGGTTCGTGTTACCGGCCTGTCCGGCACGGATCGCTTTCTTGGAATGGTCTTCGGTGCAGCTCGAGGTGGGCTACTGATCGTGGTGCTGGTTGGTTTGCTCAGTCTTGCACCTGTGCAGCAGGACCCCTGGTGGCGTGAGTCGACATTGCTACCCCATTTTCTGTTGGTCGCTGATTGGTCGAAGAACCTGATTCTTGGGTTCGGGAGTCAATGGGTGGCCGGCTCGCTCGATGCTTCCGGCTGAGACGAGAATTTTCTACGGGCGTGCCGAAGGCTTCGAGCCGGCGTCACGTCCGGAACAGTCTGTAACAACTGAGAGGTTCCTTGCATGTGTGGCATTGTCGGCATCGTCGGTAAGTCGAACGTCAATCAGGCGTTGTATGACGCGCTTACCGTACTGCAACACCGTGGGCAGGATGCAGCCGGAATCGTGACCAGTGATGGCGGCAAGCTGTTCCTGCGCAAGGACAATGGGCTGGTTCGCGACGTCTTCCAGCAGCGTCACATGCAGCGCCTGGTCGGCAACATGGGCATCGGGCATGTCCGTTATCCCACTGCCGGCAGCTCCAGTTCGGCGGAGGCGCAGCCGTTCTATGTCAATTCACCTTACGGCATTACCCTGGCGCATAACGGCAACCTGACCAACGTCGATCAGCTGACCAAGGAAATCTACGAATCCGACCTTCGGCATGTGAACACCAATTCCGACTCGGAAGTGCTACTCAACGTGTTCGCCCACGAGCTGGCCGTGCGCGGCAAGCTGCAGCCCACCGAGGAGGATGTCTTCGCCGCAGTGGCCAAGGTGCACGAGCGCTGTGTGGGAGGTTACGCGGTGGTAGCCATGGTGACCGGTTATGGCATCGTCGGCTTCCGCGATCCCCACGCGATTCGCCCGATCGTGTTCGGTCAGCGCCACACTGACCAGGGCGTCGAATACATGATCGCCTCCGAAAGCGTCGCGCTGGACGTGCTGGGCTTCTCGCTGATCCGTGATCTGGCGCCAGGCGAGGCGGTTTACATCACGTCGGACGGCAAGCTGCATACCCGTCAATGCGCACCGAACCCTCACTATGCGCCGTGCATCTTCGAGCATGTCTACCTGGCGCGTTCGGATTCGCTGATGGATGGCGTTTCGGTATACAAGGCGCGCTTGCGAATGGGTGAGAAGCTGGCCGACAAGATTCTTCGTGAGCGCCCCGACCATGATATTGACGTGGTGATTCCGATTCCTGATACCAGCCGCACCGCGGCGCTGGAGCTAGCCAACCGGCTGGGTGTGAAATTCCGCGAAGGCTTCGTCAAAAATCGCTACATCGGCCGTACCTTCATCATGCCGGGCCAAGCTGCGCGCAAGAAGTCGGTGCGGCAGAAGCTCAATGCCATCGATCTCGAGTTCCGCGGCAAGAACGTCATGTTGGTAGACGACTCCATCGTGCGCGGTACCACCTGCAAGCAAATCATTCAGATGGCCCGCGAAGCGGGAGCGAAGAATGTTTATTTCTGTTCCGCCGCGCCTGCTGTTCGTTTCCCGAACGTCTACGGAATCGACATGCCCAGCGCACACGAACTGATTGCGCATAACCGTAGCACTGAAGAAGTTGCTGAACTGATCGGTGCCGACTGGCTGATCTACCAGGATCTGGCCGATCTGATTGACGCGGTCGGTGGCGGCAAGGTGAAGATCGAGAACTTCGATTGCGCGGTGTTCGACGGTAAATATGTCACCGGCGACATCGATGAGGTCTACTTGCATAAGATCGAGCAGGCGCGTAACGACCTGAGCAAGAACAAGACCGTCGCTGGCAGCGCGATCATCGATCTCTACAACAACTGACAATTCGGCGGCAATGCCGCCTCGGTTCAGGGTGGAAACGACTATGACAATCGACTGGGACGCTGGCCGGCTGGACAGTGATCTGTCCGACGCAGGCATGGATACTCTGGCTGTTCGTGCTGGCCAGCATCGCTCTCCCGAAGGTGAGCACGGCGAACCGCTTTTCTTTACCTCCAGCTATGTTTTTCGTAGTGCCGCTGATGCTGCTGCGCGTTTTGCCGGTGAAGTGCCAGGAAACGTCTATTCGCGCTATACCAACCCGACCGTGCGTGCATTCGAAGAGCGCATTGCCGCCATGGAAGGAGCCGAACAAGCCGTGGCGACCGCGTCCGGCATGGCCGCTATTCTGGCGATGGTGATGAGTCTGTGTTCCGCCGGCGATCACGTGCTGGTTTCGCGTAGCGTCTTCGGCGCGACGGTATCGTTGTTCGAGAAATACCTGAAGCGCTTCGGACTCGAGGTCGACTACGTACCGCTCACGGATGTAACTGCTTGGGAACCGGCTTTCAAAACCAATACCAAGTTGGTCTTCGTCGAGTCACCTTCGAACCCTCTGGCTGAGTTGGTGGATATCGAGGCGCTGGCCAAGCTCTGTCATGCCCAAGGCGCCATGTTGGCGGTGGATAACTGCTTCTGCACGCCGGTGTTGCAACAGCCGTTGTCGCTCGGGGCCGATATCGTCATCCATTCCGCAACCAAGTACATCGACGGACAAGGGCGCTGCCTGGGTGGTGTGGTCGCTGGTCGCGCCGAGCAGATGAGAGAGGTGGTGGGCTTTCTGCGTACGGCGGGTCCGACATTGAGCCCATTCAATGCGTGGGTATTTCTCAAGGGCCTGGAAACCTTGCGGCTGCGTATGCAGGCGCATTGCGCTAGTACTCAGGTGCTCGCCGAGTGGCTCGAGCAACAACCGGGTATAGAAAAGGTTTATTACGCTGGTTTGCCAAGCCATCCGCAACACGAACTCGCCAAACGTCAACAGAAGGGCTTTGGCGCGGTATTGAGTTTCGAGGTGGCGGGGGGCAAGGAGGGTGCGTGGCGCTTCATCGACGCGACTCGGCTGATCTCTATCACTGCTAACCTGGGCGACAGCAAGACGACCATCACCCATCCGGGATCGACCACGCATGGCCGGCTTTCCCCGGAAGATCGCGCGACGGCCGGGATTCGCGACAATCTGATCCGTGTGGCGGTGGGTCTGGAAGACGTGGCTGACCTGAAGGCCGATCTGGCTCGCGGGTTGGCGGCGCTCTGATGCAAGTGCGGCCCGCGAGGGCCGCATTGATCTGCCGTCAATCGCCGGCTGGTTCGAAATTCACCACGAAGCCATCCAGACGCTGTTCGTCGGACAGTTGGTCCCGGAGCCGGTTGGCTTCCTGGCGCTGATCTACCGGCCCGACGAAGACGCGATGCGTGCGTCCTGTCGTTCTCACATAAGCGGCGAAGCCCGCTGTAACCAGTTTCTCCCGCAACGCCATGGCGCTATCGCGGTTCTGCAGACTTGCCAGCTGTACGGACCAGCCCGAACGCACCGACGGCTGCTCCCGGAGTTGGGTCTGTGGCGTAAAGGTCTCCGGTGCACGTTGCGTCGCGGGTGCGCTTGGCACAGCGCTGCGTTGCGCCGGCTCGTTGGAGCGGAGGTCGATTGCCGGGGCAGGTTGCCCCTGGCCATCGAAAAGCCGCTCGGGGGTGGCGGGAAGGATGCTCGGACTGTCCGAATCGGTATCGATGACCCGGATATCGCTGTATTTCTTGCCGGACAACGCAGCCAGTCCGGCGCGATCGCGGATTACCGTTGGCCGCAGAAACACCATTAGGTTGCGCTTGACGTGAGTGTCCTGCGTGGAGCGAAACAGCGCGCCCAACAAGGGGATGTCCCCAAGCAACGGGACCTTTGAATCGGTGCGGGTCACGTCATCCTGGATGAGGCCGCCTAGCACGATCACCTGACCGTCCTCGGCAAGAATGGTGCTTTTGATCGAACGCTTGTTCGTCACCAAGTCGACTGCCTGCGCCGAAAGCGATGCCGATGGCGCAATCGACGAGATTTCCTGTTCGATTTCCAGGCGCAGCGTGGCACCGTCGTTGATATGCGGCACTACCTTCAGCGTCACACCGATGTCCTGTCGCTCGATGGTGGTGAAAGGGTTGTTTGCCCCGGACGAGTCAGTCGTATAACTGCCGGTCTGAAAGGGGACGTTCTGACCGACCAGAATCTCCGCCTCCTGATTGTCCAGCGTCAGCAGGCTCGGTGTGGAGAGCAGGTTGCTCTTGCTGTTGGCGGACAGTGCAGTGATGAGCGCGCCGAAGCTGCGAGTGCCCACACCGATGATGGCACCGTCGGGAAGGTTGCTGGGGATCTCGTCTTCGCTGATCGCGTTGAGCACACTGCCGATCGAGATGCCGGTATTGCCGAAGCTGACGCCGCCGACGCCGCCCGTACTGCCGCGTGCGTCTACCGCCCACTGCACGCCTAGCGCGTCGGTGATATCGCCGGAGACCTCGACAATGGCGGCCTCGACCATGACCTGTGCGCGCGGGATATCCAGTTGACGGACAATCGATTCCAATGTGCCGATCAGTTCAGGGTCGGCGAGCATTACCAGTGCGTTGAGGCTCTCGTCGGCGCGAATGAGAATGTTCTGTGGCCTTCCACCTTGTGCTTCGCCGTCAATAGGCGTGGCGAGCCCCTCCGAAATATCGCCGAGCGTCTCTGCCAGCGATTTTGCGTCGTTGTGGCGCAGGCGGATGACCCGTGTATTGGCCGATCGGGTGCTGGGCGTGTCGAGCGTTTTCGCCAGGCTGGCTAGCTTCTGCCGTGCTTGTCCCGGTCCTGTAAAGATGAGGCGATTGGTGCGTGAATCGGCGATGATCTGAGCGCCGGCGGTGTCCCTGGCTTCGCCACGAGCCAGCGTGTTGCGCAACACTTCGGCGATATCCACGGCCCAGCCAAATTGCAGGTCCACCACGCTGTGGTCGCCGGTTTGGGCGCGATCGAGTTGGCGAACCAGATCCTCGATGCGCGCAATATTCGCGCTGCGATCGCTGATGATCAGCGCGTTGGCAGAGGCGACCGCGGCGAGGTGGCCATACTGCGGAACCAGCGGTCGAATCAGTGGAATCAGCTCGGTCGCAGAGGTGTGCTGGACTTGAATGACCCGGGTTTCCAGCAGATCGCCGCCGGTCGGCCCGCCGCCCGCTTCCGATTTCGCTTCGGCGTTTGGCACAATTCGCGCAACCTCCCCCTGGGTGAGCACGCTGTAGCCGTGAGTCGCCATCACTGAGAGGAATAGCTGATAGACCTCGGACAATGAGAGCGTGGTCGACGACACCACGCTGACCTGCCCTTTTACTCTTGGATCGACGATGAATGTCTGGCCAGTCAACTGGCTGATTTGATCGACGAAGGCACGGATATCCGCGTCCTTGAGGTTGATCGTCCAGCCGTCCTGTTGAGTTTCGCTCGGCTCAATTCCTGGATCAGCTGCCAGCAGCGGTAGGGGGGCGGCAAGCAGGCCGGCAGCGAGCAGTACAATGAGCGGGCGGGAGGAAAAAGGCAGCATCGGTCAGTTATCTTCCGTGGGCGGTTCATTGGAGGGCATGTTCTCTGGCGGGCTGTTAGTCCCTTCCATTTGTTGGCGAAGCGCTTCCATCTGTTGTTGCAACATTTCCGCCTGCGGGTCGAGTTGATCCATTTCTGCAGGTTCACTGTAGTCCGGCAGGTTGTCGGGCACGGCAGTAGCGGAGCGGGTGCTCGGAAAATACAGGCTTTCGATTCGGCCGCCGCGCTGTATCTCTACCCTATCCGGATGAACGCTTTGCAGTACCACACCCGATTCCAGTTGCTCATCGACCCTATAAAGCTGTGGCGGCTGGCCGCTCAACTGGATGATTGCCGTGGAGCGAGCAGGGTCGGCATGAACGAAGCTGCCGAGCAAGGTTAGATCAGAACTCGATGTACCGGGTGCATAGCTTTGGCTGGCCGCTGTTCCGAACAGGCTTTCCATGCGCTGCAAGTCGGGCACGACCCCCGCAGGTTGGCCGCTGTCAGCCGCGGTTTCCGGCGGCGTCTGGGCAAGTTTTAGCCATCCACTGATCTGGCCAGCCAAGTAGAGGCCGAAGAGCACGACGATAGCCGCACTGGCGATCATCGGCGCGTGCTGGCGAACTTTGTGCACTGCTGCGGGGGAAGCCAAGCTAGGCACTCCGTGAAGCTAAATGAAGATGACCATGACCGATGGTCCAGACTTCGAGGCGTCCTCTCAATCCAAACTGAGGCCATGACGAGCAAGTACCTGAGTATGCCAGTGCAACTGACTGTTTTTCAGGCAAAAGGTGCCCGGCTGGCGGTGAATCCCAAGCGTGCTTGCAAGTGACCGTTATTTCTATGAAAAAAACGCTACTGGCTGTTGACTTGATTCTGGTGGATGCGTAAATTGCGCGCCTCGCAAGGTGATCAGTCAGTTGTATCAACGATTGGCTGCTGCTTCACCGCAGGACTTGCGAATCGGACGAAAGTCCGGCCGACGCGCAGCGGTAGTTCAGTCGGTTAGAATACCGGCCTGTCACGCCGGGGGTCGCGGGTTCGAGTCCCGTCCGCTGCGCCATATTCGCTTCTGGTCATCTGAACGACCGGAAGTCTCGTTAAAAGCGGCCATATGGCCGCTTTTTCCGTTTTTAGTCCCGCCGTTTTACCTGCTACATAGACTCCTAAGCCAGAAAATTGCTGTTCTGGCGCTATCGATTCGTTACGGTACGTTTTCTCATCATCCATGAGGCACTTCCGCCCGACATCGTAGGCGGCAAACCCCCTCGTTCCTATAGTCGCCCGGACTGCATGCTGCGTTGGCTGACGTGCGCCGGAGCCACCTGACACGCCCATTCTTTTCATCCGCTTTCGGCTGGTCTGCGTCAATCTGTTACGGGGCGCGGAGCGCACCCTTGTGTTTCCCTGTTGTCTGTAAATGCGTGATGACATCAATGAGCCAGGGGCAAGCGGCTACTGACGAGGGGTTTTTAATGTTCGGTTTGGAAGCTCTCGAGCTTGCGCGAATCCAGTTCGCTTTCACCATCTCCTTTCACATCATTTTTCCGGCGATCACCATCGGGCTGGCCAGTTTCCTCGCCGTGCTGGAAGGGCTGTGGTTGAAGACCAAGCGTCAGGTGTACCGCGATCTCTATCATTTCTGGCTGAAGATATTCGCCGTCAACTTCGGCATGGGTGTCGTTTCCGGCATCGTCATGGCCTACCAATTCGGCACCAACTGGAGCGCCTATTCGGAGTTCGCCGGTAGCGTCACCGGACCGTTGCTGGCCTATGAGGTGTTGACCGCGTTCTTTCTCGAGGCCGGCTTTCTCGGCGTCATGCTGTTCGGCTGGAATCGCGTCGGTGCCGGGCTGCACTTTTTTTCGACGCTCATGGTGGCGGCCGGCACGCTGCTCTCCACGTTCTGGATTCTTGCTTCGAACAGTTGGATGCATACGCCGCAGGGGCACGAGATCATCAATGGCATCGTGGTTCCGGTGGACTGGTTCGCCATCATCTTCAATCCCTCGTTTCCTTATCGCCTGACGCACATGGCGATCGCGGCGTTCCTGGCCACGGCATTTCTCGTTGGGGCTTCTGCAGCCTGGCATTTGCTGCGCGGCAGAAACAACCCGGCGGTCCGCAAGATGTTTTCGATGGCGATGTGGATGGCGCTGCTCGTCGCGCCAATCCAGGCGGTGGTTGGAGACTTCCATGGTCTCAATACGCTGGAGCATCAGCCGGCCAAGATAGCCGCGATGGAAGGACATTGGGACAATTCGTCGGGCGAGGCGACCCCGCTGCTGCTGTTCGGTTGGCCGGATATGGAGCGTGAAGAGACGCGCTTCAAGGTGGAAATTCCCTATCTGGGTAGCCTGATCCTCAAACACAGCCTGACCGAGCCGATTCCGGCGCTCAAGGATTTCCCGCCTGAAGACCGGCCCAACTCGACCATCATATTCTGGACGTTCCGGGTCATGGTCGCGCTGGGCTTCTTGATGATCCTTACTGGTTTGTGGAGCCTCTGGCTGCGGCGCAGCGGAAGGCTATACGAATCTCGACCGTTCCTGCGTTTGGCGCTGTGCATGGGCCCGTCTGGACTCGTCGCGATATTGGCCGGCTGGTTCACCACCGAAGTCGGCCGTCAGCCTTGGGTGGTCTACGGGGTGATGCGCACCGCGGACGCCGTCTCCAACCATGGCGCCGAACAGATCGGTTTGACCCTGGCGATGTTCGTGCTGATCTACTTCGCAGTCTTCGGCACCGGTTTCGTTTATGTGCTGCGCCTGATCGCCAAGGGGCCGGTAACTAACGAGGGCAACGAGAAGGGGGCCGGTGGACCCGGGGAAAAACGCACGCCGATGCGACCGCTTTCCGCCGCCGACGAGGCGATGCCCCACGACCGTGGCGACCAACTGGGCGAGAGGAATTGAACATGGGTATCGATCTTTCGCTGATTTGGGCCGTCATTATCATTTTCGGCATCATGATGTACGTCGTGATGGATGGCTTCGACCTGGGCATCGGCATTCTTTTTCCGTTCCTGGCCGACAGCTCCGAGCGCGACGTGGCGATGAATACCGTGGCACCGATCTGGGACGGCAACGAAACCTGGCTGGTGCTTGGCGGCGCCGGGCTATTCGCTGCGTTTCCGCTGGCCTATTCGGTGGTGCTCTCGGCACTGTATCTGCCGATCATCTTCATGCTCATGGGGCTGATTTTCCGCGGCGTTGCCTTTGAGTTCCGCTTCAAGGCGAGCGCGGCGCGTCAGCATATCTGGGACAAGGCGTTCGTCGGCGGTTCGCTGGCGGCGACCTTCTTTCAAGGTGTCGCTCTGGGTGCCTTCATCGATGGTTTCCCGGTGGTTGATCGCGCCTATGCCGGTGGGCCGCTGGATTGGTTGACGCCGTTTTCCATGTTCTGCGGTCTGGCCTTGATCGCCGCCTACGCGTTGCTGGGCTGTACCTGGCTGATCATGAAAACCGCTGGCGATCTACAGAAGCGGATGCACGATATCGGTATTCCGCTGGTTTGGGCGGTCCTGGCAGTGACCGGCATCGTCAGCATCTGGACACCACTGACGCACCCGGACATAGCCGAGCGCTGGTTCAGCATGCCGAATCTGATCCTCTTCATGCCAGTACCAATCCTCGTGCTGCTGTGCACCGTCGGGTTGCTGCGATCGATCGCACGCTACGCCCATTATTCGCCGTTCCTGTTTACCCTGGCGCTGATCTTTCTAGGTTACAGCGGCCTGGGTATCAGCCTCTGGCCGAACATCATCCCGCCGTCGGTGAGTATCTGGGATGCCGCCGCGCCACCACAGAGCCAAGGCTTCACGCTGGTTGGCGCGCTGCTGATCATTCCGCTGATCTTGATGTACACCGCATGGAGCTATTACGTGTTCCGCGGCAAAGTCAGCGCCGAAGATGGCTACCACTGAGTCTGTCCCGTCATGGAGCCTCGCATGCAGAAAAAGCACGAAAGCAGTGCGTCTGGACCGAAGCCGCTATGGAAGCGAATGACCTGGCTGGTAGTGATCTGGTCCGCCAGTGTGCTTGCGCTTGGTGTGGTCGCCTGGCTGTTGCGTCAGTTCATGACCGCCGCTGGTCTGTCGACGCCTTGAACACCTGAAGGGTTCAGGGGTGAGGCTACAACCCGGGCTGAATTGGCAAAGCAAGGCCAATTGCGGCGTTCACGCTTTCTTCATATGCGTCCGTTAGTCTTTTTGGCATGGTCTGTGTTAGCCAACAATGACCCTTAATAGAGGACGTTCCGATGGACGACTATCAAGATGAAATTCTCGAATGGCACGCGGCAGAGCAGGACGGCCCTGAGCCTGCCGAAGACGCCTTCGAGCTTTGATGTCACCCGGCTTGCCGCTGTGCGCGCCGGTATTCGCCGGGCGTCTGTCCACTCCAGCGCTTGAATGCACGCTGAAAAGCCTCCGCCGAGGAGAATCCGAGTAGCCAGGCGATTTCGCCGAAAGCCGATTCGGTATCGCGGATGTAGGCCATTGCCAGGTCGCGTCGCGTGTCATTGAGGATCGCCCGATAGCTGGTGCCTTCTTCTTCCAATTTACGTCGCAGCGTCCAGGGCGGAAGCTGCAGACGACTGGCGATCTGTTGCAGGTCCGGCTCCTGGCCCTTGAGCATCGGTCCCAAGAGTTGCGTTACCCGCTCGTGCAGGCTGCGAGTTCGGGTGCGCTGCTCCAGCTCCGCTTCGCAGAGTTCCAGCAGCTGGCGCCAGGTGCCGGGGCAGTGCTCGGGGTTGCGCAATGCAAGCGTGGCCTTGTCCAGCCGAAGTTGATTGTGCTCGGCATTGAATACCACGGGTTTGGCGAAAAACGCCTCGTAGCGCGCCGCGTAGTCGGGTCGGTCGAATTCGATCTGAACCGCGGCAGGCGACAACGGGCATGCCGCGACCGCCCCCAACTGAGTAATCCAGCTGGCCAGCACGGTATCGACGACGAATCGGTTGTAGCTGTTGTATGGGCTGATCGAATAGAACCTCAACCAGGCCCCTTCGGCGTCCTCGTGAAATCCTGAGGCGCCGCGGTAGTTGGATGCATACAACGGCTCGTAGCGTATCAACGCGCGAGCCGCTTCACGGACTGTCGGCGCTTGGGTCGAAGTGATACCGACCAGGCCGAGATGCCCGGCTTTGCGCAGCCCGCCCATTTCCAGCCCCAGGCCCGGATCGCCAGTCATCTGCATGGCCGCGTGACCGAGACGCATATAACGCGGGATCGATAAACGGGCACGCGGCTCGGAGAGGCGTGCCAGATCCAGGCCGTAGGCTTCCAGCAGTGGTTGTGGGTCGATCTGCCTTTCCTGCAGCGCGCTGCTCAGGCTGTGCACGAACCCTACCGAGAGGTCACCGAGCCGTACTCGCTGTCGGTTCATTACCGCTCCGGCAGCCAGAGGTTGTTCAATTGCACGGGCTCACCGTGATTGTGCCGTGTAGGTCTGTGAGGCGAGCCGACCAGATTCCAAGGCAGCCCGAGCGTATGTACTTCCATGCGTGGCAGCTCTGTTCCCATTGGGGCGTGGGTTGCGCAAGTATTGGATGGATCGTCTCGTGCGCCTGGCACAGCGAGCAGTTCGGCATCGGCTGGAGCGGAGCGGGTATAGCCATCGCAGCCGATCAGCACGGCTAAGCGACCAGCGGGCGTCTGCAACGAGGGGGAAGGCTTTTTGTCGGGAGCTTCGCTGTAACGCCGCTCGTACCGGCTAAGTGTCATTTTGTATTGCAACGGCGCGATTGGCTCTCCGTCCGGGGCGAAGCTCAAGCTGACCTGCCGGAGCGGACCGTCTCCGAGCTGCAAGCGCCCGTCCTCCAGGCGAGGCTCCGGAAGCACGATGGAGCCGGCAACCAACGTCACGCTGTAGTCCCTTGCGAGGCCGCCGAAGATGAGTTGGTAGTCATCGGCCATCTGTCGCGCCTTGATCTTCAGCACGGCTTCGGTGCGGCGATCGTCGCCTTCGTTATCGAACAGCGCACGCAGGTAATCCCAGGGATTGCTCAGCGCCATCCACTGCATCGCATCGCGCAGGGTACGGGCCTGCTGAACCTCGGGTTTCTCGCCGAGGGCGAAGAGCCCGGTCCCAACATGCTCGGGCAGCACGACAACCGTGCGCGAGGTCAACAGCCCGGCATTGCGCGCCTGGTTGAGGTAGGTGGCGAACTTCAGACGCAGTCGTTCTCTGCTTTGGTAATCGGCCGGCATCAATCGGGTTTCGATCCCGAGTAAATTGCCGGTGGCTCTCGGTTGCCCCTGGGTGCTGATCGGCAGAGTGCGTAGGTCCGATAACAGCGGGCCGCTGCGCCGATCGCGCGTCCAGTCGAGGTAGATGATCATTGCGGCAAGGGTGAGTACCGCCAGGCCGAGCAGCTTGCTGTGGGTGCGCATGACAAGGACGTTTAATGAGTATGTCGAGAGACTAGGCATCTGCTGTTCGATTGCCAAGTTCTTTGTGCTTTAGGGTCAGAGACTTGTCAGTTTTGATCATTGAGCGCTCGATGACGCCTGTTTATCTTCGCGCAATAGCGACCACGGCCCGACGAGGCGTGGCGATCCTACCGTTGAATACCGGCACAAACGCCCGTGCTGCCTGATCGAGGAACGAACATGACTGCCTTTCCGCACCTGCTGGCCCCGCTGGACTTGGGCTTCACCACGCTGCGCAACCGCACGCTGATGGGCTCGATGCATACCGGCCTCGAAGAAATGCCCAACGGCTTCGAGCGCATGGCGGCGTTCTTCGCCGAGCGCGCTCGCGGTGGTGTTGGCTTGATCGTCACGGGTGGCGTGGGTCCCAACGAGGAAGGCTCGGTGCGTGCGGGAGCGGCCAAGCTATCCACCGCGGAAGAAGCCGAAGAGCACAAGATTGTTACCCAGGCCGTGCACGAGGCGGGCGGTAAGATCTGCATGCAGATTCTCCATGCCGGTCGTTACGCCTACAGTCCAAAGTTGGTCGCGCCGAGCGCCATCCAGGCACCGATCAACCCGTTCACGCCGCGTGAGCTGGACGAAGAGGGCATCGAAAAGCAGATCCGAGACTTCGTCAATTGCGCCAGCCTGGCCCAGCGGGCCGGCTACGATGGCGTCGAAATCATGGGTTCGGAAGGCTACTTCATCAACCAGTTCCTGGTTGCTCACACCAATCATCGCAATGATCGCTGGGGTGGCAGCTACGAAAACCGGATGCGCCTGCCAATCGAAATCGTTCGCCGCGTGCGGGAGGCGGTGGGGCCGGCATTCATCATCATCTTTCGCTTGTCCATGCTCGACCTGATGGAAGGCGGCAGTACCTGGGATGAAGTAGTGATATTGGCCAAGGCCATCGAACAGGCCGGTGCTACGTTGATCAACACGGGCATCGGCTGGCACGAGGCGCGCATTCCGACCATCGCCACCAAGGTGCCGCGTGCGGCCTTCACCAAGGTGACGGCGAAGCTGCGCGGCGAGGTCGGCATTCCGCTGATCACGACGAACCGCATCAATACCCCGGAAGTCGCCGAGCAGGTGCTGGCCGAAGGCGATGCCGACATGGTCTCCATGGCGCGACCCTTCCTCGCCGATCCGGACTTCGTCAACAAGGCGGCGGCTGATCGCAGCGATACCATCAATACCTGTATCGGCTGCAATCAGGCCTGTCTCGACCACACCTTCGGCGGCAAGCTGACCACGTGCCTGGTCAATCCCCGCGCCTGCTACGAGACCGAGCTGAACTATATTTCCACCGCGGCGGTGAAGAAAATCGCCGTGGTTGGTGCGGGCCCGGCTGGCTTATCGGCGGCCACGGTCGCGGCTGAGCGTGGCCATCAGGTAACGCTGTTCGACTCGGCAAGCGAAATCGGTGGCCAGTTCAACATTGCCAAGCGCGTGCCGGGCAAGGAAGAGTTCTACGAAACTCTGCGCTACTTCAACAGTAAGCTCCAGAGCACAGGCGTCGATCTGCATCTGAATACCCGCGTCAGTGCTACCGAGCTGCTGGCTGGCGGCTTCGATGAAATTATTCTCGCCACCGGTATCGCACCACGTACACCGGAGATTCCAGGAATCGAGCATCCAATGGTGATCAGCTATCTCGATGCCATTCTGCAGCGTAAGCCGGTCGGTCAGCGCGTCGCGGTGATAGGCGCTGGCGGCATCGGCTTCGACGTCTCGGAGTTCATTACCCACAATGGCCGGTCGACCAGCCTGGACCGCGAAGCATTCTGGGAGGAGTGGGGCATCGATCTCGGGTTGGAGGCGCGCGGCGGTGTCGCCGGGATCCAGCCGGCACCGCATGCGCCGGCGCGCCAGGTGTATCTGCTGCAACGCAAGAAATCCAAGGTCGGTAACGGTCTGGGCAAGACCACCGGCTGGATTCACCGGACCGGTCTGAAGAACAAACAGGTGCAGATGCTCAGCGCCGTGGAATATCTCAAGGTCGATGACGAGGGGCTGCACATCCGAGTTGCCGAAGGCGAGCCGCAATTGCTGCCAGTGGACACGGTGATCATATGTGCCGGGCAGGATCCGTTGCGTGAACTGCAGGCCGAGCTCGAGGCAGCCGGCCGCCAAGTGCATCTGATCGGTGGCGCGGATGTTGCCGTCGAGCTGGATGCCAAGCGCGCAATCAACCAGGGTTCACGCCTTGCGGCCGAGATCTGAGTTTCCAAGCCCCGCTCCGAGCGGGGCTTCTTAATAGGAGCACCGCATGAGCACATCTCTATCCTTGCAACCCGCCGCAGCTGCCAGCCTGCAACGTTGGCATCGAATGATCGAGACCCTTGATCTCAGCCGCCTTTTCGAGCTGCTCCACCCGCAGGCAGTATTTCGCTCACCGATGGCTTACAAACCATACGAAGGGGCGGCGGCGGTCAATCTGATCCTCAACACCGTAATCGAAGTCTTTGAAGATTTCGTTTATCACCGAGAGCTGGCCAGCGCCGACGGCATGAGCGTAGTGCTGGAGTTCAGCGCGCGTGTCGGTGAACGGCAGCTCAAGGGCATCGACATGATTCGCTTCGACGAGTCCGGGCTGATCACCGATTTCGAAGTCATGGTGCGCCCCATGAGCGGACTGCAGGCGCTCGGCGAAGAAATGGCGAGGCGCTTGGCACCTCAGCTTGCAGCACTGAAGCCCCGACCGGCGTAATCCCAACCCTGTCACAGTTTGCTGGCGGCGCCTCTTCGGGTAGCTCCGTACGCCAAGGTCGCTGCCAACCCAGTCACATTGCCGGTTTCGTTTTTTCCCCTAAACTTGCGCCGACCATGGGATAGCGGCGATGCGTTTGTTGTCCTGAAACTCGCTGGCCGTTCAAGCTGTTGAGGATGCCGAGCATGCAAAAAAAACCGCAGACGGTCGAAGCCGTGTTGTTCTTCAACGATGGCGGCGTCTGCAAGGAAATGCTTTATCCGGAATTCGAGGCCATGCTCGATGGCGTGGTGAGCATGCCGGAGTTCGCCGATCAGCAAATGCGTGTCGCCTATGTCCTGGTCAACACCCGCCTGCAGATACGTGCGGCGGTGTTCTTTTATCTCGATTTCAACGAAGACGGTTCGGCCGACACTGGCTGGAACATTCCGCTGCGCAATCTGGCCGAGCGCACCGGACGCGGACCGGATCTGGGCGCCGGGCCGATTCGCCTGGCCTGCCGCAGCCAGTGCCCGGTGTCCTGGCACCAGATGCACCTGTGGGACCCGGAGCTGACCCAGGGCAAGAACCACTTTGTCATGTTGCGTGATCGGATCAAGCGCAATCAACTGGGTCTGCTGGTCGAAGACGAAGCGCCTCAGACCGTGCCTACCGAGCGGTTGCAGATGGTTGCCGAAGAAACCTGGTACGCGCCTGACCCGGCCAAGGAAGTCGCCACCCGGCGAGCTGAAAAGCTCGAACAGGAGCAGCGCCTCAAAGCCGCCCAGCTCATCAAACAGCAGCGCTTGCGCATCGCCAGCCTTGAGCAACAGCGCGAAGCCGATATCAACAAGCTGCGTGAATGGGCCGCGCAACAGCAGGCCAAACTGCAGGACGAAATTGCCCAGTTGCGCCTCGATCTACGCCAGCAGGAACAACTTGCGGCCGAATGGCGTGTACAGCTAAGCGTCCAGGCCGAGGGCTTCCAAAAGAATCGTGAAGAGATGAGCCAGCAACTGCGCGTCCTGGAGCAGAACGGTCGCGCCGAAGCTGATGCCGCACGTGAGCAGTTCGATAGCGAGATGCAAGCGCAGATCGCAGCAGCGGTCGCCGAATACAAGGAACAGGTGGCGATCCGTGACGTGGAGCTGGCCTACCGCAACGAATTGGATAGCCAGTTACAGGATGAAATCGAACAGCTTCAGAAGCAACGTGATGCGCTTGCCGAGCAGAATGGCGATCGGGTGCTGGAGCGGCTTTCACACATGGGCGTACTGTTCATGGCCTACCATCCTGGTGCCGGCCACCTGACCATCCCTCTGCAGGACATGACGCGCTATCAGCAGAATCCTCTGGCATATGCCGCTGCCAAGTGCGGCGTATCCGAAGAGCAGTACGGCCAATGGGTCCAGCATTATCAACAGCCCAGCTGCATTGCGACGCTTTCCAGCGGGGAGCGATGCAGCATGCCGCTAGACAAAGTCGATTCGCCTGGCCGCTTCGTCATCGGTGAGTCCAACTGCTGTGCCAGGCATCGATCGCAGGGCCGGTTGCGTACCGGTAGCTGACGCGCTTGCCTGCGATCCCATCCAATTTCCCCGAGCTAGTGACAGCACCGCTGCAGCCCATCGACCTGCCCTGGCTGCAGCGTGCTGGCGTACAAGTCGCGGTGCTGCGCCTGGACCTGGTCGATCCCGAGCTGTCTGGCAACAAGTGGTTCAAACTCTCCCATCATCTTCACGCAGCGCATGCGGCCGATGCGTCGGGGCTTATCAGTCTCGGCGGACCGCATTCCAATCATCTTCACGCATTGGCGGCAGCTGCAAGGCGCTTCGGTCTGGCCAGCGTCGGTTTGTTGCGCGGCAACCCACAGCTGACGCCAACCATAGAGGACCTGCAAGGCTTCGGCATGCAACTGCATTGGCTGGGCTTCGGCGGTTACCGCGAGCGGCACCAACCAGGCTTCTTCACACCCTGGCTTGAACGATATCCGAATCATTACTGTGTGCCTGAAGGCGGAGGGGGGCTTTCTGGGGCCCTGGGTTGTGCACCGCTGGTGGCTCATGTGCAGGAACAGCTTGCGGCCCTCGGCTGGGATGATCATGACGGCTGGTGGCTGGCAGTCGGGACCGGCACGACGCTGGCCGGGCTCGTCATCGGTGAGGCGGAACAGACGCGGCGCCCGGTTCATGGTGCGCTGGCCGGCCCTTCATCTCACGGCGTGGCACAAGAAGTCTGCAGGCTGTTGAAGGAGGTTGGAATCACTGATGACGGTTATCAGCTGTTCGATGCGAGCCGCGGTGGTTTCGGCCGTTTCGACGAGCCGCTCGCGCGATTGCTGCTGGAAACCGAGCGTGCAACCGGGCTGCCGTTGGAACCGGTGTACACGGCAAAAGCGATGATGGCATTGCGCCTTTATGTAGAGCGCGGTTATTTTGCCAGGGGTATGCGGCTCATCTTCGTGCACACCGGTGGCCTCCAAGGCCGACGAGGTGCCCAGGCACAGCTGGACGAGCTGCTGCGCTGACCTACCGTTTTCTGGAAACCTGGATGAACAAGCCGCTGCTTCACGATCAGTTACGTAGTCTGATTCCGCTCAATGCGCTCTCGCCCCGCCGGGTCCAGGAACTTCGTGACCAGCTTACACCCCGGCCGCTGCTCGCCGGCGAGCTGCTGTTCGGTGACGATACAGAGACTGGATCGAGCTATTTCCTGCTTGCGGGTGCCTTGTCCATGCAGGGCCCGGACGGCGAACAGCGGCGCATGGTCGCTGGTTCCCCGGAAAGCTGCCACGCGTTCAATGCCGGCACGCGGCTAAGCAATGTGCGAGCCCTGGAGGATTCCAGCGTGCTAGCGCTCGATAGCGCCCAATTGTGCCGCTTGCTGTCATGGCATCAGGCCAATGCCGATCTGCTGCTGGAACTGGCGACCGTTGGCGAGCTGACGGACTGGCTCGAGGAGTTGCTGGAAAATCCGCTGTTCGCCAAGGTGCCGCCAGAAAATGTGCGAGACATGCTGAACAAAATCGAATCGATCGAGTTGCCCGCCGGTCATGTGCTGTTGCGCGAAGGCGAGGTCGGTGATTGCTGTTACTTTCTCAAGAGTGGGCGTGCTGAGGTCATGACCGGCTTCGGTAACGAAGGACAGGTGGTGGCGGAGCTGGATGTCGGCGCCTGCTTCGGCGAAGAAGCGCTGCTGACCGAGCGTCCGCGAAACGCCACCGTGACGCTTCTCGAGGATGCCTGTGTGTTGCGGTTGGCGCGCCAGGATTTTATCGCGCTGTTGAAGGCACCAGTGGTTGCCGAACTCAATCTTGCCGAGGCGAGCGACTTGATCGTCAGGGGCGCGCAATGGCTGGATGTCCGGTTGCTCGACGAATATCAGCACGGGCACGCGCCACAAGCGCTGAACATGCCTCTGCACCTGTTGCGCCTCAAGGTCCGCTTGCTTAAACAGGACCGGATATATCTGTGCTATTGCGACAGTGGCAAGCGCAGTGCCAGTGCGGTATTTCTGTTGACCCAACTGGGCTTCACTGCCTATTCGTTGCGTGATGGCCTCGATGCGCTGCCCATGGATGAATATGCCACCTTGCTATGTGAGCAGGGCAGCGGCTACTTGGCGCGCTCCGGCGGACGCACCGAACGTAGCGGCTGATCCCGGCGCGCTTAAAGCAATGTTGCGAGCGCCCAGCCTGCGATACCGCCGAGCAGCACCACTAGCCAGGGTGGTAGCTTCCAGACCATCAACGCGACCAGCGCGATCAGCGCCAGAGCGAAGTCGCCGGGGCCGAAGATTGCATGGGTCCAGACCGGGTCATACAGGGCGGCCAGCAGCAGGCCGACCACCGCAGCGTTGACCCCGCCCAGTGCCGCCTGCATATGGCGGCTGGCGCGCAGCCGATCCCAGAAGGGCATGACGCCGAATACCAGCAGAAACGACGGAATGAATACGGCGATCAAGCACACGGCTGCGTTTGCCAGGTTGCCGTTGCTGCCGCTCATCGAGGCCCCAAGAAACGCGGAAAACGTAAACAGTGGGCCTGGCACCGCCTGTGCCGCACCGTAGCCGGCTAAAAAGGTGTCATTGTTGACCCAGCCGTTGGGTACCACCTCGGCCTGTAGCAACGGCAGCACGACGTGGCCGCCGCCGAACACCAGCGCGCCGGCGCGATAGAACGTGTCGATCAGTGCCAGCGACTGGCTTGTTGAGAGGGCGACCAGCGCGGGCAGTCCAATCAGCAATGCAAAGAACAGAATCAGAAACAAGCTGGCTGTCGCGCGGCCGACACGGGGCTGGAACGGCAACGACGATGAGTTCATGGTTGGACGAAACAGGAGCAACCCGACCATCCCTGCGATAACGATAATTCCGAGCTGTGCCCAGACGGTAGGCAATACCAGTACGGCGCAGGCCGCAGCCAGCGCAACGGTGATGCGCGTCCCGTTGGTGCAGAGGTTGCGCGCCATTCCCCATATGGCCTGGGCCACGACCGCTACCGCGACGATCTTCAGGCCATGCAAGAGCCCATCCGGCAAGGCGTCGCCCCAGCTAGCAATGCCCATCGCGAACAGTGTCAGAGCGATCGCCGAAGGCAGCGTAAAACCGGCCCAGGCGGCTAACGATCCACTGTAACCGCCACGCAGCAGGCCAATACCAATCCCGACCTGGCTGCTGGCCGGCCCGGGTAGAAACTGACAGAGCGCCACCAGGTCGGCATACCCCGGCTCATCCAGCCAGCGCCGGCGAGCGACGAACTCTTCGCGGAAATAACCGAGGTGGGCGATCGGGCCGCCAAAAGAGGTCAGGCCCAGGCGAAGAAACACCAAGAAGATGGTCCAGGTGCTTGAACGCAGTAATTGGTCTGAATGGACTCGGGTTGAGGACATCTGTCGGCTGTTCACGTTTCCAAGAATTTCGACATCGCTGGCGCGATGAAGTGTGGAGGATGCAGATGACGGTTTGGCGACGAAAGGAACGGCTTCTCCGGTTAGGTCGGCCAGGCGTCAGGGACCAGAAACAGTCGCTCCCGTTCGAGCCAGAAATTATTCATGTCGGGTTCGAGGCGGACCAGCAGCTTTGCTTGGCGCTGGCTGTCGGCATCTGCGACCCAGCTGTCGAAATCCGCTGGTTGCCAGATTTCGCTACTGGCCAATCGAGCCGACGAAAGCCAGGCGTGGCGGGGCAGAGGTTGCCAATGCGCGTCGTGGTTACTATCGGCAAAGCCTCGCCAGTCGCAATGCCTCAGCCATTTTCCGTAAAGATGCGAGGAGTCGGCGCCTGCGGGTGGTTCACACCCGCTCGGCCACGGTTGAAACAAATAGCCGCCGAGCCAGAGCGCGCTGTTGATTTCGCAGCAGGTCAGCTCGCACAGCAGCGCGCGGGCATGAGGACTGGAGGAGAGCTGCAATTGATGCTCGCATAGGCGACGCAATTTGATATCCAGTCGGTCATGGCTTCCGGGGCCTAACCAGTGGTCGTGTCGAGTACGGTCGCCGTCGTCCAGACCAAGGTAGAACTTCACCGCCAGCTCCAGGTGATGCACGCCTTCGGCATCGCGCAGGATCAGGTCCAACTCGCCCAGCGTATGACCGTCCTGGCGGATCGGCAGGTTGGCTACCAGCAGATCGATATCCGGCGCTTGGCACAACGCGAACTGCCAAAGGCGTTCGTAATACAGCCCCAGCCGGCGAATGCTGTGCTGCGCAAGCCACGCCTGGAGCACGATCGGCCGTGTATCGAGCAATAACAGCCAGTCGGCAAGTTCTCCGGGTCGCTCAGCCCAGCGACTGGCCGTCAGCGGGTGACGCTGTGCCGACGGCGTATCGCTCAGCAGTGGCGGTGACAGCAGCACCCAGGCGAGATCCCGCACCTGAGGGTGCACTAATCTGGGCAACAAATCGGCAAGCGGGGGAAGGCTCATGCAGCAAGCATAGCTGGGATGGTTTGCCGCCACTTCGGGCTTTCGCCCATAATCTTCCGCCGCACTGCAATGGGCTTGCGCGCCGAGCAGGGTGTTGAACTCAAGCGCACCCATGCGACACCAATCTAGTGCCTGTTACGCTCCGGCCTGTCAGTGTCTCTTGGCTGCCGTGCCGCCCGTTAATAGTCACTCCTAGTCAGGGAGCTTCAATGGATCAGTTCCGTAATATCGGCATCATTGGCCGCCTGGGCAGCTCCCAGGTGCTGGATACCATTCGCCGACTGAAGCGATTCCTCGTGGAGCGCCATCTGCATGTGATTCTCGAGGAGAACATTGCCGAGGTGTTGCCGGGTCATGGCATGCAGACGTCGTCACGGCAAAGGCTGGGCGAGTCCTGCGATCTGGTGATCGTCGTAGGCGGAGATGGCAGCCTGCTCGGTGCGGCGCGGGCGATGGCCCGACATCGTGTACCGGTGCTGGGAATTAACCGCGGCAGCCTGGGCTTTCTCACCGACATTCGCCCAGATGAGTTGGAAGAGAAGGTCGCGGAGGTGCTCAGCGGGCAGTACACGCTGGAGAATCGCTTCTTGCTGGAAGCGCAGGTGCGGCGTTTCGAGGAATCCATCGGCGAGGGCGATGCGCTTAACGACGTGGTACTGCATCCTGGCAAGTCGACGCGGATGATCGAGTTCGAGCTGTACATCGATGGGCAATTCGTCTGCAGCCAGAAGGCCGACGGCCTGATCGTCGCTACACCGACTGGTTCTACCGCTTACTCGCTTTCGGCCGGCGGGCCGATCATGCACCCACGTCTTGATGCGATCGTCATCGTGCCGATGTATCCACACACGTTATCCAGCCGGCCGATCGTGGTGGATGGCAACAGTGAGCTGAAAATCGTGGTCTCACCGAACATGCAGATCTATCCGCAAGTATCCTGCGATGGGCAGAACCATTTCACCTGCGCGCCGGGCGATACCGTCACCGTGCGCAAGAAGCCGCAGAAACTGCACCTGATACACCCGCTGGACCACAACTATTACGAGGTCTGCCGTACCAAGCTTGGCTGGGGTAGTCGCCTCGGTGGAGGGGAATAGTGATTGTCGATCCGGAGCGCAGCTACGACCTCATCGGGGACGTGCATGGTTGCGCACACACCCTGGCGCGTCTGCTCGATCAGCTCGGCTATCGCCAGCATGGTGACGTCTGGAAACACTCTCGGCGGCAGGTCATCTTTCTTGGCGACATCATCGACCGTGGCCCGCGTATCCGCGAGGCGCTGCATCTGGTGCACGACATGGTCGAGGCCGGGCAGGCCTATTGCATCATGGGCAATCACGAATTCAATGCGCTGGGCTGGTATACCCCGGCACCACCGGAAAGTGGCAAGGCCTTCGTCCGCGAGCATACGCCGCGCTATGAGATGTTGCTGCAGCAGACGTTCGAGCAGTTCGAGCAGTATCCAGAGGAATGGCAGGCGTTTCGTGAATGGTTCAAGCAGCTGCCGCTGTTCCTTGAAAGCGATCATTTTCGCGTGGTGCATGCTTGCTGGGATGGCGCGGTAATCGCCCAGCTGCGTGAGCGGCTGAATGACGGATGCGTCGACGATAAGTTTCTCTGTGACGCTGCGTTCGCGGATGGCTTTGCGGCCAAAGCGCTGGATCGTCTGCTGCGCGGCACCGACATGCCGCTGCCGGAAGGTCTGACAGTGACCAGTGCCGAGGGCTTCACACGTAGCGTTTTCCGCACTAAGTTCTGGGAAGAGAATCCGAAAACCTACGGCGACATCGTCTTCCAGCCCGACGGCTTGCCGGAAAAAGCGGCCCGCTTGCTGCTCAGCGATAGTCAGAAGAGCCGCTTGTTTCTCTACGGTCCCGATAACCCGCTGCTGTTCGTCGGGCATTACTGGCGTAGCGGCATGCCTGCACCCATTCGGCCAAACCTGGCCTGCCTGGACTACAGCGCGGTCAAGTACGGCAAACTCGTCGCCTACCGGCTCGATCAGGAAACAAGACTCGACCCGGCGAAGTTCGTCTGGGTGGACGTGGAGCGATAAATAAATGGCTGTTGTCGAGGCGTTGCGCCTGCCGCTGTCGGAAGACCTGAGTGGTTTCATTGCCTTGCTGCGACGCCTCCAGGTGCCTTGCCGGGTGTCCGAGGAGTCGGGCGAGCAAGTCTTGCGAGTCCCGGCGGAAACTGCCGAGCAGGTCCGTGAGCTTTACCAGCGCTACCCTCGAGGCGACGGCGCTGTGGTTGTCGAGCAACCGCCGCTTCGTGGTGGAGGTTTCGTGGCGAGCCTGCGCCGAAGCCCGCTGACCGCTGCGGTGTTGTTGCTGACGATGGTCGCAGCCGCCGTCACCATGCTCGGTGAGAATTTCGAAACCATCCGCTGGTTCAGCTTCAGTGACTTCCGTATCGACGGCGAATATGCCTATTTCGCCACCCTTGAGCAGACGCTCGCCGCAGGGGAGTGGTGGCGGCTGGTGACGCCAATCTTCGTGCACTTTGGCTTTCTGCATCTGGCGATGAATTCGATGTGGTATTGGGAGCTCGGGCGACGTATCGAATATCGCCAAGGTGCGCTGATGCTGCTTGGGCTGACGCTGGTGTTCGGCGTTGTCTCCAACCTGGCGCAATACAGCTTCGGCGGGCCGGGGATTTTCGGCGGATTATCCGGCGTCTTGTACGGGCTGCTCGGCCACTGTTGGTTGTTCCAGAAACTGTCGCCGGACGAGGCCTACCGCCTGCCGCCCGGTGTTGTGGTGCTGATGTTGGTCTGGCTGGTGATCTGTCTGACCGGGTTGATCGAGGTGGTGAGCTTCGGTGCGCTGGCGATTGCCAACGCGGCCCATGTCGGCGGGCTCGTGGCGGGCTGCATCACTGGTGTGATCGGCGGCACGCTGGCGCGAAGGGGGTAGCTTCATGCTTCATGCTTCAGGCTACGAGCTGGCAAGAGCCAAGCCAGGATGGCCAACCTGCCACGGCAAACACTGCTTTGCCTGCCGCCTGAAGCATGCGGCTTGTAGCCGTTTCTTCCGTTAGAATGCGCGCTTGTTTCCCTGGAGCCGGCCATGTCGTCCTTTATCGATGCCATCGAAAACATCACCCCCGAAATCTACGAAAATCTGAAAACCGCCGTCGAACTGGGCAAGTGGAGTGACGGCCGCAAACTGACTCCCGAGCAGAAGGAAACCTGCCTAGGCGCGATGATCGCCTGGGAAATCCAGAACCTGCCGGAAGAAGAGCGCACCGGTTACATGGGTGGCCAGGAATGCGCCTCCAAGAGCAAGAACAAGGCGCCGATCGATACCAGCCTGTTCGCACCAGCTTCCGGAACCCGTCACTGATGCTGGAACTGGGACGTGGCGCCTTGAGCAAGATGTCGGTTCAGCTCGGCGCGCCGGCGCAATACTCCTTCCGCCTGAACGACGAGCTGGTGCCGGTCAATCCGCTGATCGGCAAAACCCTGCGGCTGGAGTACCTCGGCGCCATCAACTGCACTCATTGCGGGCGCAAGACCAACAAGAGCTTCAGCCAGGGCTACTGCTATCCCTGCTTCAAGAAGCTGCCGCAGTGCGACATCTGCATCATGAGCCCGGAAAAATGCCACCACGATTTCGGTACCTGTCGTGATCCGCAGTGGGGTTTGGATTTCTGCATGACCGACCACGTGGTCTATCTGGCCAACTCGTCGGGCATCAAGGTCGGCATCACCCGCGCTACGCAGCTGCCGACGCGCTGGCTCGATCAGGGCGCCAGTCAGGCGCTGCCGATCATGCGCGTCGCCACCCGCCAGCAGTCAGGCATGGTTGAAGACCTGCTGCGCAGCCAGGTTGCTGATCGCACCAATTGGCGCGCGCTGCTCAAGGGCGATGCGCAACCCATCGACCTGATCGAAATGCGCGAGAAAATCTTCGACGCCTGCGCCGAAGGCCTGCTAGGCCTGCAGCAGCGCTACGGGTTGCAAGCGATCCAGCCGGTGGCGGATGCCGAAGTATTGGAGATCTGCTACCCGGTAGAGGCCTATCCAACCAAGATCGTCAGTCTAGACTTGGAAAAGACCCCCGTCGTGGAAGGCACCCTGCGCGGCATCAAGGGTCAATACCTGATCCTGGATACCGGCGTGATCAACATTCGCAAGTTCACGGCTTATCAGGTCGCGGCCAGCTCCGCGGCATAAGCAGTTCGTAGGGTGGGTCACGCGTTACCGATCCACAGCACGAGGTGGCGACTTACGCCCCGCCGATTTTGAGAACGGTGGATGTAAAAGCGACATCCACCCTACGAGACAGTCAATGAACGCCGACCTCACCGGCTGCCACCGAACAAACCTGCAGCTTGAAGCTTGCCGCTTGAGCTGCCTCGAAGAGGCCCAATTACATGCGCACAGAACAACCGAAAGTCATTCATCTGAAAAATTATCAGGTCCCGGATTACCTGATCGATGAAACCCACCTGACCTTCGAACTGTACGAGGACCGTACCCTGGTGCATGCGCAGCTGGTCATGCGACGCAACCCGGAGGCTGGTGCCGGTCTGCCGCCTTTGCAGTTGCACGGCCAGGAGCTTGAGTTGATGTCGCTGTCGCTCAACGACCGCCAGCTGGGCCTGGGCGATTACGAGATCGCCGAGGAAAGCCTGACGCTACAGCCCGACGCCGCCAGCTTCACGCTCGACAGCACGGTGGTGATCCACCCTGAGAGCAACACCGCGCTGGAAGGCCTCTACAAATCCGGCAGCATGTTCTGCACCCAATGCGAGGCCGAGGGCTTTCGCAAGATCACCTACTACCTCGACCGCCCCGACGTGATGAGCAAGTTCACCACCACCGTCAGCGCCGAGAAGCATGCCTATCCGATCCTGCTGTCCAACGGCAATCCAATCGCCAGCGGCGAAGAAGACGACGGCCGCCATTGGGCAACCTGGGAAGATCCGTTCAAGAAACCGGCCTATCTGTTCGCATTGGTGGCCGGCGACCTCTGGTGCGTCGAAGACAGCTTCACCACCATGAGCGGTCGCGACGTCGCGCTGCGTATTTACGTCGAGCCGGAGAACATCGACAAATGCCAGCACGCCATGGATAGCTTGAAGAAGTCGATGAAGTGGGACGAAGAGGCCTACGGTCGCGAGTACGACCTGGACATCTTCCTGATCGTCGCGGTCAACGACTTCAACATGGGCGCCATGGAGAACAAAGGCCTCAACATCTTCAACTCCAGCGCCGTGCTGGCGCGCGCTGAAACGGCCACCGATGCCGCGCACCAGCGGGTCGAGGCGATCGTTGCCCATGAATATTTCCACAACTGGTCCGGCAACCGCGTGACCTGTCGCGACTGGTTCCAGCTGTCGCTCAAAGAAGGCTTCACCGTCTTCCGCGATTCGCAGTTCAGCGCCGACATGAACTCGCCGACCGTCAAGCGCGTCGAGGACGTGTCCTACCTGCGTACCCATCAGTTCGCCGAAGACGCGGGCCCGATGGCGCATTCGGTGCGCCCGGAATCCTTCATCGAGATCTCCAACTTCTACACCCTGACCGTTTACGAAAAGGGTGCCGAAGTGGTGCGCATGATCCAGACGCTGCTGGGCGAGCAGGGCTTTCGCAAGGGCAGCGACCTGTACTTCGAGCGGCATGACGGCCAGGCCGTGACCGTCGATGATTTCGTCAAGGCCATGGAAGACGCCAACGACGCCGACCTGACCCAGTTCAAGCGCTGGTACAGCCAGGCGGGCACGCCGCGCCTCGCCGTCAGTGAGCAATACGATGCAACGGCCAAAACCTACAGCCTGACCTTCCGCCAGAGCTGCCCGCCGACACCGGGACAAAGAGAAAAGCTGCCGTTCGTGATTCCGGTCTCGCTGGGCCTGCTGGATGGCCAGGGCAACGAGATTGCCTTGCGCTTGCAAGGCGAAGACGCCCCAGACGGTATGACTCGCGTGCTGGCGGTCGACCAGGCCGAGCAGACCTTTACCTTCGTCGATGTCGCCGAGCAGCCGTTGCCCTCGTTGCTGCGCGGTTACTCGGCACCGGTGAAATTGGAGTTTCCGTACAGCCGCGATCAACTGATGTTCCTGATGCAGCATGATTCCGACGGATTCAACCGCTGGGAGGCGGGGCAGCAGCTGTCGGTACAGGTGCTGCAGGAAATGATCGGCCAGCATCAGCGCGGCGAGGTGCTGCAACTGGATCAGCGTCTGGTCGCGGCGCTGCGCAGCCTGCTGCAAGACGAAAGCCTCGATCAGGCGATGGTCGCCGAAATGCTGTCGCTGCCGAGCGAGGCCTACCTTACCGAGATCAGCGAGGTGGCGGACGTCGATGCCATTCACGCGGCGCGCGATTTCGCCCGCCAGGGCATCGCCACGGCGCTGTTCGAACTGCTCTGGAAGCGCTACCAGGCCAACCGTGAACTGTCCCGGCAGACGCCTTACGTTGCCGAAGCCAGTCACTTCGCCCGTCGTGCTCTGCAGAACATCGCTCTGTCATACCTGATGCTGAGCGGCAAACCTGAAGTCGTCGCTGCCTGCGTCGAGCAGTTCGAGCAGGCCGACAACATGACCGAGCGCCTGACGGCACTGGCCGTGCTGGTCAATTCGGATTTCGAGGCCGAGCGCGACAAGGCCCTCGAAACCTTTGCCGAGCAGTTCAAGGACAACCCGCTGGTAATGGATCAGTGGTTCAGCGTGCAAGCCGGCAACACCCAGCCGGGTGGCCTTGAGCGTGTCCAGCACCTGATGCAGCACCCGGCGTTCACGCTGAAGAACCCGAACAAGGTTCGTGCCCTGATCGGGGCTTTCGCCAATCAGAATCTGGTCAACTTCCACCGGGCCGATGGTGCCGGCTATCACTTCCTTGCCGATCAGGTGATCGTGCTGAACAAGCTCAACCCGCAAATCGCCTCGCGCTTGCTGGCGCCGCTGACCCGCTGGCGTAAGTACGACCCCAGCCGCCAAGGATTGATGAAGGCCGAGCTGGAACGGATTCTCGCTTCTGGCGAGCTGTCCAGCGACGTCTATGAGGTGGTCAGCAAGAGCCTGGCCTGACGCCGACAACGGCCACGCAAGGTGGCCGGTTGAGCTCCGACGATTCCCGCGCTCCGGTGCGGGAATCGTGTTTTCGGCATTGCAATAACGCCACATCCTCGCCGCTCCGCACAGCGAAACGAGCAGCGTTGAAGTCCGCGTGCTATCAGGCCGGTTAATTGCGCAACATCATTCATCGCGGTTTAACAAAACATAACGTCCAGACAATTGCCGGCGCTTTCGAAAGCCCTATAGCATGGCTTCGCCTGTCACCACACGCAGGCCCTACCTAATAAGAATAAAGGGGGTATGTATGAGTGAGCCCGTCATGTGGCGCACACCGGTTGGCCGTGCGGAAGAAAAAACCCGCACGCCGCTGTTCAGCAGTCATTCGCCGCTGGCAAGAACGCTCTCGCTCTGCAGTGTTCTCTCCGTCCTGTTTTTTGTCACCGCTCCTGCTTATGCACAAAGCCCGGCTGAGCCAGGCGTCCGCTATGCGATCGAATCGCAGAAAGCGGCGTCCACGCTTCTCCTCGATATCGCTCACGCCGGCAAGCGTCTGGTCGCGGCGGGGGATCGCGGGCATATCCTCTTCTCCGATGACGGCGGCGCTACCTGGGCGCAAGCCAAGGTTCCGACCCGTCAGCTGCTCACTGCGGTCTATTTCGCCGATGAAAAGCATGGTTGGGCGGTCGGTCACGATGCGCTGATCCTGGCGACTACCAACGGCGGCGAAACCTGGACGCGTCAGTACGAAAACCGCGAAGGCGAGGTGCCGCTGCTCGACGTCTGGTTCGAGAATTCGCAGCACGGCTTCGCTACGGGCGCCTACGGCGTGTTGCTGGAAACCACCGACGGTGGCCAGAACTGGGAAGACGTCGCTGATCGCCTCGATAACGAGGACGGTTTCCACCTGAACGCCATCACAGAAATCGAAGGCTCCGGCCTGTTCGTCGTTGGCGAAATGGGCGGCATGTTCCGCTCCGGTGACATGGGCGAGACCTGGGAACGCGTCGAGTCGCCTTATCAGGGATCGTTCTTTGGCGTGGTCGGCGGCGGCGAACCCGGCGTCGTCGTTGCGTTCGGTCTACGTGGTCACCTGTTCCGCTCGACCGACTTCGGCGCCAACTGGCAGCAGATCGAACTGCTCGACGGTGGCTATGCTATCGAATCGGGCCTGGCCGACGGCAACCTGCTCCCCGATGGTCGCATCGTAGTGGTCGGCCATGGCGGCACTGTGCTCAGCAGTGATGATAAAGGGCAAAGTTTCAAGCTATTCAGCCGCCCGGATCGGCGCTCGCTGTCCGGCGTTGTCGCCAACCCCGATGGCAATCTGGTCCTCGTCGGGCAGAGCGGCGTCAGGGTCGTTTCGCCAAGTGGCGCGAACCTGCCCGTAAAACAACAATAAGCCGGAGCCAACATGACCAAGCATCAACAGAAGCCGGCGTCTTTTCTCGAGCGCCTGATTTTCAATAACCGACCGGCAGTGATCCTGACCTGTCTGTTGATTAGCGTGTTCCTGTTTTACCAGGCGGCCCAAGTTCGTCCTTCGACCAGTTTCGAAAAGATGATCCCGCTGGGGCATCCCTACATTCAGAACATGCTCGAGCATCGCGATGATCTGGCCAACCTGGGCAATACCGTGCGGATCTCCGTGGCGGCGAAGGATGGCGACATATTCTCCAAGGAGTACATGGAGACGCTGCGTCAGATCCATGACGAAGTCTTCTATATTCAAGGCGTCGACCGCTCCAATATGAAGTCGCTGTGGAGCCCCAGCATTCGCTGGACCGAGGTGACGGAGCAGGGCTTCGCTGGTGGCGAGGTCATTCCGCAGACCTATGACGGCTCGCCGGAAAGCCTCGACGACCTGCGTAGCAATATTCTCAAGTCCGGGCAGATCGGGCGTCTGGTGGCGAACGACTTCAAGTCGAGCATCATCGACGTGCCGCTGATGGAGTCCTACTCGGACCCGGACGACCGTAGCAAGCAGATCGCCCTCGATTACCAGAAATTCTCCCATGAGCTGGAAGAGAAGATCCGCGACAAGTACGAGGCGCAGAACCCGAATATAGACATCCACATCATTGGCTTCGCCAAGAAGGTCGGCGATTTGATCGATGGCCTGCTGGGCGTCGCGTTGTTCTTCATCGTTGCCATCGGCATCACCCTGGCGTTGTTGCTGTGGTTCACCCGTTGCTTCAAGAGCACCATCGCGGTGGTCGTAACCACGTTGATCGCAGTGGTCTGGCAGCTCGGTCTGTTGCACACCCTCGGCTTCGGTCTCGATCCTTATTCGATGCTGGTACCGTTCCTGGTCTTCGCCATCGGTATCTCCCACGGCGTGCAGAAGATCAACGGTATCGCCATGGCGTCGGGCGAGACCGATGATCCGCTGGCGGCAGCACGCATGGCGTTCCGTCAGCTGTTCATCCCCGGCATGGTGGCGCTGGCATCAGACGCCGTCGGCTTCGTCACGCTGCTGCTGATCGATATCGGTGTGATTCGCGAACTGGCTATCGGCGCTTCGCTGGGCGTGGCGGTGATCATCCTGACTAACCTGATCCTGCTGCCGGTGGCGATCTCCTACATGGGCATCAGCCGGCGCGCGGTCAAACAGGCCCGCGAAGAGGCTGCCCGCAACCATCCGTTCTGGCGTCTGTTGTCGAATTTTGCCAACCCGGTGGTCGCGCCGATTTCCATCGTCATCGCGCTATTGGCCGTGGGTGGTGGCCTCTGGTACGGCCAGAACCTGAAGATCGGTGACCTCGATCAGGGCGCGCCGGAACTGCATCCGGACTCGCGCTACAACCTCGACAACGACTTTGTCATCAGCAACTACTCGACCAGTTCCGACGTGCTGGTGGTGATGGTCAAGACCGCGCCCGAAGGTTGCGCCCACTACGACACGCTCGCCGCCATGGACGAGCTGATGTGGAAGATGGAAAACACCGAAGGTGTGCAGTCGGCGGTGTCGATGGTGACCGTCGCCCGTCAGAGCATCAAGGGCATGAACGAGGGCAGCCTGAAGTGGGAAACGCTGTCGCGTAACCAGTTCGTCCTCAACAGCTCTATCGCCCGCGCTGAAGGCATGTACAACAGCGACTGTTCGCTCGCGCCGGTATTGGTGTTCCTTAACGACCACAAGGCCGAGACGCTGGACCACGTGGTATCTGCCGCCCGTGAATTCGCTGAAGAAAACAACCGCGAGGGGTTGGAGTTCGTGCTGGCTGCCGGTAATGCCGGTATCGAGGCGGCTACCAACGAAGTCATTGCAGCATCCGAAACCACTATGCTGATAGCGGTTTACGCGGCGGTGAGTTTCATGTGCCTGCTGACCTTCCGCTCGGTTGCCGCGACGCTGTGCGTGATTCTGCCGCTGGTGCTGACCTCGATCCTCGGCAATGCGCTGATGGCCTTCATGGGTATTGGTGTGAAGGTGGCGACACTGCCGGTGATCGCCCTGGGCGTGGGTATCGGCGTGGATTACGGCATCTACATCTACAGCCGGTTGGAGACTTATCTACGTCAGGGCATGACGCTGCAGGAAGCCTATTACGAGACGCTGAAATCCACCGGCAAGGCGGTGGTTTTCACCGGCATCTGCCTGGCGATCGGCGTGTTCACCTGGGTCTTTTCGGCGATCAAGTTCCAGGCCGATATGGGATTGATGCTGACCTTTATGTTCTTGTGGAACATGGTCGGTGCGATCTGGCTGCTGCCGGCACTGGCGCGCTTCCTGATCAAACCGGAGAAGCTGGTCGGCAAGGTGGAGGGGTCGCTGCTGGCGCAATGACTTCTGGTAGAAACGAGGCTGCGCTCCGGATTTAGCCGAGCGGCGCAGTGACCGAAGAGATGAAAATGCCCGTATCGAGATATACGGGCATTTTCGTTTGTATGCGTGCTGCAGAACGGCATGGCGGAATGTAGCAATCGGGTGGCAAGCGACGCTGGTGGTGACCATCCATATGCCGATTGAAAATAGCTCAGGCGAGCTGACTACATTTTCAAGCTGTCGCTACGGTTGAAGCGATCGGTCAAAAACCATGCATACACGCCTCAGCCGCTCATGGGTTCAGGCGTTTCGCGACGCTGCCAGCGTGCTGGAGCACATAGCAAAACGCCCCGAACCCAGTGCTGAGGAAGCGCTCACTTGAGCGATCCGGCTGCGTCAACAGATGAGCGTCACAACGCCGCCAGACCCGCCTGCTGTACCAGTTCCAGCAGCGGTTGCGGGTAGACCCCCAAGAAGAACGCCAGCACCGCGATCACCAATAGCATGATGCCGCCAGCACGTTGCCCCCAGTTGAACGGCGCATCGTGACGGCGCAGGCCGGGTTCGACCAAGTACAGCGTGACCGTGACTCGCAGGTAGTAGTACAGGCCTATGGCGCTGCCGATAATCAATGCTCCCAGCAGCCACCAGAGCTGAGACTCAACCCCGGAAGCGATCACGTAGAACTTGCCGATGAAGCCGGCTGTCAGCGGGATACCGGCGAGCGACAGCATCATCACGGTCAGCACAGCGGTGAGATACGGCCGGCGCCAGAACAGGCCGCGGTATTCATACAGAGCATCCGCATCGCGGCCCTGATAGGGGCTGGACATGAGTGCGATCACGCCGAAAGCGCCAAGGCTGGTAAGCACGTAAGTCACCAGATAAACGCCAACCGCTTCTACCGCCAGGCCGTCGCTGGCGATCAGCGCCACCAACAGATAGCCGAAGTGAGCAATCGACGAGTAGCCCAGCAACCGCTTGAGATTGCTCTGGTTCAGCGCGAGCAGGTTGCCCGCCAGGATTGACGCAATGGCGATCAAGCTCAGTGCATCGTTGAGCCAGCCACCATGGGTCGCGGGCGACAATTGATAGAGGCGCAGCAGCACCACGAACACAGCGACTTTGCTCGCGGTGGCGAGGAATGCCGAGACGGGAGCGGGCGCGCCCTCATAGACGTCTGGCGTCCAGAGGTGGAAGGGCACCAGTGAGAGCTTGAAGCCGAGCCCGATCAGCATCATGCCGATACCTGCCTGGACCAACAGAGACGTCCCATCGGTCGCCAAACTGGCACCGATGCCGGCGAAGCTGAGACTGCCCGACTCGGCGTACAGCAGTGCGATGCCGAACAGCAGGAATGCGCTGCCAGCGGCCGAAAGCACCATGTATTTGATGCCGGCTTCCAATGAACGCTTATTGAAGAACGCATAGGCAACCAGCCCGTATACCGGAACGGATAGCAGCTCCAAACCGATGAAGAGGCCCGCCAAATGCTGGGCGCTGACCAGCACTATGCCGCCGGCAGTGGACAGCAGCATCAACAAATAGAGTTCTTCGCGGTTTCCCGGGAAGCCGGCGCCGCCAGGTTCTTCGCCCAGGTAGGCATGAGCCAGCGTCACACATACCAGCGTCGAGACGAGGATCAGCGCCATGTAAAAGTAGGCAAAGCCATCCATCCGCAGCAGCGCGGTCACTTGCTGCACGTCCGCCTGCATCGCCGGGTGGATCGACAGCAAGGCCAGGACCAGACCGGCTGCGGTGAGTCCGAAGCTCATGTCGTGGTTGCGACGCCAGGTGATCGCCAGCATGACCACCACGGTAGTGGCGCTGGTTATGAGCAACGGCAGCAGGGCGATGAGGTGTTGTTGAGTGAATTCCATAACGCGACTACCGGACCGAAACAGGTTGGGGAAAAGCGGCACCGAGCCATTGCTGCACGCCATTCATGGTGGCCAGCGAGGTGTCGAATATCGGCTGCGGGTAAATCCCGAGCAGGATCAGCAGCGTTGCCAATAGCAGGACCATGCCGACTTCTCTGACATCCAATGCGCGCAAAGCATCTTCGGCCTTGGTGGGCCCGAAGTGCGCGCGATGGATCATTGCCAGCGAATAAAGCGAGGACAGCACCAAACCGAAGGTCGCAATCACCACGACCCAAGGCGAGCCGGCGAATGCGCCGAACAGCACCACGAACTCACCGACGAAGTTGCCGGTCCCGGGAAGCCCCAGCGAGGCAGCCGCGAAAAACAGGCTCAGTGCCGGCAACCATGGCAGGCGTGACCACAAGCCGCCCATTTCGCGCATGTCGCGGGTATGCAAGCGCTCATAGAGTTGGCCGCAAAGAATGAACAACGCCGCGGCGGACAGCCCGTGGGCGATCATCAACACCACCGCACCCTGCAGCGCCAGCTCGCTTCCGGAGTAAATTCCGATCAGTACGAAGCCCATGTGGGAAATGCTGGAATAAGCGACAAGACGCTTGATGTCGGTTTGCCCGAAAGACAGAAGCGCGCCGTAGAAGATCCCAAGCAGGCCCAACGCCATGGCGATCGGGGCGAAGTCCATCGAGGCGTCGGGGAACAGCGGCAGGGCGAAGCGGATCATTCCGTAGGCCGCGGTTTTCAGCAGAATACCGGCTAGATCCACGGAGCCGGCAGTTGGCGCCTGGGCATGCGCATCCGGTAGCCAGGAGTGCAGCGGCACGATCGGAAACTTCACGGCGAAGGCGATGAAGAAGCCGAGCATCAGCAGGAATTCGATCTTGGGATCGAGCTCCGCATTGAGCAGCAACGCGTAATCGAAGGTCAGTACGCCAGTGTTGTGGTAGTTCACCAGCACCAGGCCAAGGATCGCCACCAACATGATCAAGCCGCTGGCTTGGGTATAGATGAAGAACTTGGTGGCGGCATTGATTCGCGAGCGTTTGCCTTCGCTGGAACTATGACCCCAGAGTGCGATGAGGAAATACATCGGCACCAGCATCATTTCCCAGAAGAAGAAAAACAGGAACAGATCCAGGGCGAGGAACACGCCGACCACACCGCCGAGAATCCACATCAGGTTGAGGTGGAAGAAGCCGACATGGCGCTGGATTTCCTTCCACGAGCAGAGCACGGAAAGCACGCCGAGCAGCCCGGTGAGCAGGATCATCAGCAACGACAAGCCATCCAGCGCCAGGTGCAGGTTGATGCCGAACCGCTCGATCCAGACGTGCTTGAATTCCACCGCCCAGTTCGAGCCGGCACCTGGAGCCGGAGCCAGGTTGTAGTCGCCATTGCTCCAGAGCCAGAGCCCCAGGCCGAACAGCAACGCCATGGTGAGCAGCGCGATCCAGCGCGGCAGGGATTTGTCGAAGCGCTCGACAATCCAGCAGAGCACACCGCCGATAAAAGGAATCAGGATTAACCAGGGCAGAATCACAGTTTCGGGTCCTTGGGCAATTCAGAGCAGGATGATGCCGAGCAGCAGCACTGCTCCGCCGACGAGGGACAGGGCGTACCAGCGCAACTGGCCGGTTTCGCTGCGACTAAGTACGGCGTTGGTGCTATGCGCGGTGCGCGGGACCAGGCCGATGGTGGCGTCGATGGGGTCGCGGGCGAGCAGACGGCACAGCCAGAGATATGGCTGCACGAAGAGCTTGTCGTAGATCCAGTCGAAGCCCCAAGCGGCAAACCACCAGGCGGTCAGGATTCGTCCCGGCGCGCTCTGCGCTATGGCGTTGACCAAGCTGCGCTGGCCGAGAAACAGCAATCCCGCGAGCAGAATGCCGGCCAAGGCGATCGCGCCGGAGGCGATTTCCAGGCTGTGTTTGGCCTCGCCGCCAGCATGGCCGACGCTTTGCGGTAACACGCCGGCCAGTGGCGGAACGATCAATGCGCCGATAAAAGTCGACAACACGATCAGTACACCCAGCGGCAGGTTATGAGCGATGCCGTGCCCGGCGTGGGCCTCGGTCTTCGCTTCGCCGTGGAAGGCAATGAAAATCAGCCGGAAGGTGTACAGCGAGGTGAGGAAGGCGCCGGCCAAACCCGCATAGAGCAAGCCGCTGTGCCCGCTGGCGAAGGCCTCCCAGAGAATCTCATCCTTCGAATAAAACCCGGCCGTGATCAATGGCAGGGCGGCCAACGCGGCACCGCCGATGATGAAGCTGGCATAAGCCAACGGCAGCTTCTTCCACAGGCCGCCCATCCTGAAAATGTTCTGCTCGTGATGGCAGGCATGAATCACCGAACCGGAGGCGAGGAACAGCAGCGCCTTGAAGAACGCATGAGTCATCAGGTGAAAAATCGCCGCATCCCAGGCACCGACCCCTAGGGCGAGAAACATGTAACCGATCTGGCTCATGGTCGAGTAGGCGAGGATGCGCTTGATGTCGGTCTGTACCAGCGCGGCGAAGCCGGCCAGCACCAGTGTGACGCCACCCACGATGCCGACCAGTTCGTGTACGTCTGGCGCCAGCAGGAACAGGCCGTGAGTGCGAGCGATCAAGTAGACGCCGGCGGTGACCATGGTTGCCGCATGGATCAGAGCCGAGACCGGGGTCGGGCCGGCCATGGCATCGGCCAGCCAGGTTTGCAACGGCAATTGAGCGGATTTGCCGACCGCGCCGCCGAGCAGGGCGAGGGTTGCCAGCGTAATCCAGAGATCGCCGCTGGCAAATTTCTGCGGCGCCAGCGTTAGCAGTTCCTGGATATTCAGGGTGCCCAGTTGGACGAAGAGGATGAACAGGCCGAACGCCATCAGCACGTCGCCGACGCGGGTGACGATGAAGGCTTTCAGCGCTGCGTTGCCGTTCTTGCGCTCGGTGAAGTAAAAGCCGATCAGCAGATACGAGCAAAGTCCCACGCCTTCCCAGCCGAAGTACAGCAACAGCAGGTTATCGCCGAGGACCAATAGCAACATGCTGAAAATGAACAGATTGGTGTAGGCGAAGAAGCGCGAATAACCCTCTTCGCCGCGCATGTACCAACTGGCGAATAGATGGATCAGGAAACCCACACCAGTGACCACGCCGAGCATGGTCAGCGACAGACCGTCCAGATGCAGGCCGAAGTCGGCCTGAAAGCCCGATACGTTCAGCCACTGCCAGAGCAATTGGTTGTAAACGCCGTTTGCTGGCGGGGCGACGTTGAACTGCCAGATGATCCAGGCGCTGGTCAGCGCCGAAAGGCCAACCGAACCGACGCCGATGGTCGCTGCGAGATTCTCCGATAAGCGCCCGCGGGAAAATGCGAGCAGAAAATAGCCGAGCAGCGGAAATAGGAAGGTCAGGAATAAAAGATTCATCCGTGCATCTCGCTTGCGGCGTCGACATCAAAGGTGTTGAAGCGGCGATACAGTTGCAGAAGGATCGCCAGACCGATTGCGGCTTCGGCAGCTGCCAGGGTGATCACCAGAATGAACATGATCTGACCGTCCGGCTGGGCCCAACGGCTACCGGCGACGACGAAGGCGAGGCCGGCGGCGTTCATCATGATTTCCAGGCTCATCAGCATGAAGAGGATGTTGCGGCGGACCATCAGGCCGACTAGCCCGAGGCTGAAGAGAATGGCCGCTACGGCAAGGCCGTGTTCGAGGGGAATCGTTTGCATGGCGTTACTCCTTCGCCTCGTGGCGGCCAAGGTGATAAGCCGCGACCAAGGCCGCGAGCAGCAGCAGCGAGGCTAGTTCCACCACCAGCAAATAGGGACCGAACAGCGCTACGCCAACTTCCTTGGGCCCAACGCCGATCAGCGCCAGCGGTGCATTGCTCGGTGCGGCGAACAGCGCCCAGAGCAGTTGCGCCAGCAACGCCGCAGAAAGTATCGATGGACCGATCCAGACCTTGGGTTTGAGCCAGGCGCGTTCCTGTTGGGCAACGGCTGGGCCCAGGTTGAGCATCATCACCACGAACACGAACAGCACCATGATGGCGCCGGCGTAAACGATGATTTCCAGCGCGCCGGCAAACGGCGCACCCAGGCTGAAGAAGCACATGGCTACCGCCAGCAGCGAAATGACGAGGTAGAGCAGGGCGTGTACCGGATTGCTGCCGCTGATCACCCGCAACGTGGAAACCACGGCGACTCCGGATGAGAAATAGAAGGCGAATTCCATCAGAAGCTCCTCGGGGACTGGAGGGCTAGAGGCTGAAGGCTGCACAAAAAGGCGGCGTTACTCGTCCAGCTTTCCGGCCTCCGGCGCTTTTCATCGAATGTTTCTCCAAGGCAATGCGAAGCACATCGAATCATGGCAACAACCCCTTGACGTTGATCGGCTCGGCTTCGCTTTGCGCAGCGCCTTTGGGCTTGCCTGCGATGGCCAGACCGGCGACGCGGTAGAAGTTGTAGTCCGGGTATTTGCCGGGTCCGGAGATCAGCAGATCTTCTTTTTCGTACACCAGGTTCTGCCGGTTGTACTCGCCCATTTCGAAGTCGGGCGTGAGTTGGATCGCCGTGGTCGGACAAGCCTCTTCGCATAGCCCGCAGAAAATGCAGCGCGAGAAATTGATGCGGAAGAATTCTGGATACCAGCGTCCATCTTCGGTTTCGGCCTTCTGCAACGAGATACAGCCGACCGGACAGGCCACCGCGCAAAGATTGCAGGCCACGCAGCGTTCTTCGCCGTCGGGATCGCGGGTCAGCACGATACGGCCGCGGTAGCGTGGCGGCAGATAGACCTGTTCTTCTGGATACTGCAGGGTGTCGCGCTTGCGGAATGCGTGGCTGAATACCATCGCCAGGCTGCGCAACTGGGTGTAGGTGCCATGCAGCACCTCGCCGATGTATCTGAACATTGTATTTCCTCCTTACTGGGCCGCGGCCAGCACGAGCGCGCCGGTCACCAGCAGGTTGATCAGGGTCAGCGGCAGGCAGAACTTCCAGCTGAAGGCCATCACCTGGTCATAACGCGGGCGCGGGATTGAGGCGCGCAGCAGAATGAACAGCATGATGAAAAAGCCAGTCTTGAGCGCGAACCAGACGAACGACAACCAGGGCAGCGCATCGAGGAAGGGGCCGTGCCAGCCGCCGAAGAACAGGGTGGTCAGCAGCGCGGAAACGAGCACGATGCCGATGTACTCGCCAACGAAGAACATGCCCCATTTCATCCCGGCATATTCGATGTGATAGCCGTCGGCGAGCTCCTGCTCGGCTTCAGGCTGGTCGAACGGATGACGGTGCGTAACCGCGACGCCGGCGATGAAGAACGTACAGAAGCCGAGAAACTGCGGAATGATGAACCACAGGTGCTGCTGCTGATACTCGACGATGTCGCGCATGTTGAACGAGCCGACCTGAGCGACGATGCCCATCAGCGACAGTCCCAGAAACACTTCGTAGGACACGGTTTGAGCCGAGGCGCGCAGACTGCCGAGCAGGGCGAACTTGTTGTTGCTCGACCAGCCGGCGAACAGCACGGCGTAAACCGTCAATCCGGCCATGGCGAAGAAGAACAGCAAGCCGATGTTGAGATCGGCGACGCCCCAGGTCGGTGTAACCGGCACCACGGCGAACGCGATCAGCAGCGAGCTCATCGCCACCACGGGCGCCAGGGTGAAGATGGCTCTATCAGCGAACGGCGGCGTCCAGTCTTCCTTGAAGAACATTTTCAGCATGTCCGCGGCTATCTGGAACATACCGAAGGGTCCGACCCGGTTTGGGCCATAACGATCCTGCCAAAGCCCAAGCAGGCGTCGTTCAACGAAACTCAGCAGCGCGCCGCAGACCACCACCACGAGTAAAATGACGACGGCTTTCAGGACCGCGATCAGTACGTCGATGAGTTCAGGAGTCAGCCAGTTCATAGCGTGGCCTCCTGCAACTCGGTTACTGACGTCTCTGCGGTGATTACCGGAATGCCCTCCAGGCCGACCGGCAGACCAACAAGGCCGACGGCCAGCTCGTCCAGGATGCGCAACGGCAGACGCAGGGCTTGGTCGTTTAAGTGCAACCCCAGCAGCGCACCTTCGTTGACCCCCAGACGGGCTGCCTCGGCGCTGTTCAGTGCCACGTAAGGCTGCGGAATGCGCGCTTGAATGGGAGCCGCACGTGACGACGTCTCTTCGCTACCGAACAGATGATGCAATGGCACTGCCTGCCAATGGCCCTTCATTGGAGCGAAAGCAGCGTTCGGGCTGAACCAGGGCAGGGACATGCCGCTTGCCACGATCAATCTCACGCCCGGATCGCCGGCCCGCAAGTGGCCGCCGACCTCGTCCTGAAATTTGTTCCAGGCTTGCGGCGAGTTCCAGCCTGGCGACCAGGCAAACGGAATCTGCTGACGGCTTTCCGCGGAACCCGAATAGCCTTCCATGGAAAAAGCAAAGGCCGAATCCTGATCCTGTGGCTGACGCGGTTCGCTTACGTTGATGTTGGCGCGCATGGCAGTGCGGCCGCTGTAGCGATGCGGTTCGCGCGCCAGTTTCAGGCCTTTGATACGGAACCCCGCTTTTGGCGCCGCGTCACGAATGCCAGCCAGCGCTGGAGTACTGGCCGCGCAGGCTTCGGTGACCTGGTCGAGCTGGGTCCAGTCGACGGGCTTGCCTTGCCGGGTCGCGTTCAGCGCGTGCAGCCAGCGCCAGCCTTCGCGAACAAGGTTTTCGCCATCGTAGTAACTCGGGTCGAAGACCTGGAAGAAACGCTGGGCACGCCCTTCCTGGCTGACCAGGGTGCCGTCGCCTTCGGCAAAGCTTGCAACCGGTAGCAGCAGATGCGCTTTTTTCGACGTTTCGGTCTGCTGATGATCAGCAACCACTACAAGCTTGGCGGCATTGAGGGCGGCGTCCACCGTGGACCGATTGGCGCGACGGTAAAGATCATTTTCCAGAACTATTACAGCGTCTGCCTGGCCTGAAGTCAGTGCCTGGAGCGCGGCATCCACGGATTTGTCGGCATGCTCTTCGCCCAACAGCAGGGCCAGCCCCATGCTGTTGGCTTCAGGTACCACTAGGCTGATGGAGGCGTTTTTCTCGCGATTCTTCAATGCCTGGGCGATATTTGCTGCCGCCTCGATCAAAGCCTTCGAACCGAGCGAAGCGCCGGACACGATCAGTGGGCGCTTGCCGGCCAGCAGGGCTTCGGCGATGCGCTCGGCCAGTTGAGCGGCTTCGGATTCAAGCCCGGCTACGGCAGGAGCGCTGGGGTCGATGGCATGTGCCACGGCGAAGCCTAGACGCGCCAGGTCTTGTGGCGCGGCCTGTACGCTTTCGGTCGCGACGTCGTCCAGGCGAGTAGCGCTGACGCTGGCAATGAACAATGGGCTGAGCGCGTTCTGAGCGACGTTCTGTACCGCAGCCTGATGCCACTCGGGGATTTTCGCCGCGGCTGCGATTTCGTTGGCCTTGCCCCTTACCGACTGGCGTAGAGCCAGGGCGATACGGGCGGCGGTCTGGGTCAGATCTTCGCCAAGTACGAAAATCGCGTCGTGCGCCTCGATGTCGCGCATCGATGGCGTAGGCAGCGGGCCGTTTTGCAGGATTGAGCGGACGAGCAGCAGATTTTCCAACTCGTCGGCAGCGATGCCGGAGTAGAAGTTTTCAGCACCGACCAGTTCTCGTAGGGCGTAATTGCTTTCCAGGCTTGCCCGCGGCGACCCGATGCCGATCGGCTTGCGGCTGGCTAACAGTGCGGCTGCCTGATCGAGGGCTGAATCCACGCCCATTTTCATTTTGCTTAAAACCATCATCGGCTGACGGGGGCGGTCCTTGCGATTGACGTAGCCGTAGCCGAAACGGCCGCGGTCGCAAAGGAAATAGTGGTTTACCTCGCCGTTGAAACGGTTCTCGATGCGGCGAATTTCGCCGTATCGCTCGCCGGGGCTGGTGTTGCAGCCAGACGAACAACCGTGGCAGATGCTCGGAGCGAACTGCATGTCCCATTTGCGGTTGTAACGTTCGGAATGGGTCTTGTCGGTGAATACGCCAGTTGGGCAGACCTCGGTGAGGTTGCCGGAGAATTCGCTTTCCAGCACACCGTCCTCGACCCGCCCGAAATAGACGTTGTCATGGGCGCCGAATACGCCGAGATCGGTGCCGCCAGCGTAATCCTTGTAGTAACGCACGCAACGGTAACAGGCGATGCAGCGGTTCATCTCATGCGCGATGAACGGGCCGAGCTCCTGGTTCTGGTGGGTGCGCTTGGTGAAGCGGTAACGGCGCTGGTTGTGGCCGGTCATTACCGTCATGTCCTGCAGGTGACAATGGCCACCTTCCTCACACACCGGGCAGTCGTGCGGGTGGTTGATCATCAGCCATTCGACGACGCTGGCGCGAAAGGCCTTGGCTTCCGCGTCGTCGATTGCGATCCAGCTGTTGTCGGTCGCTGGCGTCATGCAGGACATGACCAGGCGACCTCGGGTGTCGTTCTCGTCGTTGTATTGCTTTACCGCACACTGGCGGCAGGCGCCGACGCTGCCAAGCGCCGGATGCCAGCAAAAATAGGGAATGTCGAGACCGAGAGACAGGCAGGCCTGTAGCAGGTTGTCCGCTCCGTCGACATCGTAGGCTTTACCGTCTACGTGAATAGTGGCCATTTCTAAGTCTTCTCACCCGCCTGCGCGGGTCTGGCTAATAAAAAATCTTTCGCTGGAGGCGGAAGGCTTGAGGCTGGACGAGGTGGAGGCGCTTTTTCGTCCAGCGTTCAGCCTCCAGCGTCTTTTAACGGGTCAGGCCGGTTGAGATGTGGGCGTTGCCGCCGAAGTGACACCCGCCTCGAACTCATGTCGGAAATACTTCACCGCGCTGCCCAGCGGCTCTACCGCGCCAGGTGCATGGGCGCAGAAGGTTTTTCCGGGACCGAGAAAATCCACCAACTGCAGCAGTACATCAATGTCCTGCGGAGTGCCTTGGCCGCGCTCCAGAGCGCGGAGCAGCTTCACGCTCCAGGGCAGTCCGTCACGGCAGGGCGTACACCAGCCGCAGGATTCCCGAGCAAAGAATTCCTCCATGTTGCGAAGCAGGGAGACCATGTTGACCGAGTCATCCACTGCCAGCGCCAGGCCAGTCCCCATGCGGGTGCCGAACTTGGCAACGCCGCCCGCATACATCTGCGCCTCGAGGTGTTCGGGTAGGAGAAAGCCCGTCCCGGCGCCGCCGGGTTGCCAGCACTTGAGGCGATAGCCGTCGCGCATGCCGCCGGCATAATCCTCGAACAGTTCGCGTGCGCTGATGCCGAAGGGCAGCTCCCAGATTCCGGGATTCTTCACCTTGCCGGAAAAGCCCATCAGCTTGCTGCCCATGTCATCGCTGCCAGGACGTGCCAGGGATTTGTACCAGTCCACGCCGTTGCCGATGATCGCCGGCACGTTGCATAGGGTTTCGACGTTATTGACGCAGGTCGGCTTGCCCCAAACGCCAACGGCGGCGGGGAAGGGCGGTTTGGCCCGCGGATTGGCGCGACGGCCTTCCAGCGAGTTGATCAATGCGGTCTCTTCACCGCAGATGTAGCGACCGGCGCCGGTATGTACGATCAGCTCGAAGTCGAAGCCCGAGCCAAGGATGTTCTTACCCAACAGGCCGGCGGCCTTGGCTTCGTCGATGGCGCGATTGAGGCTGAGCGCTGCGTCGACGTACTCCCCCCGCAGGAAGATATAGCCGCGATAAGCCTTGAGCGCACGGGCAGAAATCAGCATGCCTTCGACCAGAAGGTGCGGCAGCTGCTCCATGAGCAAGCGGTCTTTCCAGGTGTTGGGTTCCATCTCATCCGCGTTGCACAGCAGATAGCGGATGTTCATGGACTCGTCTTTGGGCATCAGGCCCCACTTCACCCCGGTAGGAAAACCGGCACCGCCGCGGCCTTTGAGGCCGGAGTCCTTGACCGTCTGCACGATGTCGGCCTGCGCCATTTGGGCAAGCGCCTTACGCGCTGCGGCGTAGCCATTCTTCTGTTGGTATTCGTCGAGCCATACCGGCTGGCCGTCGTCGCGCAAACGCCAGGTCAGCGGATGGGTTTCTTCGTTACGCGCGATACGGTTGGCGGGACCGATGGACGGGAGTGGCTTCATGGGTAGGCCTCCAGCAGCGCAGCGACGCCATTGGCTTGGACATCGCCAAAGGTGTCGTCGTCGATCATCATCGCCGGGGCCTTATCGCAGTTGCCTAGGCAGCACACCGGGATCAGCGTGAAGCGGCCGTCGTCCGTAGTTTGCCCAGGAGCGATACCGAGCTGCTGCTCGATAGCGCCGAGCACCGACTCATGGCCGCCGATGAAGCAGGTCATGCTGTCGCAGACGCGGATGATGTGGCGGCCGACGGGCTGACGAAAGATCTGGCTATAAAAGGTCGCCACGCCTTCGACGTCGCTGGCGGGAATACCCAGGATTTCGCCGATGGCATCGGCGGCTCCGTCCGGCACCCAGCCACGCGCTTTCTGAACGATCTTCAGCGCCTCGATGGAAGCGGCGCGCGGGTCTTCGTAATGATGCATTTCGTGCTCGATGGCCGAGCGCTCGGTTTCGCTGAGGACGAAACGGTCAGTCTTGATCAAAGTGCTCATATCAGCGGTCCACGTCGGCCATGACGAAATCGATACTGCCCAGATAGGCGATGAGATCCGCGACCATGCTGCCGCGGATCACCGAAGGAATCTGCTGCAGATGCGGGAAGCTGGGCGTGCGGATGCGCGTGCGGTAGCTCATGGTGCTGCCGTCACTGGTCAGGTAATAGCTGTTGATGCCCTTGGTCGCCTCGATCATCTGGAAGCTCTCGTTGGCAGGCATTACCGGGCCCCAGGACACCTGCAGGAAGTGCGTGATCATGGTCTCGATATGTTGCAGGGTGCGCTCTTTCGGCGGTGGAGTGGTCAACGGGTGGTCGGCTTTGTAAGGACCTTCCGGCATGTGTTTGAGGCACTGCTCGATGATGCGCAGGCTCTCGCGCATCTCGCCCATCTTGACCATGCAGCGATCATAAGCATCGCCATTGACTGCCAGCGGCACCTCGAACTCGAAGTGCTGATAGCCCGAATAAGGGCGCGCTTTGCGCAAATCGAAGTCGAGGCCGGTAGCGCGCAGGCCGGCGCCGGTGACGCCCCATTCCAGCGCTTCTTTGGTGTTGTAGCTGGCGACGCCCTTGGTGCGGCCACGCAGGATGCTGTTTTTCAGCGCCGCTTTTTCGTATTCCTTCAGGCGCTTGGGCATCCAGTCGAGGAACTCGCGAACCAGCTTGTCCCAGCCACGCGGCAAGTCGTGCGCAACGCCGCCGATGCGATACCAAGCTGGATGCATGCGGAAGCCGGTGATGGCCTCGATTACCTGATAGGCGCGTTGACGGTCGGTGAAGGTGAAGAACACCGGCGTCATGGCACCGACGTCCTGGATATAGGTACCCAGATACAGCAGGTGGTTCTGGATGCGGAAGAACTCGGCCATCATCACACGGATGAAGTCGACCCGATCCGGCACGGTGATCCCAGCCAGCTTTTCCACCGCCAGCACATAGGGCAGGTTGTTCATCACCCCGCCGAGATAGTCGATGCGGTCGGTGTAAGGGATGAAGCTGTGCCAGCTTTGCCGCTCGGCCATTTTTTCGGCGCCACGGTGGTGATAGCCGATCTCGGGCACGCAATCGACGATTTCCTCGCCGTCGAGCTGGAGGATGATGCGAAAAGCGCCATGGGCCGAGGGATGGTTCGGGCCGAGGTTGAGGAACATATAGTCCTCGTGCTCGCTGCCGCGCTTCATGCCCCAGTCTTCTGGTTTGAAGCGCAAGGCTTCCTGCTCCAGATCCTGCTTGGCGGCGGTGAGGCTGTAGGGGTCGAACTCAGTGGCGCGCGCGGGGTAGTCCTTGCGCAGCGGGTGGCCTTCCCAGGTGGGCGGCATCAGCATGCGGTGCAGAAACGGGTGACCGGTAAAGGTGATCCCGTACATGTCCCAGACTTCGCGCTCATACCAGTTGGCGTTCGGCCAGATGCTAGTGGATGTCGGCAGATTCAGGTCGCCTTCCGACAGCGCTACCTTGATCATCACGTCGCTGTTCCGTTCCAGCGACATCAGGTGATAGAACACACTGAAGTCGGCGGCGGGCAATCCTTGGCGATGGGTGCGCAGGCGCTCATCGACGCCATGCAGGTCGTACAGCATGACGTACGGCTTGCTCACCTGGCGCAGAAAGCCAAGCACCTCGATCAGCTTGTCGCGTGGCACCCAGAGTACCGGCATGCCGGTGCGGGTCGGCTGGATGACGAAGGTTTCGGCGCCGAAGCGCGCGTTCAGTTCGACGACGATATTCTGGTCGTCAGCCTGGTAAGGCGGAATATACAGAGCGCTGTCTGCAGTCATGATTTCGGTCGCTCTCGGTCAACGTGGGGGCGTGAAGGGGCCTTGCAAAGCAATGCAAGGCAATCACACGTCGTCGGGGCTGCGCAGGTTGGTAACCTGGATGCGCTGTTCGCGTCGCTGTTCTTTCTGTGAGGGCATTTCGGCGCGATAGACGCCTTGATCACCCACGACCCAAGAAAGCGGTCGACGCTCCTTGCCGATGGATTCCTGCAGCAACATCAGGCCTTGCAGAAACGCCTCGGGGCGGGGCGGGCAGCCGGGTATGTACACGTCCACGGGCAGAAACTTGTCTACCCCCTGAACGACCGAATAGATGTCGTACATACCACCGGAGTTGGCGCAGGAACCCATGGAAATGACCCATTTGGGTTCCAGCATTTGTTCGTACAGGCGCTGGATGATCGGCGCCATCTTGATGAAGCAGGTTCCGGCGATAACCATGAAATCGGCCTGGCGCGGCGAGGCTCGAATGACCTCGGCACCGAAGCGGGCAACGTCATGGGGTGCGGTGAAGGCGGTCGTCATCTCCACGTAGCAGCAGGACAAGCCGAAGTTGTAAGGCCACAGGGAATTCTTGCGCCCCCAGTTGACCGCACCGTTCAGCACGTCTTCCAGCTTGCCCATGTAGATGTTGCGATGAACCTGTCCTTCTAGCGGGTCGGCAACAGTCTCCTGCTTGCCGATCGGATAACGGTCATTGACCGCATCCGGATCGATCCGGGTGAGTTTGTATTGCATGGATAAAGCCTCATTGTTTTGGCTTCGCCTGTCGCATGCGACGAGAGGAGGGCGCCCAATCGAGCGCACCCACCCGCCATAGGTAGACAAGACCCACCAACAGAATTGCTATGAATACGGTAGCTTCAATGAGGCCCGCCCAGCCGCTTTCGCGCACCGATACGGCCCAGGCAAAGAGATATAGGGCTTCAACGTCGAAGATCACGAACAGCATCGCGACCAGATAGAATTTTGCGGAAAGACGCAGCCGGGCGCCGCCAGTGGGCACGATTCCGGACTCGAAAGGCTCGTTCTTGCTGCGCCCCCACGCCTTGCTGCCAAGCAGGCTGGAAACGCCGAGCATAAAGGCACACAGCCCCACGACTCCAAGAAGAAATACTGCGAAGCCCCAATGATGAGGCGAAGATAGGTCAAACATGCCGGGCTCCTTAGCGGAACGGCTTATTGCAAGTTCGCGACTGCGGCGATGCGTCGCGGTTTTCGATGGCCGAAGATTCTATGCCTATCGGAATGGTAAGTATATGTTTCTGAGAAATTCTACCGGCAGGGATACAACCTGGCGACGCCCGGTAGGGTTTAGCCCATTCGCAACAGTAGATCGCTCTTGGTTTCGCTGTTGCTGGCGTCGCGTATATCTGCCCTCGCGCGGGAATGCGGGTCTTGGAGAAGTAAGCGATGTTGGTGCTGGTAGTGCAGGGAAGTTCAGGCGACGCTGTGTTGCACCACCGTTGCTTCGAGTAGCGACGTGGACGCTTGCCTTGCAACTTCACCAATTACCAGAATGGCCGGGCTTTTCAGCTGAAACGACGTAGCGTCGTCACACATGGCGCCGAGGTCCGAGCGGCATTCGCGCTGCTGCGGCAGGGAAGCGCTTTCGATCATCGCGACCGGGGTCCTTGCTGGCAGGCCGCCTTCGATCAGACCTGCCTGTACCTGGTGCAGGCTGCTCACGCCCATATACACCACCAGCGTCGTGCCGGTTTTAGCCAGGGCGTGCCATTCGGGACTGCTGCCATCGAGGGTATGCGCGGTGATCAGCGTCACGCCACGCGCAACACCGCGTTGAGTCAGCGATATGCCGCACTGCGTGGCGCCTGCCAGCCCAGCGGTGATGCCGTTGACCATTTCGACTTCGACGCCGCGCGCGGCGAGCCACTCGGCTTCCTCACCGCCACGGCCGAAGATGCAGGGATCGCCGCCTTTCAGACGCACCACGCACTTACCCTGACGCGCATAGCGCAACATCAGACGATGAATGAACGCCTGCGGTGTGGAGCGGCAGCCGCCGCGCTTGCCCACAGGAATCACGCGCGCATGTGGGCTGTGTTCGAGCACGGCGGGATTGACCAGATCGTCGATCAGCACCACCTGCGCCTCGCCCATAGCTCGCACGGCCTTGAGGGTCAGCAGTTCCGGATCGCCAGGGCCTGCGCCCACCAGCCAGACTTTTGCGCTCATGTTCCACCTCTCGTACTGCTTTGATCGCTCAGCAGCGATGCGTTTCTGTAGAGTTGCCCGTTACCTTGCGCAGCTTCACGCGACTGCTGGTTGCTTCATCAGTAACCGCTTGATCTCCGGCACACATGAGCCGCAGCTGGTGCCGCAACCCAGCTCGTTTTTCAGGCCGTTCAGATCGAGACCGCGTTCAATGCCGGCGCAAACCGCGTTCTCGCTGACATTCATGCAGTTGCAGAGGGTTTTGCTGGTACGCATGTCGCTGCCTCCCGGTGGTTTGCTCAGCGGCGCCAGCAGCCAGCGGCGCAGTGCCTGATCGGCCTTGCCGTCCTGCCAGAGTTGCTGCAGCCAATCGCGCGCCGCGGTTTCGCCGGACAGGCTCAGGGCGACGATGCGGCCATCTTCAATCCGTACTCGCTTACCGACCGCACGACGTGGATCGTCGTAGGCCAGCACCGGGCCGTCATCGAGTCCCAGGAGCTGTGCTAGCTGCGTCATTTGCGCCGCGGTCGGCGCTTCATTGCTGGCTGCGCGGATGACCAGGGCGGAGTGCTCACGGCCGGTGAGGCTGAAGCTGGCGTAGGCGAAACCGTCGAACAACGGACGCAGGGCCTCGAAGCGCTTTTGCACCGAGCCTTCGGCTAGAGCGAAGAACTGCCAGGGCAATTCGGCCTTTTCCACCTCGATACCGGCGTGTTTCAGTTCCGGCTGCTTCGATAGCGGATCGAACGCGGGCAGGGTGAGGACATTAACCCCCAGTCCCTTGAGGAAGCGGTCGCCCCAGTGCATCGGCATGAATGCCTGGCCGATCCGCAGGCCGTCATCCTTTTGCACCGGCAGCAGCAAGCTGCCGCGACGGCTATTGATCCGGACTAGTTCGCCGTCCAGCAGGCCACGGCAGCGCATGTCGTCTGCATTCATGCTGAGCACGGCCTCTTTCACGTGACCGAACAGGCGCGCGGCGGTGCCGGTGCGGCTCATGCCATGCCAGTGATCGCGCAGACGTCCGGTGTTCAGCGTGAGCGGAAAGCGCGTTTCGCGTTGCTCCTTCGGTGCCTGGTACGGCTCGGCAAGAAAACGCGCGCGGCCGCTTTCGGTAGGAAATACGCCGTTACCGTAGAGCCGCGTTGTGCCCGATTGACTGCCGGCAGGGAAGGGCCACTGCTGTGGCCCGAGTTGGTCGATCAGCGCGTGACTGAGGCCGGAAAGGTCCAGGTCACGGTCGCCAGTGAGCATCTTGTATTCGTCGAACAACGCCGTCGGCGCGTCGAAAGTGAATAGGCTGGGGCGGCCGGGTCGTAGATGCCGCTCGAGCCTTCGAGCGAAATCGCAGGTGATCGACCAGTCGGCACGTGCCTCGCCCGGTGCGGGAATGGCGCGCCGCACATGGCTGACGCGGCGCTCGGAATTGGTCACTGTGCCTTCCTTTTCGCCCCAGCTGGCGGCGGGCAGCAGCAGGTCGGCGTAGCGACAGGTCTCGGTGGTGAAAAATGCTTCCTGGACGACCACGAAAGGACAGATTGCCAGTGCTTCGTGGATTTTCTGTTGATCCGGCATCGATTGCGCAGGATTGGTGCAGGCGATCCACAGGGCCTTGATCTTGCCGCTGCGCACCGCGTCGAACAGTTCAATGGCCGACAGGCCCGGCGTCGCCGGCAACTGCTCGACTCCCCAGTAAGCGGCGACTTCGGCGCGATGCTCTGCGTTGCCGGCGTCGCGATGGCCGGGCAACAGGTTGGACAGGCTGCCGGTTTCGCGGCCGCCCATGGCGTTCGGTTGGCCGGTGAGCGAGAAGGGCCCGGCGCCGGGCTTGCCAATCTGACCGGTCGCCAGATGCAAGTTGATCAGCGCGCTGTTCTTGGCGCTGCCAGCGGTGGACTGGTTCACGCCCATGCACCACAGCGACAGAAATCTCGGCGCTCCAGACCGATCGAGAGCGACTGCGCTCTCACTCGCTCTGGGTTCACCAATCAAGCGAGCGCAGGTCTGCAGATCCTCGATGCTGATGCCGCATAGCGCCGCCGTCGTGGTCGGGTTGTAGCCACGCGCAAGTTGCTTCAGCTCGTCCAGGCCTTCGGTATGGGCGTCGATGAAATCCTGGTCGATCCGGCCAGCTTCGAGAAGGATGTGCAGGATGCCGTGGAACAATGCGACATCGGTGCCCGGCAGGATCGCCAGGTGCAGATCGGCCAGTTCACAGGTGTCGGTGCGCCGTGGGTCGACGACAATGACTTTCATCTCCGGGCGCTTCGCCTTGGCTTCTTCCAGGCGGCGGAACAGCACCGGATGAGCGTAGGCCATGTTGCTGCCGACGATCAGCACGCAGTCGCTCTGTTCGATGTCTTCGTAGCTGCAGGGCGGGGCGTCGGCACCGAGGCTGCGTTTGTAGCCGACCACGGCGGACGACATACACAGGCGCGAGTTCGAGTCGATATTGTTGGTACCGACCAATGCTCGGGCGAGCTTGTTGAATGCGTAGTAATCCTCGGTCAGCAACTGGCCGGAAATGTAGAACGCGACGCTGTCGGGACCATGTTCGGCAATGGTGTCGGCGAACACATTAGCGGCGTGCTCGAGCGCGCTGTCCCAGTCGGTACGGGTGCGCGCCAGCTGCTTGCCCAGGCGCAGCTCAGGGTAAAGCGCACGGGCATCGAGGTCGCCGGTCAGGTGCAAGGTCGAGCCCTTGCTGCATAGCTTGCCGAAATTGGCCGGATGACTCGGGTCGCCGACTACATTGAGGATCTCCTGGCCGTCGTGCTCGATCAGCACGCCACAGCCGACGCCGCAATAGCAGCAGGTGGACGCGGTTGTCTGGCGCATGGCTTTGTTTCCTCAGATTGGCGTGTCGGGTTGCAACTGCTTACAGATGGGCCGGTTGGAGAGCCATAGACTCGCCAAGACCAGCTGCACCTAAGCCGGCAGCGCCGAACATCAGATGGTCACGGATTCGGCTGACGTTCTGGCTCTCGCTAACCTGGCGGAAATACCAGCCGCCGTCGGCGGTGTCGCCGTAGAGGCAGGCGCCGACCAGAACGTCGTCTTTGATCACCAGCTTCTTGTAGACGCCGCTGATGGGGTCGGAAAGGGTGATGGTCTCGGTGCCTTCACCGCCCATGAAATCGCCAGCGGAGAACAGGTCGATGCCGGTGACCTTTAGCTTGGTCGAGGTCACCGAGCCCAGATAGCGTGAGAAGCCGAGCATCGCCAGGTGGTTGGCACAGACCTTGGCCTGCTCGAACAGCGGCGCGACCAGTCCGTAGGCGGTGCCTCGGTGGTTGGCGCACTCGCCGACCGCATAGATTCGCGGATCGAATGTCTGCAGCGTGTCGTTAACCAGAATGCCTCGGCGACAAGGGATGCCGGCTGCTTCCGCCAATTGGCTGTTGGGGCTGATGCCTGCCGCCATGACCACCAGATCAGCCGGAATTACCTCGTCATCGGCAAAGCGCACGGCGACTACCTGACCCTGGTTATTGCCGATCAGCTCAGACGTCTGCTTCCTCAGCCTGAAGTTCAGGCCGCGCGCCTCGAGCGCACCTTGCAGCAGATGCCCGGCGGTCTTGTCGAGTTGCCGCTCCATGGGCCATTCGCCGAGATGCACCACCGTGACGTCCATACCGCGCAGCTTCAGCCCGTTGGCGGCTTCCAGCCCAAGCAGACCTCCGCCGATCACCACCGCGTGGCTGTGAGTCCGGGCGGCTTCCATCATGGCCTGAGTGTCAGCGATATCGCGGTAACCGATCACGCCTTCCAGTTGATTGCCAGGAATCGGCAGGATGAACGGGCTCGAGCCGGTGGCGATAAGGAGTCGGTCGTACTCGGCTTCGCTGCCATCTTCAGCAATGACTCGACGTCTGAGCCGGTCAATCTGCGTCACTTTGCGATTGAGCATCAAATGGATGTCGTGGCCGGTGTACCAATCCAGATCGTTGAGGACGATCTCATCGAAAGCCTGTTCACCAGCCAGCACGGGCGAAAGCAGAATGCGGTTGTAGTTGGGATGGGGTTCGGCGCCGAATACGGTGATGTCATAGAGCTCGGGGGCGAGTTTGAGCAATTCCTCCAAGGTACGTACCCCGGCCATGCCATTGCCTATCATCACGAGCTTGAGCTTCTTCATACGAGTCTCCGCGTCGAGCCAGTGGCCAGTCACGCCTGGCTGTAGAAAATTTCCAACAAAAAAAGGCGTCCCACTGGTCTCCCAGTGAGGACGCCTTTGTCCTGTATTTGCTTGCAGCCTGACCTTCTCCGTTGAAGGTCGTGCTTTATGTTGAGTTTGTCTTTGCAGGGGATATGCCAATTCCGATCCTGCCGGAATTCAAGGGCTTGAAGCCTTGTGATGAGGGCGCTACGGCCTTTTCATGCACTCATATGATGCGGCTCGCGCATCGCTGGTGCAGAGCCTCGTAGGTGCGAGGACCTTTTTTCATTGACAGTGGCCGCCGGGCTTTCCTATTGTTTTGCCCATGCGCCGATTTAGTCAGCTACTTGCGGGGCGCCTGGAGCCGAAAGCTTCGAAATACCGCTAAAGCGCTGGTTCGGTGTCGCCTCCCACCGCTGCCCAGCGGAATCCTTGAGGCGGAATTTCCAGCATGAATGCACCACTGCGCACCCCTATCCGTCTGGCCCCGATCACCAGTGGGTTTGTCCGGAGCAATCCGAAAATTCTTCTTGGCGGCAATCATCAGCCATCGCTGTTGCGTTACCTCGACGGTTGGCCGAAGCGCTGGGTAAGACCTCGGGCCTTTCTCGTCCAGTTCACTGGCGCCGATGAATCACTTGCCCATTTCGCTGCGGACAGCTTCGATCTCGCTGTTGTCCAGGCGCCAACTGCCGAGCGTCTCGATGAGTGCGTGCGTGAATTGACGCGTGTGGCGCGCCAGGGACTGATCGTTCGGCGCTGAGGCAGCCAAGATCAGCGCCACGGTTGCAGACTGGATTGCACAGGCAATGCCCGCGCCGCCGATGGCGACTATCCCCCTTTGCCCAGCCAGGCCAGAAGTCCCAGGTTCAGCAGCAGCGATATCAACGCCAGGGTTCGCCAGACCTTCAAGGGTTCGCGTTCGAGTAGCGGCCGTAGCGGTGTACCGACGGCCAGCCGCTCGCCCTGTTCCAACGTCAACAACCACTCCTCCGCCGTCTCGAATCGCTGCTTCGGATCGACCGCAACGGCGCGCCTGAGCATCTCATCCAGCCACGCCGGCAAATCGGGGCGATAGCGGCTGGCCGGCACCGGACTGCCAAAACGGGGACGCTGGAAGGCTTCCACTTCGCCGTAGGGATAGTGGCCAGTGAGCAGGTAATAGAGCGTAACCCCGGCTGCATAAAGATCCTGCTCGCGACTCGGCTGGGCCCCGGCGAAGGCTTCCGGTGCGATGTAACTCGGGGTTCCGGGCAGGCTGTGCGGTTGGTCCTGCGACAAGCCGGGGCAGTGCGCCAGACCGAAATCCAGCAGCCGCAGCTCGCCGTTGTCGTCCAGATGAAGGTTTTCCGGTTTTATGTCGCGATGCAGGATGTTGCGCCGATGCAGCGTGCCCAGTGCGCGGACCAGGCGTGGCGCCAGTTGCACCCATTCGGCCAGCTCCAACGGCCCTTGTCGGCGGAAATGTTCGGCAAGGGTGGCGCCGTGGTATTCGCGCTGGACGTAATAAAGATGCTGGCGCTGCGGCAAACCGTGGGTCTCAGGGAAATGCCTGCCGGCGACCCGACGCAGAAACCATTCTTCCTGAAGCAGTGCCGGTCCGGCCTCGGGTTCGTCATGTCGGCTGGGTGGCAGCGTCTTTAACAGCCAGGGCTGGGCGTGCTGATCGCGGACACGGTAGATCATCGACTGCCGCGATTCAGCCAGCAGCGCATCGACGATCCAGCTCTCGAACATCTGCCCCGGACGCAGCCTGGGCGGCAGCGGCCAGTCGCTCAGTTGTGCGAGAGAATCGGCCAGTGCCGCGTTGGGTAGCTCCTCGACGCGTAACAACAAGGCGCTGGCGTTATCCTGGCTTCCAGTCTGATGGGCGAGATTGACCAGAGTTTGCGCGGCGTTTGAGAGGTCCGCCTGGTCGCGGAGTACGTTCTGAATATCGCCTTCGGTGATGCTTGCCCAGACGCCATCGCTGAGCAACAGAAAGCAGTCGCCGAGATGCAGCTCACCATCCAGATAATCCACCACCAAATGCTGATCCAGCCCCATGGCACGCTTGAGCACGTGCTGCATATTTGGCTGTTCCCAGACGTGGTCTTCGCTCAGCCGCTGCAGATTCCCGTGGTGCCAGCGGTAGGCTCGGCAATCACCGACATGCGCAAGCGTGAAGCGACGACCACGTAACACCAACGCCGTCAGCGTGGTCAGCAATGGCTGCCCGCCGCCGTTGGCCTGCAGCCAGCGGTTGTGCGCAACCAAAAGCCGATCGAGGGACTGCGCGACCGTCCAGGTTTCCGGTGTGGCGTAGTAATCGGTGGCCAATGCCTGCAGCGTAGCGCGTGCCGCGAGGCCGCCATCGGCGCATTGGCTGACGCCGTCGGCGATGGCAAACAGTGCACCCTTGCTCGCCGCGAGCCCCGGTGTCGGCGTGACGATGCGCAACGCGTCCTGATTATCAGCGCGTGGACCGGTTGCGGTGGCTTCGCCGAATGACAGCTGTAAAGGCATAAACGGGCTCCTGGCTACAGCAATTGCTAAACACACTGCACTGTTTACTGCTCTTAGCCTGAAGCCTGAAGCCTGAAGCCTGAAGCCTGAAGCCTGAAGCCTGAAGCCTGAAGCGCCTGCCGCTGCCTTTAAACCCGTGCAGCAGTCATTGCAGCCGAGCCCCAGGTAGTCCTCCAGCGCCGCTTGACGCCATAGAGACCGAACCAGGCCAGCGCACCCAGGCTGGCGAACAGCCAGAGGCCCAGCTGATAGTCGCCAGTGGTCTGTTTGACGGCGCCCAGACCTGCGGTCAGCAGGAAGCCACCGATGCCGCCCGCCATGCCGACCAGTCCGGTCATTACGCCGATTTCCTTGTTGAAGCGCTGCGGCACCAATTGGAACACCGCACCGTTGCCGGCACCGAGGCTGAGCATGGCGACGACGAACAAGGCCAATGCGGCCGTAGAACTCGGCAGGTTGAAGCCAACGATGAACAGGCAGACGGCCGCGACTGTGTACATCACCAGCAGCGAACGGATGCCGCCGATACGGTCTGCCAGCGCGCCGCCCAGTGGACGCAACAAGCTCCCGGCGAACACGCAGGCGGCGGTGTAATAGCCGGCTTTGACCGGGTCGAAGGCGTACTGGTCATGAAAGTAGCCGGGCAGGGTGCTGGCCAGGCCGAGGAAGCCGCCAAAGGTCACGCTGTAGAAAAACATGAACCACCAGCTGTCGCGATCGCCCAGCGCTTTCATGTAATCAGCGAAGGACTTGGGCGCCGGACGGTTGGGTGCGTTCTTGGCCAGGCTGGCGAAGATGATCAGCGTCAGTACCAGCGGGATCAGCGCCAGGCCGAAGACGTTGCTCCAGCCGAACATCGTTGCCAGCACCGGTGCGAACAGCGCGGCGAGCACAGTGCCGGAGTTACCCGCACCGGCGATGCCCATCGCTTTGCCCTGATGCTGCGGTGGATACCACTGCGAGGCCAGGGGCAGTGCAACCGCGAAGGAAGCGCCGGCCATGCCGAGAAACAGGCCGAGCAGCAATGCGTGTTCATAGCTGTGGATGCCATTCAACCAAGCCACGAATAGCGCGGCGATAACTATGATTTGGCCGAAAAGCCCGGCTGTCTTTGGCGAGGTACGGTCGGCCAGCATGCCTAACACCAGACGCAGGACAGCTCCGGAAAGAATGGGCGTGGCGACCATAAAGGCACGCTGTTGAGTGGTCAGGCCGAGGTCAGCCGCGATCTGTACGCCCATGGGGCCGAGCACGTACCAGACCATGAAACTCAGGTCGAAGTAGAGAAAGGCGGAGAACAGCGTCGGCGTATGGCCGGATTTCCAGAAACTCGTATTCATCGAACACCTCACTAGACAAGGGCAACCGACGCGCCGAAGCGGACGACGGAGAATGCGATGGACGCGAACCGATTCGGTGTGCGTCGCGTGAAGCTGTTGCGAGCCGCTGGGTCGTTGCCGCTCGCGCCCCGGTCCTTGGGGCAAAAAAAAGCGCCGCGAAACCACCGTCATCTCTAACGGGGCAACGCGACGCCTTTGTCATGTCTGTGAGCAACCGCCTTTGGCTACCTGGCTTGCCTTAAGCAGAAGCTGTGCCAAGCCCGCCGATCTACAAGTTTCGAGGACTGCAAGTTAGCAAAGGGGGTTCGAGCAGATAAGAAGCGCGCACCTTTGGTGCGCTGTGCTTCGAACTAGGGCGCATCAGCCGATGCGATTGACCTTGGGAAATTTCGCCTCGAACTCGGCAGGCATCGGCACGACCTTGGTATCCAGATAGTTGTAGAAAACGAAACCTGATTTGGCCATGGCGATCAGCGTGCCGTCGACGGGGCGGGTGATGCGAAAGGTGATATCGCCGCCGTACCGGTTGAAATCCATTACCCCGACTTCGAACAGCAGCATGTCGCGCGCATGGGCCTCGGCTTTATAGGTGGTGGCCAGATCGGTGACGATGATGCCGCTTCCGCCCTTGCGGGACTCGGCGATGCCATAGGCGAACAGGAAGCGCGCCCGGGCTTCGGAAATCATCGAGATCATCGAATCGTTTGCCAAATGGTTAGCGGCATTGATATCGGTGATGCGTACGGTCAGTTGGGTGGTGAAGCAGAACTGGTCTTCGGGAAACTGCAGGGTCAGGCGGGCCATGGTGCTTCTCGTTGGATGAATGCTGGGTACCGAGCGCGAGGCGCGGATGCGAACGGACGCGAATTGTACGCGCCCGCGCACGGTCCAAGCTGTATCCGGCCCGCTGATGCCTGCTGCCTGGAATCAAGCGATGCTTTGGCGAATGCCCAGCAAGCGCTCGTCGATGATCGGCGTGATCAACGCATAGCACTCGGCCGGCGCCAGGTTGACCCGCGGCGCACTAATGAGGTTGCGCTCCAGATGTTCGATGAGGTTGCCCAAGGTGTTGCCACCGATAGGGTCGGCGAGGCGTTGGCACAGATAGCGCATCTGAATTTGCATATCCAGCGGGCACTTTTCGAAGTTGGCTGCGCGTACTGCCAGCCCGCGCAGTCGTCCCAGATCTTCCAGTGCGCGGCACGCTTCCCACATGCCGGTCACCTGTGGATTGCCCTGGAAGGCCAGGCGCAGCTCCAGCACGTGAATGCTTTCGAGCAGTTGCTCGATGAGGATGCAGTGCGGTTCGAATTCTGCCGGGTTCTGCTTGATCTGCTGCCACAGCGCGCGCATGGCGGGGCGGTTTTCCTCACCTTTCCATTTCTGCCAGAGCCGGTCGAGACGGCTCGCGACTTCCCGCCGTTGCGCCGCGGCTGCGGCATCGGGTTGGCCGCCGAGGCCGCGATGCTTCTGCGCGAACTGCAGCACTTCCAGCGCCTGTTGCAGCGCCTGAACATCGGTTGCGCTGACGCGTTTGCGATGTCGGTCGGCAGCGATGTGGCTGAGGTAGTTGCCAAACAGGACCAAGCACGCGGCCAGAGTCAGTGCGATCGATACTTCCATGGTCAGGCTTCCGTACGGCTGAGACGGGTGAGGTAGAGGGTCAGGCTGTGCAGTTCTTCAGCCTGGGTGCGTTGGCGCTCGACGCCGGTTTCGACGTGCTCGAGCTGGCTGCGGAGCAGGCGGTTGCCTTCTCGCTGCTCCTCGAGCGCGGTTTGCAGATGATCGAGTTCGGCCAGGCTCTGTTGGCTTCGCCGCGCCAACTGATCGAGTTCGGTCGCCAGCGCGCTGCTCAGCTCGCCGCTTTGCTCGAGCAATTGCTGATGTTGAACGACCTCAACTTCGACGCTGCGAACCGCGTGGCCTATCGTAGCGACGACGCGGGTGATCTCCTGGGCGGCGCGGTCGCTGGTCAGCGCCAACTGGCGGACCTCGTCGGCGACCACGGCGAAGCCGCGACCGTGTTCACCCGCCCGCGCTGCTTCGATGGAGGCATTGAGGGCCAGCAGCTGAGTCTGTTTGGCCACGTTCTGGATGCTCAGCGCGGCGTTGCCGACGGCAGCGGTGTCCTGCAGCAGCTGGCCGACCGCATCGGAGGTGCGCTGCATGCTCGAGCGCACTTCGGTCATGGTGTGGCTGACGGCCGATGCACTGTCTCGACCGGCCTGGCCTTCTCTATGGGTTTCGGCAAAGGCGTGCATGGCTTGCTGTCCCAGCGTCTCGACTCGCTCCAGGTTTTCGCTCAGCGCCTCGCTGGCTTCGCTGATTGCCAGGACCCGCTGGCCCTGGTCGATGCTGCTGTGCTCGGCGGTCCCTGCCATGCGCTCCAAGGCATCGCTGGCAAACTGCACTTCACTGCGCAAACGTTCGCTGCGCAGTGAACGGGCGCCAAAGGCCGCGACCAGATCTTCGCGGGGCTCGCTGAGCCCTAGTTGCTGGCCAAGCCGTGATAGCAAGTGATCGCTATGGCGCTGGCTCGCGCGGCGTTTGCGCTGTTGGGTGAGTTGCAGGCCTGCGGCGATGCAGCCTAGAGCCAGCGCCAGCAACTGTTGCTGCCAGAGCGCCGCGATACAAGCTGATGCCCATGCCGCGAGCAGCAGCCAGTCCAGCTGCGGGTTCAGGTCGATAGCGGCCTTTCGTGATTCAGTCGGGCGCGTGCCGCTCGATACTCTTTCCATGTTCATGTTCCTTCTTTTGGTTGCCTTCCTGGTCCGCTATCAAGCCGCCGGTCGCTGCTGACGCTGATAAAGAAACTCCAGGACCTGCGCCCGGTAGGCGTGGTACTGCGCGTCGTGGGCCAGTGCCATGCGGTCCCGCGGACGTTGGAGCTCGGTCCGAAGGATCTCGCCGATGGTCGCGGACGGGCCGTTGGTCATCATTACGATGCGGTCGGAGAGCAACACGGCCTCGTCGACGTCGTGGGTGATCATGATCACGGTGTTGCCGAGGTCGGCGTGGATCTCCATCAGCGAGTCCTGAAGGTGCGCCCGAGTCAGTGCGTCGAGGGCGCCGAAGGGCTCGTCCATCAGTAGCACCTTCGGCTGCATAGCCAGCGCACGGGCAATGCCGATGCGTTGCTTCATGCCGCCGGAAATCTCGCTGGGGCGCTTGTCGCGGGCGTGGGTCATGTGCACCAGGTCGAGGTTGTGCTCGATCCAGTCGCGCATCTCGCGTCCGTTTTTCTGGCCCTTGAACACCTGGCGCACCGCCAGCTCGACGTTCTCGTAGCAGGACAGCCACGGCAGCAGGCTGTGGTTCTGGAACACCACGGCGCGGTCCGGGCCGGGCTCGTTGACCTCGCGGCCGTCGAGGATCACGCCGCCGGTCGTGGCCTGATACAGCCCCGCAACGATGTTCAGCACCGTCGACTTGCCGCAGCCGGAGTGGCCGATCAGCGAGACGAATTCGCCCTTGGCAATGCGCAGGTTGACGTTCTGCAGCGCGCAGTAGAGTCCCTTGTCGGTGGGGAAGCTGATGCCGACGCTGGTGAGTTCGAGATGGGTATTGTTCATCGTAATTTCCTCAGCGCAGGTCTGCGTTCTTGTCCCAGCTCACGCGGCGCTGGAGCATCAGCATGATGCGATCCAGGGCGAAGCCGATCAGGCCGATGACGATCACCGCGACCATGATTCGGCCGAGCGAGTTGGAGCTGCCGTTCTGGAACTCGTCCCAGATGAATTTTCCCAGGCCGGGGTTCTGCGCCAGCATTTCCGCGGCGATCAGCACCATCCAGCCGGTCGCGAGCGACAAACGCAGGCCGGTGAAGATCATCGGGATTGCGGCAGGCAGGACGATGCGGCGCACATGGCTGAGCGGCGACAGGCGCAACACGCGGCTGGCGTTTTGCAAGTCCTTGTCGAGGTTGGCGACGCCGACGGTGGTGTTGATCACGGTCGGCCACAGGCAGCACAGCGCCACAGTCAGCGCCGAAGTGACGAAGGATTTGGCCATTAGCGGGTCTTCGCTGACGTACACGGCGCTGACCACCATGGTCACCAGCGGCAGCCAGGCCAGCGGCGACACGGGCTTGAAGATCTGGATCAGCGGGTTTACGGCGCTGTACACCGGCTTGCTTAGCCCGCAGACGATACCCAGCGGCACCGCGATCAGCGAGGCGATGGCGAAGCCGGTCATGACTGTGTAGAGGCTGGTAAAGATCTGCTCGAAGAAGGTCGGCTTGCCGGTGTAGGGGCGAATCTTCATCTCGGCATCGGGATTCTTCGCCAGCTTTGCGGCGTTGCGTTCTTCCTGGCGTTGGTAGAAGGCCTCGGCTTTCTCCCGCGACTGGAGATGCGCATCGACCAGTCCGTTGAACTGCTCGGCGACCTGGCTGGGGCCGGGAAACTGCCCGAGGCTGGTCTGGATGTTGGTCGCCACGAGCTGCCAGAACAGCAGGAAGGCGAGGATGCCCACCAGCGGCATGATCACTTGCGGCAGCCAGCGCTTGAGCCGGGCCTGACGGCCAGCTTCGAGGGTTGCCTTGATGTTTCTTGCGACGGCAGGGTTGCTCATCGGCATGTCCTCTCCGGGTATCGGGAGCCGCAACGGCTCCCATGGGCGGTATCAGAGCGTGGTATCGCCTTTCAGGCCGATCGCGAACTGTTCGAGGTAGGCGTTGGGCGTGTGGCCGTCGTAGGTGATGCCATCGATGGTGTCGGCCAGCGGCTCGCGGAAGCCGTCTTCGTCGGCCGGGGGGAAGTCCTCAACGGCGAGCAGGCCGTCGGCGATCAGCTCGGCGGCGGCCTCGCGGTAGATATCCGGGCGGTAGACCTGCTTGGCCATGTCCAGATACCAACTGTCCGGCTTGGCTTCGGCGATCTGGCCCCAGCGGCGCATCTGCGTCAGGTACCAGATCGCATCGGAGTAATAGGGGTAGGTGGCGTGGTAGCGGAAGAACACGTTGAAGTCCGGCACCTCGCGCTTGTCGCCTTTCTCGAACTCGAAGGTGCCGGTCATGGAGTTGGCGATCACCTTGGCATCGGCACCGACATACTCGGGGCGAGAGAGAATTTCTACCGCTTCCTGGCGATTGGCATTGTTGTCTTCGTCAAGCCACTTGCCGGCGCGGATCAGCGCCTTGACCAGGCGCTTGTGGGTTTCCGGATTCGCTTCGGCCCAGGCCTTGGAGACGCCGAAAACCTTTTCCGACATGTTCTTGCGGATCGCATAGTCAGCCACCACCGGCACGCCGATGCCCTTGAACACCGCCTGTTGGTTCCACGGCTCGCCCACGCTGTAGCCATGGATGGTGCCGGCTTCCATGGTCGAGGGCATTTGCGGCGGCGGGGTGACCGAGAGCAACGCCTGGGCGTCGATCTGCCCGCTGATGTCGCCTTTGTTCGGCGCGTAGTAGCCGGGGTGAATACCGCCAGCGGCGAGCCAGTAGCGCAGCTCGTAGTTATGGGTGGAGACCGGGAAGACCATGCCCAGGTTGAATGACTTGCCACTGGCGTTGAGTTGCTCGATCACCGGCTTCAGCGCGTCGGCCTTGATCGGATGCTGAGGCTTGCCGTCGACCATGGGCACCTGGGGTTTCATCTGCTCCCAGATGGCGTTGGACATGGTGATGGCGTTGCCGTTGAGGTCCATGGTGAAGGCGGTGATGATCTCGGCCTTGGTGCCGAAGCCGATGGTGGCGCCGATCGGTTGGCCGGAGAGCATGTGTGCACCGTCCAGCTCGCCATCGATCACTCGGTCCAAAAGCACCTTCCAGTTGGCCTGGGCTTCGAGCGTGACGTAGAGCCCTTCGTCTTCGAAAAAGCCCTTCTCGTAGGCGATCGCCAGGGGGGCCATGTCGGTGAGCTTGATGAAGCCGAGTTTGAGCTCTTCCTTTTCCGGTTCGGCAGCCCAGGCGGCCAGCGGTGCCAGCTGCAGCAGGGCGGCGCAGCCAATGCTGGCGACCATCGTTTTCAGCAGCGTACGGCGAGTCTTGCGCATGATTTATCCCTCAATCGCGAAACGAAAAAAAGGCGCAACGGACGCCCCTCTGCATAAGCAGAGCGAGCACCGTTGACGCCTTTGTCAATTCGTCCCGATCACCGCCGTTGGCGACCCGAAGACGTGGTATGGGAAGAATTGCAAGGCGCTTGCCAACCTTGCAGACGCGGCGGAGCTAACGCTGCTGAAACTGAAAAAATCTAATTATTACAGTTAGTTAAGGGATTTATTGAGTCGTTGGTGAACGTGATTCAGCGTGGATCTGCATGCGCCGTCGGCGCGGCGGCGCGATTCGCGTGCGACCGTTGCACCGTTTGGCTCTGTTTTGGTTCGTTTCGATAGGCAGGGTGAGGCGATGCCAAAATTAATAATTGAGGCTCGATTCAATGGGGGGCGGGAATGGGCGAGTGGCGAACAAGTCGCCCCTGCAGGTCGGGCGCCAGGTAATAGATTGGACCGGTAGCGATCAATCGCGTTATGGCTGAATTTATCCGGCCAAGGGGCGAACGAGGCCAGTGCTGCGAATCACTGACCCAGCAGGTCATTCATCGCAATGATCTGTTCGGCGACCTGGATCAGCTTCTGCTGGCGACTCATGGCCTGGCGGCGCATGAGTGTATAGGCCTCTTCCTCGTTGCAGCTGCGCATCTTCATCAGCATGCCCTTGGCCAGTTCGATGCGCTTGCGTTCGAGCAGTTGCTGGTCGCGTGCGTGCAGTTGCGCACGGATCGCCTGGTCGCTTTCGAAGCGTGCCATGGCTACGTCGAGGATCGGCTTCAGGCGTTGGGCCTGGATGCCTTCGACGATGTAGGCGCTGACGCCGGCGCGGATCGCCTGACGCATGGCGTCGGGATTGTTGTCATCGGTGAACATGATAATAGGGCGCGGCTGATCGCGGCTGACCATGACGACCTGTTCCATCACGTCGCGGCCGGGGGAGTCGGTATCGATCAGCACCACGTCGGGGCGTATGGACTCAACCCGCTCGGGCAAGTCGATAGTCAGGCCGGATTCTTCTATCACCTCGAAACCAGCTTCGATCAGAGCGGCGCGCAGGCGGCCGACTTTGCGTGGGGTATCGTCGATCAGGAGAACGCGAAGCATGGCTGTCTCCCTTGTCAAAGAACGTCGAGCGTGGCGGTACCGGCCACGGCGTGCAGGGCGAAGCTGCGTGCATATCCAGCCGGGTCGCTGCCGTCCCAGTGGCTTCCATCCATCAATACGGTGCTACGCATGGGCGAGTCGGGTACGGGGATGTTCAGGGCCGTCGCCGCGTCGCGATAAAGACTGCTCTGTTGCACGCTCTGCGCTACGGCGAGGTAATTCGGATCCTCACGCAGCATGCCCCAACGGCGAAGTTGGGTCATGAACCAGAGGCCGTCGGAATGGTAGGGCATGTTCACCTCGCCATTGCCGAAGAAACGCAGAGGATGCTTGTCCTGCCAGGCGTGCCCGAGACCGTCTTCGTATTGGCCGAGGAAGCGCGGTTCGATGGCGGCCAAAGGCGCATTCACATAATCGCTGCCGGCGATCAGCTGTGCGGTGCTGCGTCGGTTCTCCTGGCTTTCATCGATAAAGCGGCTGGCTTCAAGGACGGCCATGACCAGCGCTCGGGCGGTGTTGGGGTATGCCTCGACAAAGGCGCGGGTGCAGCCCAATACCTTTTCTGGATGATCGGGCCAGATTGACTGGCTGGTGGCCAAGGTAAAGCCTATTTCGTCTTCAATGGCCTGTGCTCCCCACGGCTCGCCCGCGCAAAAGCCGTCGATACGCCCCGCCCGCAAATGAGCGACCATCTGCGATGGCGGCACCACCAATGTGCGTACGTCCTTCAAGGGATGGATGCCGCAGGCCGCCAGCCAGTAGTAGAGCCAGATCGCATGGGTGCCGGTGGGAAACGTCTGGGCCAGTGTGAGTTTCGCACCACTCTGGCGCACGCATTTACCGAGTGCCTCGGCATCGGTCACGCCAAGCCCTTTCAGGCTGTTGGAAAGACTGATGCCCTGGCCATTCTGGGCCAGCCCCATGAGCACGGCCATATCCACGGGTGCACCGCCGCCAATGCCCAGGTGCATGGCATAGATCAGTCCGTAGAGACCCTGCGCAGCATCCAGCTCGCCCTCGACCAGCTTGTCGCGCAGGTTCGACCAGGAACTCTGCCGGCGCAGGTTAAGCGTGAGCCCGTATGGCTGGGCGAAACCTTGAGTCGCCGCAACTATCAACGACGCGGCGTCGGTAAGGGCCATGAAACCGAGATTGACGACGTGCTTTTCTGGCGCGTCGCTACCGGCTACCCAAGCCAGGGCGTTGGAGCGGGGCGGTGTGTTGGGATCGGTCATGCTGAAAAACCTTTGCCATGCGAACGCGCGTCGTCGCTGTATGAAGCGGCTGGACGCGCTGGAGAACATGGGTTGGCATAGCAAGCCATATGCCAAACGCCTCCATGCCGTCACCGACAATCCGGCGGCGACTGTAGGCAGTCGAGAAAGCGCAGTGAGCTTCAGCGTGGATAGAGCGGCGGTAGGGCGCCTGTTTCTTGCTCAACGTCGGTGGGTTGCGCTGTCGGCAAACTCTGGATGGCGTGCCACAGCGCCTCGCCCTGCCAACGCTGGCCGGTCTCGCTGTAAAGCGCGCCATTGAGCCCATCGAGGGCGTCGGACAGCGGTACGAAGCGCGCGGCCATATCAGCCAGCGTCTCGGGTTGTTGGCGTGCCCAGGCATCGAGCGCGTGGCGCGTCGTCTGGGTGTCATTAGCCAGGCAGGCGCGCTTGAGATCATCGAGCAGGCTGCGCGGCGTGGGGCCGGTCTGCGGGGGGCGGATTACCGCCGGCTGGTTGCGCGCGCGCAGCCACAAACCGAAGCCGAGCAGGGTGCTCAGGGCCAGCACTGCGCTGCTCAGCTGCCAGGGCCACAGCTGCACCTGCTTGCCCGATTGCGGCGTATCGGCAGACTCGACCGCCGGTTGTTGAAGGTCGGGGTTTTCTGCCACGTGCAGCGCTCGCTCGGGCAGAGTGCTGCGCTCCAGTCGATCCTCGGTGGTGTTCCACCAGATCAGCTCCACGGCCGGCAGTAGAAAATCTCCGGCTCGCGTTGCCACGAGGGCCTCGCGCTGCTCGCGGCTGCCGTTGACCCCGTTGTTGGTGACCTCGTTACTCAGGCTCGGTTGATCGGGATAGTGGCGCAGCCCCGGCACCTGCGGCGATTCGATTGGGGGCAGCTGCGTGCTGGACAGACCTTCCGCCTTCAACAGCAGACTGCGCGTCAGCGCTTCGCCGAGCTCCGCGTCCTGCGGGTCGGGGCTCCAGGCTTCGACCAGGGTCAGATTGCTCGCCGGCAGCCAGGGCGCATCGGCGGGATATTCGGCCGGTTTGGGTTTGACTTGCAGCGGAATGGTGGGGGATTTCACCTGCATGGACTTACCGAAGCGCGAGCCGTAGTAGTCACCGTTCGAGGGCGTGGCCGTAGTGGCGCTGAACAGCTGCGCGGGGATGGTCAGCGTGCCGCTCTTTTGCGGAAACAACGCATAGCGGATCTCGATCACGCCGTGGCGAATGCCGTTGATGTCTTTTTCATAAGTGCGCGGTTCGCCCAACCGCTCGACCAGCGCATCGCTCATCTGCAAGGGCGAAAGTGTGCTGTCGTCATAGAGCGAAACCGAATGGTAGATGCGCAGGGTCAGGACGACCTGCGCCTGCACGTAGACGCTGTCCTGATCGAGGCTGGCGTCGATGAATATAGGTGCAAGCTTGTCGCCACCGTCCGCGCTGGATTCGCTGACGTGCAGGGTGATGGGTTCGCTGCGCCAATCGCCCAGCTGTAGCGGCGGGATCACGACATAGCCGGCCTGCCGCGGCTGCAGCGTGATCAGCCACTGAGTGATGGCACGCGCCTCGCCATTGGCGCCTGACAACTGATTGACCTGACGGGTGCCGAATACCTTGAACAGGCCATCGAGCGGTTGCAGATCCGGTTTGCTGAATACGGTGGCGTCGTTGGTTTCAAGCGTCAGCTCGACTGTTTCGTCCAGGCTCAGCTGGGTTCGGTCGACCCGTGCGACCAGTGTGGAGGCGCTCGCCTGGCAGCCGAGCAGGAGCAGAAACACCAGTGTCATCAGCCGCATCATTGGTTCATTTCCTGGCGCTTGCGTTGTTCGTAGAGAAACTTGCGGCGCAGCAGTTCGCCGGGGTTGTCGGGAATTTTGCGTAACCACTGATTCATCGCCTGATCCTGCTCGGGATCGGCAGAAGCCTCTTGGGCCTGGGCCAGCGTCGCGTCTGCATCGCCGTTCTGCTTCGTCTCGGCGGGCGTAGTGTCTGGCGCCGGATTGGCGTCTTGGCTCGCGTCACCGCTGGCATCGTCCTGCTCGGCGGTTTCAGCTGCTTCAGGCGAGGAGCCAGCTGAGCCCTGGGTCGAAGGCGTCTGTTGCGTTTGCCCGGTATCTGGTGGGGCATCCTGCGGGGGCTGAACTGCTGAGGTTTCGTTCTGCTGTGCCTGTTGCTGGCGCTGGCGGAGGATCTCTTCGACGGTGGCCTTGTTGCGACGGGCCGGGTCTAGCTCCGGATCCAATGCCAGCGCTTGATCATAGGCTTCAATGGCGGCCTCCAGTTCCTGATTGCGCGCCAACGCATTACCGCGGTTGTAGTGATCCGCGGCGGTATCGCCTTTGGAGAACTGCTCGGCGGCACCTGCAAAGTCACCGGCCTGATAGCGAGCTAACCCTTGCCATTGATGATCTTCGAACCGCTCGGCGGCCTCGGTTGGACGCTCGGATTGCAGCAGGCGCATGCCTTGCTGATCCGGCCGTAACCATAGGCCCTCCATGCTCAGCGCATTCGCCGGCTGCGGCATGAAGATGATCAGGGGCAGGCAGAATAGCCAGCCGCGGCGCCCGGCGCAGGCTGCCAGCAACAGCAGCGGCAATATCAGCCAGTGGCCCTGATCCAGCCACGTGTCGAGCCGGGTCGTGTCGTCCTTGGTTAGCAACGTCCCGCTGCGCTCCAGTAATCCCAGGTTGCGCAAATCCGTGTCGTCGATCCGTGCCTGCTGATAGCGCCCACCGATGTCGGTCGCGAAATGGCGCATCGCGCTGCCGTCCAGACGCGGGATCAGAATGCTGCCCTTGTCATCTTTGAGAAAGCTGCCGTCTTCCTTGGCGATTGGAGCGCCTTGTTCGGTGCCGATGCCGAGAATCAGCAGTTGCTGGTCGCTATCGTCGAGCAACGTGCGGATCGCTGAGCGTTCCTGTTCGTCCAGGCTGCTACCGATCAGAAGCAGTCGGCCTCGTCCGCGGGCGCCTCGCTCAAGTAGCTCAATGCCTTGTGCCACCGCCAGGTCCGCTCGGTGTCCGGGTTCCGGCATCAGCTCCGGCTGCAGCGCGCTCAGGAGGTTCTGTGTCGTGGCGATATCGTTGGACAGCGGCACCAGCGTGTGGGCGCTGCCGGCAAACACGACAACGGCGGTTTGGGCATCCTGACGGGTATGCAGCAGATCGAGAATTTTGCGCTTGGCCTGCTCCAGGCGGTTGGGGCGTACATCGGCAGCGAGCATCGCGGGCGTTGTGTCCAGCAGCACCACCAGCGGGTCGGTGCGCGTCAGGCTGGGTTGTTCGGCGTGCTGCCAACTCGGCCCCAGTAACGCCAGGCAAGCAAGCAGCCAGGCCAAGCCGAGCAGTAACCATGGCCGCCTGCTGTTGCGCAGCTTGCCGCGGGTCAGCAGTGCCGCATGGAAGGCTTCGGGCAACAGGCGCTGCCAGCGACCGATCTGCCGTTGACGATGCCAGAGACGCCACAGCAACCAGATCGGCAGAGGCAGGATCAACAGCCAGAACGGCCGAAGCAAATGTGGCAGCAACTCACTCACGAGCGCTCTCCACGCCAGCCGAGGCGCTGAGGTGACAGATGCCAAAGTCTGCTTGCAACCAGTAGCAGACTGATCAGCAGGGCTGCCGCCAGTGGCCAGACATATAGCGCTTCGGCGACGCGTGCCCTTGCCGGCTGTTGCGCGGCGGGTTCGAGTTGATCGAGGGTGGCGCCGATGGCCTTCAACTCCTCGCTCGAGCGCGCTCGAAAGTATTTGCCGCCGGTTTGCTCGGCGATTGCTCGCAGTGTCGGTTCGTCCAGTTCGGCGCCGGTGTTGAAACCGAAACGACTGAGCGCGCCATCGGTCTGCGCATCGGCGCCGATGCCAATGGTATGCACCTTTACGCTCTCACCTGCTGCCAGGCGTGCAGCCAGCAACGGTTCGATCTCGCCGCCGTTGTTGGCACCGTCGGTGATCAATACCAGCACTCGGCTTTCAGCGGGGCGTTCGCGCAAGCGCTTGACCGCCAGCCCAATGGCGTCGCCGATGGCCGTGTTATTGCCGGCGATGCCGATGACGGCCTCGTCGAGCCAGGTGCGCACGGTTTGGCGGTCGAAGGTCAGCGGCGCTTGCAGATAAGCCTTGCTGCCGAAAAGGATCAGGCCGACACGGTCGCCGCGACGTTCGATGATGAAATCGCCGAGCAGATGTTTGACCAGCTCCAGGCGGCTGACCTCGTCTCCCTGCCACTGCATGTCGGGGTAGTCCATCGACCCGGATACATCTACCGCCAATAGAAGATCACGGCCACTGGTGGGCAACGGCAATGGTTCACCGAGCCATTGTGGCCTGGCGGCGGCAAACAGCAGCAGCGACCAGACCACCAGGTACGGCAGTTGCTGACGCCACGAGGGAAGGGCGACGGCAGCGCGGCGACCCGCCAGCGATTCCAGTTCGCCGAGGAAGCTGACCTTCAAGGCGGCATCGCCACTGTCGACGGCCGGCAGCAGCCTGCGCAGCAGCCAGGGCAATGGAAATAGCAGGAAAACCCACGGCCACGCCAGTTCAAACATGCTTGCGAATCCAGATATGCACGGCCTGTTCCAGGCCCTGAATGGCCTTGTCATCCAGCCGGCATTCGGCGCGGTAAACGCCTTCGACCAGTACCATCCAGCGAGTCAAACCGGCGGCTGGGCAGCGACTGTCGAGAAACGCCAGCCAGGCGCGACCGCTGAGCGTGTGCGGGTGATCGTCCGGATAGCGGATGCGGCACAGGCGCTTGAGCAGCGCGTTGAGCTGCTGCAACCACTGGTTTGCCGGCTGCCCATCGTAGGGCTTGTTCAACTGGGTGAGTTCGATCAGCGCGACATGGCGCTGAGGCTCGATGGCAGCCTCTGTGCCGTCGGCGGTTTCGTCTCGTTGCCAGCGCCGCCAAGGCCGCAAGCGCATCAGCAACAGAATGCTGAGGCTCAGCGCTGCAAGAAACCACCAGCCGGGCGCTGGTGGCCACCAGATAATGGGCGCCGGTGTGATCAAGGGTTCGAGTTGATCGAGCGTGCTCATCGGCGCGCTCCGGGATGCTGCACGCTGAGGTGATCGCGCAGTTGATCGACCAATTCATACTGAGCATTCAGCGGCATCAACGGCAATCGCAGGCGATCAGCCAAGCGCTGCCAGCGTGCGCTGCGGGCCTCGCCTTGGCGACGGTAGGTCTGGCGTAGGGCCTCATCATGGGTGTCCAGTTCCAACCGCGCGCCGAGCTGAGCAAAACGCAGCAGGCCGGCGGCCGGCAAGGCATGGTCAAGGGGATCGAAAACCGGCATCAGCAATAGATCGACATGGCGCGCGAGCAATGTCAGCTGTTGTTCGGCCGCATCGCCAAGGGCGCGCTCGTCACAGACAATTACCGCCAGACTTCCGGGACGCAACACTTCGCGGGCTCGTCTTAACGCCAGGCCGAACGAATCCGGGTCGCTGTTCTGGTCCGCATCCAGTCCGGCGTTTGCCCGGGCTAGGCGATCAAGCAGCTGCAGCAGACTCTGCTTGCTGCGTCGCGGTTTGATCTCATGCTGTTCGCCGTGACCGAAGACCAAGCCGCCGACACGGTCGTTATGGCTCAGCGCGGCCCAGCCGACAAGGCTGGCAGCTCGGGCGGCAAGCACCGATTTGAAGGCCATGCCGCTGCCGAAAAATAACCGGGGGCTTTGCTCCACGAGAATGTAAATAGGTCGTTCGCGCTCTTCGTGGAACAGCTTTGTATGGGGCTCCTGGGTTCGCGCCGTTACTCGCCAATCGATGGTGCGAACATCATCGCCGGCCTGATAGATACGCACTTGATCGAAGTCCACACCACGCCCGCGGAGCTTGGAGTGGTGCAGGCCGACCAGTTGGCTGCGCCGGTGCGGACTTGAAAACAAGGGCACCTCTCTGACTCGATGGCGAATGTCGATCAGCTCGGCCAGACTCACACGTATTCCGTCACCGGGCGAGTGTGGCGCATGGCCGTTGCCGGCGGTCGGCGAAGGTTGCATCAGGCCACCGCCACCACGTCGAGGATGCGCTGCAGAACGCGATCCTGATCGATGCCGGCGGCTTCCGCTTCGAATGAAAGGATCAGGCGGTGGCGCAGTACGTCGAACAGCATGGCCTGGATATCTTCCGGGCTGACGAAATCACGACCCGCCAGCCAGGCGTGGGCACGGGCGCAGCGGTCCAGCGATATCGAGCCACGCGGGCTGGCGCCATAAGCGATCCAGCCGGCCAACTCGGCGTCGAACTTGGCGGGAGTGCGGGTCGCCATGACCAGTTGCACCAGGTATTCCTCCACCGCATCGGCCATGTATAAGCCGAGAATTTCTTTTCGCGCAGCGAAGATCGCTTGCTGCGAAACGCGATGCTCGGGAGGGGTTTCGCCGTTGATGGCTTCGCCGCGGGCTTGCTGAAGGATGCGACGCTCCACCGATGCATCGGGGAAGCCGAGTTTCACGTGCAGCAGAAAGCGGTCGAGCTGCGCTTCGGGCAATGGATAGGTGCCTTCCTGCTCGATGGGATTCTGGGTTGCCATCACCAGAAACAGCGGCGATAGGTCATAGGTGCTGCGGCCGACGCTGACCTGGCGCTCGGCCATGGCTTCGAGCAGCGCCGATTGGACTTTCGCCGGAGCACGGTTGATTTCGTCTGCCAGTACCAAATTGTGAAAAATAGGCCCCTGTTGAAAGACGAAGCTGCCGGTTTCCGGGCGATAAATTTCCGTACCGGTGATATCGGCCGGGAGCAGGTCGGGGGTGAATTGGATGCGGTGAAACTCAGCCTCGATCCCGCCTGCCAGCTCTTTGATGGCCCGGGTCTTGGCCAGACCCGGGGCGCCTTCGACGAGCAGGTGGCCGTCGGCTAGCAATGCAATCAGCAGTCGCTCTATCAGCCGTTCCTGGCCAAGAATCTGGGTTGAAAGAAACTGTCGCAACGCGACTATTGCTTCACGGTGGTCCATCGCTGAGCTCTTCTGAAGGGGCGTGTCGGGGCGGGCGCTCGACGGCTAAGACTTTAATTCATTGCCGAGGCACAGGCTATGCGCGGCTCGGCAACTTCGTCACTCCAGGACGCGCCAGGCGAGTCCGTAAGCTGGTCGTCATGTTCACGAATTAAATGTGACGGTTGGGTCACTGGCATCGCCAGACAAGGGTAGGCCGCGTTCATGCAATCACTGTTTTGCTGAACTAACGTTGAACTTACGCGTGGCGTTGCCAGTCAGGTCCCGCGACTGCCTTAGTCGAATTCCAAGCCAGAATGGAGCGAAAAAATGGCGTTCTTTACAGCTGCCAGCAAAGCCGACTTTCAGCAACAACTGCAAGTGGCCCTGGCGCAGCATGTCGACGAGAAACTCTTGCCACAAGTAGGACTTTTCGCCGAGCAGTTCTTCGGAATCGTCGCTCTATCCGAACTCACCGAGCGACGCATGACCGATCTTGTCGGCTCGACGTTGGCCAGTTGGCGCCTGTTGGAGCGCTTCGATCCGGGCAGTCCGGAAGTTCACGTATTCAACCCTGACTATGAGAAGCACGGCTGGCAGTCGACGCACAGCGTGGTCGAGGTGCTGCACCCCGACATGCCGTTTCTGGTCGATTCGGTGCGGATGGAGCTGACCCGCCGCGGTTATGCGATTCACACGCTGCAGAACAGTGTGTTGCAGGTCCGTCGGGACGCCGATGACAGTTTGCTTGAGCTGCTGCCCAAGGGCAGCTCTGTCGAGGGCAGCGATGCCGAGTCATTGATCTTTGTCGAAATAGACCGCTGCGCCAGCGCCGCTGCTTTGCGCGAACTGGAGCAGTCGCTTCACGGTGTTCTGGCTGAAGTCCGTCTGGCTGTGAACGATTTCCCGGCGATGAAGGCGAAGGCCGAAGAACACTATGCCCGTCTGGGTACGCTGCAGCAGAACGATGCCCAGCTTGCTGAGAGCATGGATTTCATGCACTGGCTGGCCGACGATCATTTCACCTTCCTTGGCTATGAAGAGTTCACCGTCATCGATCAGGGCGACGGTGGCCGGATCATCTATGACGAATCGTCGCTACTGGGCTTGTCGCGCACCTTACGCACGGGTCTCGAAGAAAGTGAACAGCTGATCATGCCGCCCGCCTTGGCTTATTTGCGCGAGCCGTTACTGCTGTCGTTCGCCAAAGCGGCGACGCCGAGCAGGGTGCATCGGCCGGCGTATCCCGATTTCGTCTCCATTCGGGAGTTCGACGAGCAGGGGCGGGTAACCAAGGAGTGCCGCTTCCTCGGCCTGTTTACCTCCTCTGTCTACACCCAGAGCGTGCGGCGGATTCCCTATATCCGCAGCAAGGTCGCCGAAGTGGTGGAACGCTCCCATTTCGAGGATTCCGCGCATCTGGCCAAGGAACTGATTCAGGTACTTGAAGTGCTGCCGCGCGATGAGCTGTTCCAGATGACCATCGATCAGCTCTTCGACACCGCCATCGCCATCGTGCAGATTCAAGAGCGCAACAAGCTGCGGCTGTTCCTGCGCATCGATCCCTACGGTCGCTTCTGCTATTGCCTGGCCTATGTGCCGCGAGACAGCTACTCGACCGAAACGCGACTGCGCATTCAGCAGGTGCTGGTGGACAGGCTCGAGGCCAGCGGCTGTGAGTTCTCGACCTACTTCTCCGAGTCAGTGCTGATTCGCGTGCAGTTTTTGTTGCGTCTGGATCCGAACAAGCAGGTGCAGTTCGATCCGGCCCAGCTGGAACAGGAAGTGGTGCAAGCTTGCCGGACCTGGCAGGACGACTATTCCAGCGTGGTAATCGAACGCTTCGGCGAAGGCAAGGGCACCGGCATTCTCGGCGATTTCCCGAAGGGCTTCCCGGCCGGTTACCGCGAGCGCTTCGCCCCTCACTCGGCTGCGGTCGACATGCAGCACGTGTTGAGTCTGAGCGAAGAGCGCCCCTTGGTGATGAGCTTCTATCAGCCGATCACGGCGGTGGAAAATCGTCTGCACTGCAAGCTCTATCACCTGAACACACCGCTACCGCTGTCAGACATGCTGCCGATTCTGGAAAATCTTGGCTTGCGTGTGCTGGGTGAATTTCCCTTCCATCTGCGACGTAAGGACGGTCGCGAATACTGGATTCACGATTTCGCGTTCACCTATGCCGAGGGGCTCGAAATCGATCTGATGGAGATCAACGAGCCGCTGCAGGATGCCTTCATTGCCATCCACAACGGTCAGGCGGAGAACGACGCCTTCAATCGACTGGTATTGACCGCCGGGCTGACCTGGCGCGAAGTGGCGCTGCTGCGCGCCTACGGTCGCTATCTCAAGCAGATTCGCATGGGTTTCGACCTGGGCTACATCGCCAGCGCGCTGCTCAACCACACCGACATTGCGCGTGAGCTGGTGCGCTTGTTCAAGATGCGCTTCTACCTGGCGCGCAAGCTTGGCGAAGAAGACCTGGCCGATAAGCAGGCTCGGTTGGAACAAGCCATCATCACCGCGCTGGATGATGTCGCCGTGCTCAACGAGGACCGGATCCTGCGGCGCTATCTGGCGCTGATCAAGGCAACGTTGCGGACCAACTTCTATCAGGCCGACGCCAGCGGAAAACCAAAGAGCTACTTCAGCTTCAAGCTCGATCCACGTTCGATTCCGGAGATGCCGCGTCCGGCGCCGAAATTCGAAATTTTCGTTTATTCGCCACGTGTCGAAGGCGTGCATTTGCGCGGCGGCAAGGTCGCCCGTGGCGGCTTGCGTTGGTCCGATCGTGAGGAGGATTACCGTACCGAAGTGCTGGGCCTGGTCAAGGCGCAGCAGGTGAAGAACGCGATCATCGTGCCGGGCGGCGCCAAGGGCGGTTTCGTGCCGCGCCGGCTGCCGACCAGCGGCTCGCGCGATGAGGTGCTGGCCGAGGGCATCGCCTGCTATCGGATCTTCATCAGCGGGCTGCTGGATATCACCGACAACCTCAAGGATGGCAACGTGGTGCCGCCTGCCAACGTGCTGCGCTACGACGAAGACGATCCCTATCTCGTCGTCGCGGCCGACAAAGGCACCGCTACATTCTCTGACATTGCCAACGGCATCGCCGCCGAGTACGACTTTTGGCTGGGTGATGCCTTCGCCTCCGGCGGTTCGGCCGGCTATGACCACAAGAAGATGGGCATCACTGCCAAGGGTGCCTGGGTGTCGGTACAACGGCATTTCCGCGAACGCGGCATAGACGTACAGCGCGATCCGGTCAGCGTGATCGGCATCGGCGACATGGCCGGGGATGTGTTTGGCAACGGCCTGCTGATGTCCGAGACGCTGCTACTGGTAGCCGCCTTCAACCACTTGCACATCTTCATCGACCCGGAGCCGAATGCGGTACGCAGTTTTGTCGAGCGCAAGCGCCTGTTCGATCTGCCGCGCTCATCCTGGACTGATTACGACGCTTCGCTGATTTCCCAAGGGGGCGGCATTTTCCCGCGCTCGGCCAAACGCATCGAAATCACCCCGCAGATGAAGGCGCGTTTCGAGATCGAAGCGGATCAGCTCACCCCGGCCGAACTCATCCATGCGCTGCTCAAGGCACCGGTGGATCTGCTCTGGAACGGTGGCATCGGCACCTACGTCAAGAGCAGCCTGGAGAGCCACGCGGATGTCGGCGACAAGGCCAACGATATGCTGCGCGTCAATGGCAGCGAGCTACGGGCCAAGGTCATCGGTGAGGGAGGCAACCTTGGCATCACCCAGCTGGGGCGAGTCGAGTATTGCCTGCATGGCGGCGCGGCGAACACTGACTTCATCGATAACGCGGGTGGAGTCAACTGCTCCGACCATGAGGTCAATATCAAGATTCTGCTCAACGAAACCGTCAGCGCGGGCGATATGACCGGCAAGCAGCGCGACCAGCTGTTGTTCGAGATGACCGATGCAGTGGCCGAGCTGGTGCTGCATGACAACTACAAGCAGACCCAGGCGCTGTCGCAGGCCGAACATCGTGCGCGAGAGGGCGGCGGTGAGTACAAGCGGCTGATCAGCACGCTGGAAGCCGACGGGCTGCTGGATCGCGCGTTGGAATTTCTGCCTACCGACGAGGCGCTGGCCGAGCGCGCGACGCTGGGCAAAGGCCTGACGCGCGCGGAACTCTCGGTTTTGATCTCGTACAGTAAGATCGACCTGAAGGAGGATCTGCTGCAATCGCGCGTGCCGGACGATGCCTATCTGGCGCGGGAGATGGAAAGCGCCTTCCCGCAACTGTTGGCCGAGCAGTATCGCGGTGCGATGCTGCAGCATCGTCTGAAGCGAGAGATCGTCAGCACGCAGATCGCCAACGATCTGATCAACAACATGGGCATCACCTTCGTGCAGCGGCTCAGAGAGGCCACAGGGCTGAGCGCGGCGAATGTTGCGGGTGCCTATGTGATCGTGCGGGACATTTTTCATCTGCCGCACTGGTTCCGTCAGATCGAGGCGCTGGACTACAAGGTGCCGGCCGAACTGCAGCTGAACCTCATGGAAGAGCTCATGCGGCTAGGGCGTCGCGCTACTCGGTGGTTCTTGCGCAACCGTCGTAGCGAGCTGGATGCGGCGCGCGACGTTGGACATTTCGGTCCGCGTGTCGCGGCACTCGGGTTGAAACTCGATTCGCTGCTGCAGGGCGGCACGCGTGAGCTTTGGCAGGCCCGTTACGAACGCTACACCGAGGCAGGCGTTCCTGAATTGCTGGCGCGGATGGTAGCCGGTACCAACCATCTGTACACATTACTGCCGATTCTGGAAGCGGCTGACGAAACCGGCCAACCGCCGGCTGATGTCGCGGCTGCATACTTCGCCGTCGGCGGCGCACTGGAGTTGCCCTGGTATTTGCAGCAGGTCACCGGTCTACCGGTCGAGAACAACTGGCAGGCGCTGGCGCGAGAAAGCTTTCGCGATGATCTCGACAGCCAACAGCGCGCCATCACCGTTTCGGTGTTGCAGATGAGCGACGCGCCTGAGGATTTGGATGCTCGCGTTCAGCTCTGGCTGGAACAGCGCGAATATCAGGTCGAGCGTTGGCGGCGGATGCTGGTCGAGTTGCGTGGCGCTAGTACGGTCGACTATGCCATGTATGCAGTTGCCGGACGCGAACTGCAGGACTTGGCGTTGGAGAGCGCGCGACGCTAGGGCATGCTGAATCGCCAATTTCTCTGGCGACTTCACGATAAACGCCGGTGCATGTGCATCGGCGTTTTGCATTCAGCTATTGGTCTGCAGTTGCGCAGTGAAGTCACTGCGGGCGTCGTGGACGATGAATTGCGGAACGTCCAAGCCGAAATCAATCCGGCTGTGCCGCTCGATGGCCGAGGCGGAAGCGGGTGATCTGGGGCAGGTCACGCAGATAACGGACCATGTCTGGCGCGCCAGCGTACTTGAGTCCTTCACCCAGCGCATTGGCGGCGGGCTCCCGCTTGTCCAGCAACAGCAACTCGGAGTTATTGACGTTGCGCAACAGCGTTAAGCGAGCATAAGGGACTTTGGTATCGAGCAGCAGGCCCATGAATTCGCGATCGTTCCAGGCCTGCGCCGGCATGGTGACGGCATGGTATTCATTGTCCAGCGCTTGCAACCCGCCTGCATCGAGCCGGTAGTCGGTCAGCTCACACGGCAGTGATACCTCCAACCCCCGCAGTCGCGCATAAGCAATGGCGCAAGCGAAGGCTTCTGCATGATGCTCGCCTGACCAGTAAGTCCGCTCGCCAAGCCAGCTGGCTTGGCGAAGCTCGATCGGGGTATTGGTCTGGAAGTCGGGTAGGGCAGCGGTGATGGTTCGCACAAAATCCTTGTAGCTGATCACGCGTAGCTGCCGGCAGGCCGGTGTAGCGGCAAAGGCTTCGAACGTTGGATAGATTTTTCCATCCGTGCTCTGCCCCCCGAGACCGTCTACCTGCCGCAGATCAAGTGACGGATAACTGCTAACTTCCTCTCGCACCAGGCGGGTCAAGGCTGCGCGAGCTCTGGCTTTGTCCTCCTGGATTGGGCCGGAGAGTGCGCCCCTTGGCAGATCGACGAATCGTTGCAGGCAGGGCCCGTCATGCCAGAAGATACTCGGCGCTGGCTCGGAGAGCGGAGCGAAGGGCAATCGGATTTGGCTGGCGTGCTCAAGGATATGACGCGGCGATTTGCCGGTCAGTCCAAGGCGTTGGGCAAATCTGGCGATTCGGGAGGTCACGGACGGCATCGGCTCGGGCAGGCTCATCATTGTGGATGAACGCGTTGGGCTACGGCCGAAGTTTGGCAGAGCCGGCGACGTCGCGCACTGCCTTTGCCGAGCTTTTGCCTGCGGATATAACACATAGGCGTGTCTACGAAAGGCCGCGTGCTACTGGTGGGATGCCACAATTGCAAAATCGCTGCACTGATCAATGAGGAGCCTCCATGCCAAACCTCGTGCTGGATATCGCGTTACCTGCCGACAGGCTGCTGGCTGTCTATCAGGGGCGTGCCAATCGTATCCTGATCAAGAGCCGGGAAGGAACGAGCGTCAGCTTACCGGCACACCATTTGCGACCCTTTCTGACAACAGCGGGTGTGTTTGGTTCATTTGAGATGGAATTCGCTCAAGAGGGCAAGCTGATTCGCTTGCGTCGGCTCGATTAGACGCTTTTCCGGTGGCGGTTCCGCGCCGCTGAAAATGGCTCTCTCCTGCTATACTCCGGCGCCACACTTTCCAGGATCTAGGCTGCGTATGTATAACCTGGCCCGCCAGTTGTTGTTCAAGTTTACCCCTGAGACTTCCCATGAGCTGTCGCTCGACCTTATCGGTGCGGGTGGCCGTCTGGGGCTTAACGCCATGTTGAGCAAAGCGCCGGCGAGTTTGCCGGTGCGGGTGATGGGGTTGGACTTCCCCAACCCTGTGGGGCTGGCAGCCGGGCTGGACAAGAATGGCGAGGCGATCTGCGGCATGTCTCAGTTGGGGTTCGGTTTTATCGAAGTGGGCACCGTGACGCCCCGGCCGCAGCCAGGCAATCCGAAGCCACGCATCTTTCGCCTGCCGGAAGCCGAAGCGATCATCAACCGCATGGGTTTCAATAACCATGGTGTCGATGCGCTGCTGGAGCGGGCCGATGCAGCCCGTTTCAAGGGCATTCTGGGCATCAATATCGGCAAGAACTTCGATACCCCGGTCGAGCGTGCCCAGGACGATTACCTGTTGTGCCTGGACAAGGTTTACCACCAGGCGAGCTACGTCACCGTGAACGTCAGCTCGCCTAACACACCGGGGCTGCGCAGCCTGCAGTTCGGCGATTCGCTCAAGCAATTACTCGACGCGCTTCGTTTGCGCCGGGAAGATCTGGAGGTGTTGCACGGTAAGCGCGTGCCGTTGGCAATCAAGATCGCGCCGGACATGACTGACGAAGAAACCGTGCTGGTTGCCGAAGCTGTATTGCAGGCCGGGATGGACGCCATCATCGCGACGAACACGACGCTTGGTCGTGAAGGCGTCGCCGGTCTTGCTCACGCAGACGAGGCGGGGGGGCTTTCTGGTTCGCCGGTGCGCGAGAAGAGTACTCACACCGTTAAGGTGCTGGCTGAAACCCTGAGAGGCCGTCTGCCGATCATCGCAGTCGGTGGCATTACCGAGGGGCGGCATGCGGCGGAAAAAATCGAAGCCGGTGCGAGCCTGGTGCAGTTGTATACGGGCTTTATTTACAAGGGGCCGGCATTGATACGTGAGGCTGTGGATGCCATCGCGGCGCTGCAATCTCGGAAGGACGTAGATCGTTAATCTGTTGCCCGGTGGGGCTCCCTGAGGGAGCCCCGGGCTTCAAGCCCGCCGCCCGGGTGGGGCGTGCCAGTTGAAGTCGGTGTGATCCTGAATCAGCCGACCGCGTGTAGTTCGTTCAGTCGATGAAGACCGGCGGCGCCGGTCAGACCATCCCAGTTGTCGCCGCGACCCTCCCGCCAGCCGTTAATCCAGGCTTGGCGTACTTCGGGATGGGAAAAAGGACAGAGATCGCGAGATTTACCGTGTATGCCATGCTGATAACCGCGTAGAAATGCTCGTTCCATCGGATCACGCTTGAGTCTTCTCATTGGGTATTGCCCTCAGTGGTTGACTGGTGTTCCTGTTGACCTCATGGCGAGGTCGGGCAGATCGACTGCCAGCGAAACCCGCTGCCGGCGTGGCGGGTTTCTAACCGAACATCGTTGCGATGCCGGACTGAGTCGAGTTCTAACCCAATGGATCCGAGGCGGGAATGATCGTTTTGTCATAAGTAAGTAACCAAACCATGCTGCTGCCCATAAGGCCCGCGAACCGTGATGCCCGTGGGACCCGATTGCGACCCTGTTACGCCTGCGCTCCGACGGAAGACAGTCGGGATTCGATACAAAATGTTGAAGCCGTCGGGTTCGCGCCAAGCCCCAGCCGAATCTAATTATTTCTGGACATACCATGACTGATCGCCACGAACTTATCCTCACCTGTCCCAAGGGACTCGAAGGTCTATTGCTTGAAGAAGCCGTTGGGCTCGGGCTCGAAGAGGCGCGTGAACAGACCGCAGCGATTCGCGGGTTCGGCGACATGGAGGTTGCATATCGGTTGTGCCTTTGGTCGCGATTGGCCAATCGAGTGCTGCTGGTGATCAATCGTTTCGCCACTGAAAACGCCGAAACGCTGTATGACGGAGTCCACCGGATCGACTGGTCGGAGCACCTCGAGGCGACCGGTAGTCTGGCGGTGGAATTTAGCGGTCATGGATCGGGGATCGATAACACTCACTTCGGCGCGTTGAAGGTCAAGGACGCCATCGTCGATCGTCTTCGCACGGCGACCGGTGAGCGCCCTAGCGTCGACAAGCTGAATCCGGATCTGCGTGTTCATCTGCGTCTGGATCGTGGACAGGCGATTCTTTCCCTGGATCTTTCCGGGCACAGCTTGCACCAGCGCGGCTATCGCTTGCAGCAGGGCGCTGCGCCATTGAAGGAAAACCTTGCTGCCGCCGTACTGATTCGTGCTGGGTGGCCTCGCATCGCCGCTGCTGGTGGCGCCCTGACGGACCCCATGTGCGGCGTCGGCACCTTTCTCATCGAAGGCGCCATGATGGCGGCGGACATTGCACCGAACCTGCGCCGTGAGCGTTGGGGCTTCAGTGCCTGGCTCGGGCACGTTCCAGCCTTATGGAGCCGTTTGCATGCTGAGGCGCAGGCGCGCGCCGAGGCGGGTTTGGCCAGAAAGCCGCTGTGGATACGCGGTTACGAGGCGGACCCGCGCCTGATTCAGCCAGCCAAGAACAATATCGAGCGCGCCGGTATGGCGAACTGGATTCGCGTGTATCAAGGCGATGTGGCGACGTTCGAGCCTCGGCCCGATCAGAATCAGAAAGGCTTGGTGATTTGCAATCCGCCCTATGGCGAGCGCCTGGGTGACGAAGCGAGCCTAGTCTATCTCTATCAGAATCTCGGCGAGCGGCTGCGACAGGCCTGCCTTGGCTGGGAGGCTGCAGTGTTGACTTCGGCACCGGACCTCGGCAAGCGCATGGGTATTCGCAGTCACAAGCAATACGCCTTCTGGAACGGCGCGCTGCCCTGCAAGCTGTTGTTGATCAAGGTCGAACTGGATCAGTTCGTCACTGGCCAGCGCGCCACTTCCTCTGAGCGTAAAGCTGATCCGCAACCAGCGGAAGAACTGGCGCGCCTGAGCGAAGGTGGCCAGATGTTTGCCAATCGCTTGCAGAAAAACCTGCGTCTTCTTGGCAAATGGGCGCGCAAGGAAGGTATCGAGTGCTACCGCTTGTATGACGCGGATATGCCGGAGTACGCCTTGGCCATCGATCTGTATGGTGATTGGGTGCATGTGCAGGAGTATGCGCCGCCACGTTCGATCGATCCGGAGAAAGCCCAGGCGCGCCTGTACGACGCGCTGGGCGCTATACCTCAAGCTTTGGGTATTTCCCGTGACCGGGTAGTGGTCAAGCGCCGAGAGCGCCAGAGCGGAACGCGTCAGTACGAGCGCCAGGCCAGCCAGGGAGAATTTCTCGAGGTGAGCGAAGGCGGCATCAAGCTTCTGGTGAATCTCACCGACTACCTGGACACCGGATTATTCCTCGATCATCGGCCGATGCGCCTGCGCATCCAGCGCGAAGCCGCCGGCAAGCGTTTCCTAAACCTCTATTGCTATACGGCTACGGCTACGGTGCACGCCGCCAAGGGCGGGGCTCGTAGCACCACCAGCGTCGATCTGTCGAAAACCTATCTGGATTGGGCGCGGCGCAATTTGGCGCTGAATGGTCTGTCCGATCGGCAGCGTCTGGAGCAAGCGGACGTAATGGCATGGCTGGAAGAGGACGGTGGTGAGTACGATTTGATCTTCATCGATCCGCCGACCTTTTCCAACTCGAAGCGTATGGAAGGTGTCTTCGACGTACAGCGCGATCATGTCTCCTTGCTCGACCTAGCGATGGCGCGGCTGGCTACAGGTGGCACGCTGTATTTTTCCAACAACTTCCGCAAATTCGTGCTCGACCCAGGCATTGCCGAGCGTTACGCCGTTGAGGAAATTACCAGTACCACGCTGGATGAGGACTTCCGCCGTAACAGCAAGATTCATCGGGCCTGGAAGCTCCAGGCGCGCTGACGGGTAGGCGAGGGCAGGTCGGCAGCCATAGCCTTGATGGTGATGCTGCGAGGTGGGCTACGCCGGCGGCATCGGACCGCCGGCGGTCTCCGATTAGCGTTGCGCCGTGCTTTCGTTGCTCGGGCGGTTGTAAAGGCTGACCAGTACCTGATCCAGTACCGAGGAAGCGCCCCAAGGACGTGGGTGGTTGAGTATCGCGACGACTGCCCAAGTGTTGCCGTCGTTATCGCGGCTGTAACCGGCGATTGCCCGCACCGTGTTCAAGGTTCCGGTCTTGATGTGCGCTTTGCCGGCAACGCCTGTGTTGCGCAGACGCTTGCGCATGGTGCCGTCTATCGCCGCCAGTGGCATCGACGAGATGAATTCGGCTGCGTATGGGCTCTGCCAGGCGGCTTGAAGCAGGCTGGCGAGCTCACGTGCGCTGACCCGCTCGGCACGCGACAGACCTGAGCCGTTCTCCATGACCAGGTGCGGTGAGATCAATCCCTTTTTTGCTAGCCACTGACGGATCACCCGTTGTGCAGCTTTGGCGTCATCGGCGTCCGCTTCGTTGCGAAACTCGGCGCCCAGGCTCAGGAACAGCTGCCGCGCCATGGTGTTGTTGCTGTACTTGTTGATGTCGCGGATGATTTCGACCAGATCCGGCGAGTAGGCACGAGCGATCATTCGCGCGTCCTTCGGCACCTGAGCAACCCGGTCGGTGCCAAGAATGCTGCCGCCCAGCTCCTTCCATATCGCACGAACGGCGCCAGCGGCGTAGCGCTGATGGTCGAGCAGGGACAGGTAGGTCTGACCGCTGCATCCCGCCGGAAGTTTGCCGGTCACCACGACGGTGACACCGTCGGCATCCTCGATCGGGTTGTAGCGGATGTCAGGCCAGCCAGGGCATTTGGCTTTTGGCAAGGCCTGGATGCGATTATCGACGCGAACCGTGGCGATCGGTGGCTCGACCACTACGTTCACCTTGCCACCATCGTTGCGGGCAATGAAGCGAAGCGCTTTGAGGTTGATCAATAGCGAATCTGGCCCGACCAAGAAGGGCTTGTTCTTGTCATCGCCGTCATCATCGAAGACCGGCAGCGTGGGCTGGACAAAATGGCTGCGGTCGAGAACCAGATCGCCGGTCACGGTCTGGACGCCGTTGGCGCGCAGGTCACGTAGCAACAGCCAAAGCTTTTCCATGTTGAGCTTGGGATCACCGCCACCCTTGAGGTAAAGGTTGCCGTTCAGGGTGCCGTTTTCAATAGGTCCATCGGCATGAAACTCCGTTTTCCACTGATGGTCGGGGCCCAGCAGCTCCAGGGCGGCATAGGTAGTGACCAGTTTCATGGTCGATGCCGGATTGACTGACACGTCGGCGTTCACGAACGTCGGCGACGCGTTGCTATTGAGCGGCAGCATGACGACCGACAGTGCGCTGCTCTCGATTTTGTTCACTTTGAGAGCCTGCGCCACGCGCGGCGGCAGGGTTTTATTGACCTCCTCGGCAAGCGCCGGGAAGGCCAGCGGTATCGCCAATGCAGCGATCGCTATACGGCTCAGAAACTTGCTTATACCTCTGCCCCGATCGGCTGGGACAGGTACTTCGGAAATCAACGACATGAAGGTTCCCTACTACGTTCAGGGAAGAATGACGGGCCATTATGCCCATGCCTGAAAAGTGACGTACTTCTCATCAAGACAAGCGTAGCCGGTGACTTCGGAGCGCTGCAAAAGGAATTCAGCAATTGGTGTGTTTTCCAGACAAGCTGCGCTGCAGCCTGCCGTCCGCATCGCACAAGCGCGGCGTTGCTGTTAGAGTGCGCGCCGTCATCAAGTTAGAAAAAGGACCGATTCAATGGCTACCAATCGCTCACGTCGTTTGCGCAAAAAACTCTGTGTCGACGAATTCCAGGAACTGGGTTTCGAAGTAAATTTGACCTACCGTGACGGTCTTGAAACCAAAGCGGTGGATGAGTTTCTGGAAGCCTTTCTCAACGAGGCCATAGAAGCAAACGGTCTGGGTTATATCGGCGGCGAGGATTACGGTTTCGTATGCCTGGCCAGCCGTGGTTCGGTCAACGAGGAGCAGCGCGGCCAGGTCGAGGCATGGCTCAAGGGCCGCAGCGAGCTATCCGAGTTCAATGTAAGTCCGTTGATGGACGTCTGGTATCCGGAGAACGAGATCAACGCTAAGGCGTGATCGAGTCGTTCCTGTCCTGATCGGTTGCGGCTGCTCGCCCGGATTTGCGCAATGCAATCCGGGTGATCAGCCGACGTAGCAGATACATCAGCAAGGTAACGGCCACTGCTACGCCGACACCTATTGCGGCATTTATCAGGCGTAGCTGCGGCAACTGCCAATCCTGCGCAAGGGTTTCGGCCAGCAGGACAAAGCTCAGCGTCGTCTGTAGTACGAAAAGCCCATAGTGATGCGCCTGGAATGCCCGACTGAGCATCACCAGCGGCAGCATGATCATTACCATCATCGGCGGATCGGCCAGACTGTGGCCCATATAAATCAGTACCGCCGCTGCGCATAGAATTCCGATACCGGCTTGTAATGCACGAACGAGGCTGCGCTGTAGATTCATTTGCAGGGTCGTGAAGACGGCCAGCGTCAGCCAATAACCGCGTGGAAGGTCGGCGATGGTGACGATCAGGCCACCCACGGCCGCAGCCAGCATGTAGGTCAACGCATGCAGCCGCCATTGACGAATGGGTGTACGCCGCGCTCGGCGACGCAGGACTTTGATCAAGCTGAACAGGCGGGGCATATATGGCCACATGCGCAGTCCGTGCATGCCGCGCAGGCCGAACGCCAGAAGTGTGACCCACAATCCTCCCAGGGCGAACAGCGCTGCAATTGCCTGAGGGTTGTTGAAGTCGCCAATACCATGCTGGCCTTGGCCAAGGCAAAGACAGATGGCAAGACCGATCCCAAGCTTGCCAGCCTCATTGCCGTAACGTTGCAGCCATGCCAGTAGCAAGCCGTAGAAGGCAAACAGGCCAAGACTGATCAGAGGATGGGTCGCAGACCAGAACCCGAGCCCCGCGCTACCGGCACCGAGGCCAATCAGCAATAGCATTCGCAGCATGCCGAGGCGGTGCAATGGATTCGCCTTGGCAGCCTGGAAGGCGCCGACCGTGGCCCAGAGGAAGCCGGCGTGGCCGCTGAACAGCCCAAGCATAAGCGGTAATGCGCAACCCAGGCCCGCGACGGCCGCTGCCCCCCAGGCGGGACGGCCCGGTTGCCAACCGACCATCTTCCACAACGATTTCTTCATCTGATTCACGTCGGGCTCGAACGTCCGGTCATCTCGCCGGCCATCTCGGTGGCGTAGCTGTCGGTCATGCCGGCGATGAAGTCGATCATCCGCACAAAGGCGTGATACAGCGGCAAATCAGGATCGGGGGCGTTGCTGCCAAGCAAGTCTAGTATGCGTCGATTCTTGAATGACGGAGTGCGGCCGCCGTGCTGCTCCAGCGCTGCACCACAGAACGTGTTAAGCAGTATCTCGAGCGTGGTATAGGCACCGATCTCATGCAGCGTCTTGCGCTTATCCTGAAAGATCTTTTCTCGCGCCATGGCTTTGGCCTGCACGACGCATTGTTTGGCGGGGCCGTGCATGTGCTCGACCAGATCTCCAGCAAGGCTGCCCGCTAGCAACGCTTCCTTCTGTTCGACGAACGCGCGCGCTGCGGCGTTGGTGAGGTGCTCGATGGCCTTGCCTCTGAGGATCGCCAGCTTGCGTCTGCGTGAGTCCTTTGGGCCCAGCTGGCGATAGGTTTCAGGTAAGTCATCGCCAACCAGACTGAGCAGCAGGGACTCGACCTCCGAATAATCGAGCAGGTCCATTTCCAGACCATCCTCCAGATCGATGAGGCCGTAGCAAATGTCGTCCGCCGCCTCCATCAAATAAACCAGCGGATGGCGTGCCCAGCGCTGCTCGTCCACTTTCGGCAGGCCAAGCTTCAAGGCGATCTGTTCGAGCAGTGGGAGTTCGCTCTGGTAGCAGCTGAACTTGTGTTTCTTGTAGCCGAGCGCTTCGGCATGGCGCGAGGTCCAAGGATATTTAAGATACGCGCCAAGCGTGGCGTAGGTGAGCCGGGTGCCGCCGTCGAACTGGTGGTATTCGAGCTGGGTCAGTACACGGAAGCCTTGAGCGTTGCCCTCGAAGTTCAGAAAGTCGGCTCGCTCGGCATCGCTCATGTCATCCAGCCAGCCACGTCCAGCGGCCTGTTGAAACCAATAGCGAATGGCGTCTTCACCAGAGTGCCCGAACGGCGGATTACCGATGTCGTGAGCGAGGCAGGCTGACTGCACGATCATTCCAAGATCCGCCGGGCTGCACCATTCCGGCATGTCCTCGCGCAGTACTTCGCCCACGCGCATGCCCAGCGATCGGCCAACGCAACTGACCTCCAGCGAGTGAGTGAGGCGGGTGTGTATATGATCGTTGCTGGAGACCGGATGCACCTGGGTCTTGCGCCCAAGACGACGGAACGCTCCGGAGAAAATAATTCTGTCGTGATCCTTGTGAAACGGACTCCGACCAAGTTCTTCATTGCTGTGGACGGACTTCCCGAGCCGTTCACGATTGAGCAGGGTGTGCCAGTCCAAAGAACAACCTCCTTGATGTCGCCAGTGGATACCGGCCTGCAGGCGCGACGTAACGGCGGCGGCCGAATGCGGCGGCGCATCCTGTTATGCATATTCTTTGCGCATGCACCAGCCTACAGCACTTTCTGACAACCAGACCATAAGACATATCTCGTGGCTTGACCGCCAACGGCGCTGGACTGGCTATATCAGCTCTGCGATTTCTACTGACGCAGCTTTCGGATCACTGGGTACAGCATGATTCCCATTCGAGCGAGTTTGCCCACCTTGCCCAGGCGACGGCTGAAGAGTGCCAGTGCCAAAGTCGTGGCAATCATCAACGGCCCCTTCCGGACATGATGTTCGGAAGCAGCGCCGCGATTCGCTACCATCCCCCTAATCCGTTGGAATGGGTGGGCCAGTGGCTGCGAGTGATAAAGAATCTGCTGACGGTTCATCTCCATGCGCAACCGAACGAGGTCCTTGCGCATGGTTAGGTCGCTAGAAGTACTAAGGGGAAGACTCATGGCAGTAAACGCTCCCGATTGCGAGCCAGTTCCTCGACCGTCGCTTGGAACGGCGAAGCGCTCTCTTTGGCGAGACGGACTGCACGGCCGATGCATACCGCCAGGGCGATTGCGTAAACCACGCAGAGAACGAGAATCGCAGCGATGGGATTCGTCTCCCAAAACGCGATGACGATCGCTGCCGAGAGACCCACCAGGATCAGCAGGCCGAGTATCAGGCTCATACTTGCCAAAAGAAACAGCTTGAACACCCGCGCTCTTTCTTCCTGAATTTCTATCCCGACCAGCTCCAGATGCCCTTGCAGGAGGCCTGCAAGGGCACTGCCCATCTTTTTCAGCGAGGGTGCTGGGGCTTCATTGGAGTGCTTGGCTTCCATAGGGTTCGTTCCCAGATCAGCGGCGCGTGATCAGACCAAGGAGAAAACCGACTCCCGCCGCGATGCCGATCGATTGCCATGGGTGAGTGTGGACGTACTCTTCGGTGCACTGGATGGCAGCCTGACTCTGCTCGCGCAAAGAACCTTCCTGCTCGTTCAGCATCTGACGCGCACGGCTCAGGTTGGCGTTGATCTTGCCGCGCAGCTCTTCAGTCTGCGTGCCTGCGGTGTCCTGCGTATGCTTGAGCAGCCGTTCGGTATCACCGATTAGGGTGTGGAACTCTTCAATGAGGGCGCTCTGAGCGGCCTGGAGGTTGCGGCGGTGTGCGGATTTATCGATCAGCGGTGCGGTAGTTCCCGCGGATCCTGTAGTGGTTCCGTCGGGAATCGGGGTGTTATCGCTGGTGCCGAAAGTGGATTCGGTAGACATCTGCAGCTCCTCTTGAGTTTCGCAGGGACGAAAGGTCCCGGTGTTCAAATTTCGAGCGTGACAGTGGCACAAGGTTCCCGTTTCGGTTTAGTCGTTTAGCTATCGGTGCAGTCGGCAAAGCATCAGCTTTCGAATGGATTCGGATAGTGAGGTTAAAAAGAAACCCGCCGAAGCGGGTTTCTTTATCTACTGCATTTACATGCCGTAGCCGCTATTACATCAGCGGGATGGTGTAGCTAACGATGAAGCGGGTCTGATCGATCTCGCGGCCCTCGCCACGGTAGGTGCCGTTGCGCAGTTTGACACCCAGATTCTTCAGTGCGCCGCCCTGCATGACGTAACCGATATCGGTGTCACGCTCCCACTCGCTGCCGTTGCCGTCGGCACCGGTATCTGTGCCCTTCACATAACGAGTCATGAAGGTCAGACCTGGAACGCCCATGGCGGCGAAGTTGTAGTCATAGCGAAGCTGCCAAGACTTTTCGTCCGGATCGGCAAAAGCTGGATCGACCATGACGTAGTTGACTAGGAATTGGTCGCCGCCCTGGATAAAGGGATAGCCAGTGTCGCCGCTCAAATCCTGATAAGCCGCGCCAAATGCGTGACCTCCTAGGCTGTAAGTGAACATGGCGCCAAATGCCTTGCTGTCAACGTTGGTATTACCGTCTTCAGTAGAGCGGGCGTAGCGAATGTCACTCTTGAACGACTGCTTCTCGCCCAGCGGCAGGACATGGATCAAATTGACAATATGCTGTTTGTAATTCTTATCGAGATTGCCGTAGTCATACGAAGTGGTCAGTTGCTTATTCCACTGATACTTCAGGCTGGCAAAGTCAAAATGATCTGCTTCTTGAGCACCCTCCAACCCAACGATGCTTGTGTTCATGGTGAGGTCTTCGTAACTAGCATCGTTACGCTCACTATTTTCAGTCAAACGTCCAAGGTTGACGGTGAGGCCTTCGATCTCCTGAGAAGTCAGCATGCCACCGCGGTAGGTCTGTGGCAGCAGACGCGAGTCGCTCGGCAGAACGGTCGGCAGCTTGGGGATTAGATCGCCGACTTTCAGTATGCTCTTCGATACACGGACTTTCGCGGCGCCGCCAATGAGTCCGTAATCATCCGGCGCGCGGCCATCGCTACCGGCGGGAAGCAGGCCAGTGCCAGTGCGGTCTGGGCTGGAGTCCAGCTTCAGACCCAATAGGCCGATCGCGTCGATACCGAAACCGACGGGGCCTTCAGTAAAGCCCGATTCGTACTTGAAGATGAATCCCTGTCCCCATTCATCGGACTTGGACTTCGAGGCACCGTCTTGACGGTTATCTGCGTTGAAGTAGAAGTTACGTAGCTCCAGATTAGCCTTGCTATCCTCGATAAATGCAGCTTGAGCCATGGTAGGGATGGCCAGTGTTGCTCCCAGAGTGGCAAGGGCCACGCCCCGGGCGATTGGGGTCTTGAGCATTTCTTGTTCTCCTCGTTGGATGATGCTCTGAAGTCGCTCTTTACGGCGCCATGCAAATAAAGCACTACATAGGTGTTTCAGCCTTTAGACCTTAGTAGTCGTTGAGGCTTTAAGCTATATAGAGATGTCGGCTAATCCGCTCGGTAGTCGCTCTTGTTCCGATTCGATGCAAGCATCGAGTGTCGCTACCGATACGCGCTGACACGTCCGGCCCCGCAGTTCTAAGTCCGCTTGGGCTGCTGCATCCTAGCGTTTTGCCAGCCGCTAGTCGAACCCATAAATCAAACCGTCGTTTGAGTGAGTTCAAGGTCACACTTTTTCGCTCAGCTACACCAACAGGTTAAGGCGAGATTGCGGGAATCGCATCGCGACGAGGCTGCTAGAATTGCTTTGGCCAAACTGTCAAAGAGCCGTATCTATGCTTCCTGAATGTCAATTGTTTGGAACGCTGGGTTGCCACTTATGTGAGCAGGCCGAGGCGGTGGTTTTGCCGCTGGTGGAGCATGGCCTGTTAGTAGAGTTGCTTGATGTGGCAGACAGGCCCGAATGGATCGACGACTACGGATTACGTATACCCGTGCTGCGACGAGTCGATACGGGTGCCGAATTGGACTGGCCATTTGAGATAGAACAAGTCGTATGGTTTTTGCGGTAACAATGTCGCTAGAACCGGCAACTTGTGAGTCGAGTGTTGATAGTCACCGTACGGCGCGGCGAGTGTCTGGATGGCAATTAAGAAATGAGGACGGGTTATTGCTGTTCGGGCCGTAGATACGATGCAAGCTTGAGAAACGAAAAAACCGGCCAATGGCCGGTTTTCTTACATCAGGTTTATCAATTCTGATGCCGGGATATGGTCGGAGCGACTGGATTCGAACCAGCGACCTTCTCGTCCCGAACGAGACGCGCTACCAAGCTGCGCTACGCTCCGAAGATGGCGCGCATTTTACAGAAAACCATTTGCTTCACAAGCGCTTAGAACGCGCTTTTTTGGCGCTCCTGGGGGGATTTTCCTGCGCCAGGAACGGCTGAGAGGAGCCACTAAAGCTCCTGAACGGTACGAACCTGATCTTTGTTCACTCTGCCTGGCTTGCCGTCGATACCCTCGAATTCATAGAAGCCAGCTTCATCGTCATAGTCCGGGTGATCCAGCGTCTGGATCTCGCGGCCATCGTTGAGTGTGATGACGCTAGGGCTCGAGCAGCCCGACAGCAAGGTCAGGCCAACGAGTAATGCGAAGGCGGGTCCGGTTCCTATGTGCATGATGATCTCCTCATGAGTAGTTGCGTCTGTGACGGCGGTCGGCGGCGCTAAGTTCCCTGCGGGAGAGCCGCCTCAGAGCAGGTTAGGCGAGTTCAGGTTGGCAAGGCGGGGATCGTTTTCGTCCAGATCGAGGCTGCGCGCTCCAAGTGCCAGCAGTACCTCGCGATTGCTTCGCTCTCCCGCGTGCCACGCGGTTTCAATAGCGGAAGCAAGACGGATCGGGATGACGCAGAAAAGCGGCTCCCATTGATCGCCCCGTCGGGCCATTATGGGTGTGTCCGGTCCATTCTGCGCAGCCGCGTAGAGCTGCGCGACCAACGCCTTGTCGATCAGCGGCGCATCGCACGGGAGAATCATCAGCCAAGAGTGGCGTGCCGCCGCGAGGCCGGCGCGTATACCCGCAAGCGGACCAGGAAAGTTCGGTTCATCGTCACCGACCAGCCGGTCGGCGAAGGCCGCGTAGCGCTCCTGGTTGCGGTTGCAGGAGACAAGCAGGTCATCCGTCAACGGTCGTGCTATCGCATGCGGCCAGGACACGAGCGGCTTACCGCGCCACTCGATCAATCCTTTGTCTTGCCCGCCCATTCGCTGTCCGCGCCCCCCGGCCAGCAGGAGAATCGAGCAATCTGGAAGCCTGCTCTGGTCCATCAAGTGCTCCGGCAAAAGCCTGTGATATAACACCCGGAACTGAGTCCAACAACCGGAACCCTCTATGAGTCACCTCGCTGATCAGTCTTTTGTCGCGTTGAATATTGCTGTCCTGACAGTCAGCGATACCCGTTCGCTGGAAACCGATACTTCCGGGCAGTTACTCGTCGATCGTGTAGTTGCCGCCGGACACCAGCTCGCTGCCAGAGTGTTGCTCAAGGATGATCTATATCGGATCCGCGCTCAGGTCGCTGCCTGGATCGCTGAAGATATCGTGCAAGTGGTGTTGATCACGGGAGGCACTGGATTTACCGCTCGCGACAGCACTCCAGAAGCGGTTGGCTGCTTACTGGACAAGCAGGTTGATGGTTTTGGCGAGCTGTTTCGTCAAATATCGGTGGCCGATATCGGCAGTTCCACCGTTCAGTCGCGAGCGCTGGCGGGATTGGCGAATGCAACGCTGGTCTGTTGTCTGCCGGGATCAACCAATGCTTGTCGAACCGCATGGGATGGCATCCTCGCGGAGCAACTGGATGCGCGCCATCGTCCATGCAATTTCGTGCCTCATCTTAAGCAGACTGCGCCATGCGAGGCCCGTTCATGACCCGTGTCGAGTCGCCCGCGTTGATGCCTGTAGAGCGCGCGCTCGAAGCATTGCTCAAGCAGGCGGAAGCCGCACCGATTCTGGCAGTCGAGAGCGTTTTGATCGATGACGCGGTCAGCCGGATACTGGCTGAGCCGCTCATTGCGCAGCTGGACCTGCCGCCATGGCCAAACAGCGCTATGGACGGTTATGCCCTGCGAGTGGCAGACCTGGACGGCCAACCGATGACGGTCTGCCAGAAGATTTTTGCCGGCACCCAGCCACAGCCGTTGCTGCCGGGTTGTTGCGCACGAATCTTCACGGGTGCACCGATGCCTGAAGGCGCTGATAGCGTGGAGATGCAGGAGAATGTCGAGGTGCTTGACGATGGTCGGGTGCGCTTCGTCGAGCCGGTACGACCAGGTCAGCACGTCCGCCCGCAGGGTGGCGAGGCGCGGTGCGGCGATACGGTGCTGGAAGCCGGTGTGTGTCTGGGGCCGATTGAGCTGGGGCTCGCCGCCTCGTTGGGTGTGCGACAGGTGAACGTGAGCCGGAAGCTCAAAGTAGCATTGCTTTCCACCGGAAGCGAACTGGTCGAGCCAGGTGAGATTTTGCTGCCGGGACAGATTTACAACAGCAATCGAATGCTGTTGCGCCACTGGCTGCAACGCTTGGGTTGCGAGGTGGTCGACGTAGGAATCGTGCCGGACGATCCCGTGAGGGTTCACCAATGCCTGGCGGCGTTGCATGAGGTAGACCTCATTCTCTCCACGGGTGGAGTGTCGGTTGGTGAAGCCGATTTCCTAGGGCAAGTACTGCGTGACGAGGGGGAGTTGACGCTCTGGAAATTGGCAATCAAGCCAGGAAAACCGCTGACCTGCGGTAGCTATCGAGGTGTTGCGGTTATCGGATTGCCTGGCAATCCGGCGTCTACTCTGGTGACGTTCGGCCTACTGGCGCGACCTTACATACTTCGCCGCATGGGTGCTTCACAGCTAGAGCCATTGCGCTTCCCTGTACCTGCGGGGTTCAGTTGGACCAAGCCCGGCACGCGTCGCGAATATTTAAGAGCCCGTATCGAGGCGGGTAGGGCAGTGCTTTATCCCAACCAGAGCTCGTCAATCCTGCGCAGTGCAGCCTGGGCGGACGGATTGGTAGAAATACAAGAGCACAGCCAGTTGAAGGAGGGCGATCCCGTGCCCTTTATTTCATTTGCCGAATTGCTCGGCTGATCAGCTTCATGCCTCTGGCAAGCTCTGGTTAGGGGAATGCAGTTCAATAGGGCGCTTCCGCCTCGACGCAAGACGCTGGCGGATATCCAAGTGAGTCGGCTCAGGCGACAAAACTGATCACGTTTCTTACTGTCTACTTTTCCCATCTGCGCCAAGTCTGGCCGAGATGTGTCTGGTATCACTTCAAAGACAAGGAGAACTGCGGATGCAGGAAAGAAATGCCTGGGTCGATTACGCCAAAGCCATTGGGATAATTCTGGTGGTCTATGGACATGTTGCGCGCGGGGTATTTAACGCCGGGTTGCCAATGGACGAGGGCAATTACCGTCTCGTAGACAGCATCATCTACACCTTCCATATGCCGCTGTTCTTTTTCCTGTCGGGCTTGTTCTTCTACGATTCGCTGATGAAACGAGGAAAGACGGGACTCATCGTCAATAAGGTAGATACCATCGTTTACCCCTTCATTATATGGTCGCTGCTGCAGGGCCTAACCGAAGTGGTGCTGTCGAACTACACCAACGGGCAGGTCACGTTGGTGCAAGTGTTCTCGTTGCTCTGGTCGCCGCGCGCGCAATTCTGGTTCCTCTATGCGCTGTTTCTGGTTTTCGTGGTCTGTTCTTTCGTTTACGCCAAGGCTGATCGCCGCTATTTTCTACCAATGCTGCTGATTTTCGGCGTCCTCTACGTGTTCAATCAGGATCTGGATGCGGGTAGTGTCGGCTGGTTCATCTTTGGCAACGCAGTATTTTTCGCGCTCGGAGTCTGGTTTAACGAGGTCAAAACGTTCTTCCTGGCTCGTTATGTTCCGCTCACCTTGTTGTTCGGTGCGATGTTCGTGATGGGCCAGTACTTATTCCATGTCACCTTTGGCTTGAACTGGAAAGTTGGTGGTTTGCCGGTGCTTGTGCTGGCAACCGTTTCGATCCTTTTCATGGTCGCCTTGTCGATGTGGCTGGGTCGGATTCGCATGGAGTGGTTATTGTTTATCGGCGCCTCTTCGATGACCATCTATCTGATGCATATTCTGGCCGGAAGCGGGGTTCGGGTAATCCTCAATCGCTTCCTGGGTATTGATTCGATCCCAGTCCACTTGATGGTCGGGACTCTGATTGGTCTCGTGGCACCGTTGCTGGCGCAGGTCATTATCAAGCGCTATGACCTCTACTTCCTGCTGACCCCGCCGAAGCCGGTTTCTGCGACCCACCGACGAGTGCGCAGAGTAGCGGCGCAATGACCGAAGTGTTTCCGCGCGCCATGATTGAGCTGGTTTAGCGCCAGCCATGGCGCTGGCGGATACGGCAGTCGGTTTAAGTAGTCGTGCGAGCGGGGGCGTAGCCCTTGAATACGCCGCTGAGCTGACAGGCGATCTGGCTAGCCACAACCAATCCGTTGAATTTCTAGCGTTTCGTCTGTCGACAAAGTCAAACGCTGATCGTTGTATTCCAGCGTGACGATATCTCCAGGCCGAAGGATACGGGCAATGGCGGCCCCGCTTTGGTGGCGCGCCTGATCCAATAATTCCGGGCTCGCTTGTTCGCCTACAAACTTTTGAACCGCTGAGGCGTTGCATCGTCCTGCTGTGCCGTTCGAGTCTTGTATGGGTTCTGTCGGCTGTGATTGGCAGCCGATCAGGGCAGAGCTGAGCAGCATCAGAACGGTTGATCGAATTGCCTGCATGGCGTTTTCCTTTTGGCTGGGTAGTCAGGCGTAACTATCTGACGTGGCGCTTATGGGGTGCTGATGAGTGACTATATAGGCAACCGGTCGGCTGCTCGAAACGATAGCGCGCAAGGGAACTGGCGGAACAGCAACGCCGTCTTAGCATCGATGGCCCTTTGCAAATTGCGCTGGGCTGACGAATAAAGATAAGGAGTTCAGCCATGTTCAACTCATCCGTGATGAAACGTGTAGCCAGCATTCTGGCCGCGATGCATTTCATGCTATTTGCACAAATCCCCTTGGCTCAGGCGGCGATGATCGGCACTCCGGAGATTATTGCCGAACAACAGCAGCAAGTGGATCGCCAGCAATTGCTGACGATGCTCGAGGACGAAGAGGTTCAGAAGAAGCTTGTGTCGATGGGGGTCGAGCGCGACCAGGTCGAACAGCGGATCAACAGCCTGACGCCGGCAGAACTCGCCCAGTTCAACCAGCAGCTGGATCAAGCGCCGGCAGGTGCCGGTGTGGTGGGAATCATCGTGCTGTTCTTGGTGATCTTCATCATTACCGACCTGCTTTGCGCGACTAATATCTTCAACTTCATCAACTGTATCAACCGTTGATCCGACAACTTGTCTTGTTGGTTATCGTCGCCTTTCTCGGGGCGTGCGCGCGGACGCCAATCGTTCCGATTGGATCTGCGGAACTCCCCGAGAGGGTTGAATTGGATGAAGTCCCGTTCTTTCCTCAGCAAGACTACCAGTGCGGGCCGGCTGCCCTTGCCACGATGTTGACCCAGCGGGGTATCGATACCGGGCCGGAGCAGTTGGTCGAGCGGGTTTATCTTCCGGGCCGCAAAGGAAGCCTGCAGGTTGAAATGGTCGCCGCCGCGCGGTCACACGATCTGTTGGTATATCCGCTCGAACCACGGCTGGAGGCATTGTTAGCTGAAGTCGCTGCGGGCAATCCCGTTCTGGTGCTGCAGAACCTTGCGTTCGATAGCTGGCCTCAGTGGCATTTCGCAGTTGTGGTGGGGTACGACCTGAGCAATCAGACGATTGTTCTGCGTTCTGGAACTACTCGACGGTGGACGGGCAGTTTCCGCCAGTTCGAGCGGAGCTGGGCCAAGGGCGATCGTTGGGCGATGGTGACGGTTATGCCCGATCAATTACCGCAGACCGCCAAGGAAACGGTGTGGCTGAAGGCTGCGAACGACTTGGAGCAAACCGGACGTATCGATGCAGCCCTGCAAGCCTACGAGACTGCGGCAGAGCACTGGTCCGGTGGTTTGTCCTGGTTTGCCTTGGCCAATAGCTGGTATGCGCAAGGCGACAAGCGCGCTGCAGAGAGCGCGCTGCGAACCAGTATTCAGCGCGACGTGTCCTTCGCCGCCGGGTGGTTCAATCTGTCGCAAGTGTTGGCGGAGCGGGGATGCACTGTGCAGTCATCCAAAGCGCGAGCGTGCGCCGTGCGGCTGGCGCCTAAAGATGAGCGATTTGCAGCTGAGTTGTCGGCGGGGCAGGGCGAAGCGGCTGCGTGCGAAGCGCCGCCTCCGTGCCCTGTGCATTAAGATCGCCTAAAAACCTACCCTGTCACGCAGGCTGTAATACAGCGCGCCGAGGGCGCTGAACGGGGCGCTGAATGTCTGTCCACCGGGGAATGGATAGTGCGGCAGGCTGGCAAAGGCGTCGAAGCGTTCAGCCTGTCCACGTAAGGCCTCAGCAATGACTTTTCCTGCAACGTGCGTATAGGTCACACCGTGGCCGCTGCATCCTTGAGAATAATAAATATTGTCGCCAATCCGCCCAACCTGCGGTAGGCGAGACAGGGTCAACAGAAAGTTACCGGTCCAGGCGAAGTCCGTCTTGATGCCTCGCAGCTGTGGAAACGTCTTGAGCATTTTCGGTCTGATGATCGACTCGACATCGGCTGGATCGCGTGCGCCATAGACCACTCCGCCGCCATAGATCAAGCGCTTATCAGCGGAAAGCCGATAGTAGTCCAGCAAATAGTTGCAATCCTCGACGCAGTAATCCTGGGGAAGCAGCTCGGCCGCAACTTCAGGGTCTAGCGGTTCCGTGGCGATGACCTGTGTGCCGCAGGGCATGGATTTTGCCGCTAACTCGGGTACCAGTCCGCCAAGATAGGCATTTCCAGCAACCACCACAAACTTGGCCGTCACCTGACCATTCTCAGCGTGAACTCGCGGGCTGTTTCCACGATCAATTCGGATCGCCGGGCTTTGCTCGTAGATAACGCCACCCAGCGACTCGACTGCTAACGCTTCGCCGAGCGCGAGGTTGAGCGGATGGATGTGGCCACCGCCGTGATCCAGCATTCCTCCAATGTATCGCTCGCAGGACACAGCGTTTCGAATGCGGTCGTGATCGAGCATCTCTAGCTGATTGTAGCCATAGCGTTCCCAGAGCTTTTTTTGAGCACTGAGGTGATGCATCTGCTTTGTATTGAAAGCGGCGAAAACGGCACCGTTTTTTAAGTCGCACTCGATGCCGTAGCGCGCGACTCGCTCGCGAATGATTCGCCCGCCTTCGAATGCCATGGCCCCGATCAGCCGTGCTTCGTCACTGCCGACGCTGCGCTCGATGGCGTCAATATCGCGACTATAACTATTGACGATCTGGCCACCGTTGCGCCCGGATGCGCCAAAGCCGACTTTGGCCGCCTCCAGGATAACGACCCGGAACCCGTGCTCAAGCAAGAACAACGCAATCGATAAACCGGTGTAGCCTGCGCCGATAATACAGACGTCAGTCTCGACATCGCCGTCTAAGGTTTGGCGGATGGGCGCTGGGTTTGCCGAGGCAGCGTAATACGACGAGGGGTAGAGTGTGTGCGACATTTCGTTATCCCCGTTCTGAATATTTGACGTCGATGCTATCGCTACAAACACGTTGATGCCATAGCGAAGTTCGGTGATAGCCTCCTGCTTTCAAAAATTACAGATATCAGTGGCTTAGCGAAAAAACGCTTGACTCTGTCAGGCGGATCTCTAGAATGCGCGTCCATCGGAGGCACATAGCTCAGTTGGTTAGAGCACCACCTTGACATGGTGGGGGTCGTTGGTTCGAATCCAATTGTGCCTACCAATTCCGAAAAGGGTCGCGATTAGCGACCCTTTTTTTATGTCTTGCTTGTCAGTGCGGCGGCTTTTTGAAAGCATCCGTGCTCCTTATGTTCTCCAGTGACTTCGGTTCGCTTGGATCAGCCTTCGGGCTCCTGCCATCGTGCGGTGGGTTATCCGGCGGGTCGCTTTCCTGGCTCATCCCAACCCACGTGGCCTTTGGTAGGGGTCACCACTAGGAGAGGAGGCGCCATGCCCACCATTACTCTTCCTGACGGTAGTCAGCGTTCGTTCGATCATCCGGTTTCCGTTGCCGATGTAGCTCAATCAATAGGCGCTGGCCTTGCCAAGGCAACGCTCGCTGGCAAGGTGGGCGGTCGACTGGTTGATGCCTGCGATCTGATCGAAAACGACGCGACCCTGCAGATCATCACGCCGAAAGACGAAGAGGGGCTGGAAATCATTCGCCACTCCTGCGCGCACCTGGTGGGGCATGCGGTCAAGCAGCTTTATCCATCCGCAAGAATGGTCATTGGCCCTGTCATCGCTGAAGGTTTCTATTACGACATTGCGTTCGAACGACCTTTCACGCCTGAAGACATGGCGGCAATCGAGCAGCGCATGAGGCAACTGATCGATACCGAGTACGACGTTATCAAGAAGGTTACGCCTCGTTCGGAGGTCGTCGAGATATTCCGTGCTCGTGGCGAGGACTACAAGCTGCGTCTGGTGGAGGATATGCCTGACGAGCAAGCGATGGGGCTGTACTACCACGAAGAATACGTTGACATGTGCCGTGGGCCGCATGTGCCGAACACGCGTTTCCTCAAGTCGTTCAAGCTAACCAAGCTTTCTGGGGCGTACTGGCGCGGTGACGCTAAGAATGAGCAGCTGCAGCGCATCTATGGCACCGCCTGGGCGGACAAAAAGCAGCTCGCAGCCTATATCCAGCGCATCGAAGAGGCCGAGAAGCGCGATCATCGCAAGATTGGTAAGCGTCTGGATCTGTTCCATACCCAAGAAGAAGCACCCGGCATGGTGTTTTGGCATCCGAACGGCTGGACCGTATATCAGGTGCTTGAGCAGTACATGCGAGTTGTCCAGCGCGAAAATGGATATCAGGAAATCAAGACGCCACAGGTGGTCGACCGCAGCTTGTGGGAAAAGTCGGGTCACTGGGGTAATTACGCGGAGAACATGTTCACTACTGAATCGGAAAGTCGCGATTATGCGATCAAGCCGATGAACTGCCCGTGCCATGTTCAGGTATTCAACCAGGGTCTCAAGAGCTATCGCGAGCTGCCGTTGCGTCTCGCCGAGTTTGGCTCGTGCCATCGCAACGAGCCCTCTGGTGCGCTGCACGGCATCATGCGGGTGCGCGGTTTCACCCAAGATGATGCGCACATCTTCTGCACCGAAAGTCAGGTGAGCGCCGAGGCGGCAAATTTCATCAGGCTGACCATGCAGGTCTATGCCGATTTCGGGTTCAGTGACATCAAGCTGAAGCTGTCCACTCGTCCTGAAAAGCGTGTCGGCGATGATGCTTTCTGGGATCGTGCTGAGGCGGCGCTGGCGGATGCGCTCAACGAGGCTGGCCTGGCATGGGAATATCTCCCCGGCGAGGGTGCGTTCTATGGCCCGAAGATCGAGTTCACCTTGCTCGACTGCCTAGGTCGCTCATGGCAGTGCGGAACGCTGCAATACGACCCGAACATGCCTCAGCGTTTGGACGCCAGTTATGTGGCTGAAGACAATAGCCGCAAGACGCCAGTAATGCTGCATCGCGCCATCCTCGGTTCGTTCGAGCGCTTCATTGGCATTCTTATCGAGCATTACGAGGGAGCGTTCCCTGCTTGGTTGGCGCCGATGCAGGCTGTGGTGATGAATATCACTGATAAACAGGCCGAATTTGCCGCAGAAGTGGAGAAAACGCTCAACCAAAGCGGCTTCCGTGCCAAGTCCGACTTGAGAAACGAAAAGATCGGCTTTAAAATCCGCGAGCATACCTTGCTCAAGGTTCCCTATCTTCTGGTTATCGGAGATCGGGAGGTCGAGACACGAGCCGTTGCTGTGCGCACCCGCGAAGGCGTCGATTTGGGCTCCATGCCCCTGGATGACTTCGCCCGATTGCTGACACAAGCGGTTTCCCGGCGTGGTCGCCAAGAATTGGAGTAATGACTATTAAGCGTGAAATGAGACAGGATAAACGAGCTGCACCCAAGGCCCCGATCAACGAGAATATCTCGGCTCGTGAGGTCCGTTTGATCGGTGCTGATGGCGAGCAGGTTGGCATCGTCTCTATTGATGAAGCGCTTCGTATTGCTGAAGAAGCGAAATTGGATCTGGTGGAAATCTCCGCCGATGCGGTTCCTCCTGTATGCCGGATCATGGATTACGGCAAGCACCTCTTCGAAAAGAAGAAGCAGGTCGCTGCAGCGAAGAAGAACCAGAAGCAGATCCAGGTTAAAGAAGTAAAGTTTCGTCCAGGGACGGAAGAAGGCGACTACCAGGTCAAGCTACGCAACCTGGTACGTTTCCTGAGTGACGGGGACAGGGCCAAGGTTTCGTTGAGATTCCGCGGTCGTGAGATGGCGCATCAGGAGCTGGGGATGGAACTGTTGAAGCGGGTTGAGGGTGACTTGCTTGAGTACGGTTCGGTCGAACAGCATCCAAAGATGGAAGGACGCCAGCTGATAATGGTCATCGCTCCCAAGAAGAAGAAGTAATCACCAGGGCACTGGCAGGCCTTGCGGTTATTTGAAATCACCCACACTGTGGAGTACCGAACATGCCAAAGATGAAGACTAAAAGTGGCGCCGCAAAGCGCTTCAAGAAGACTGCAAACGGCTTCAAGCACAAGCACGCTTTCAAAAGCCACATCCTGACCAAAATGTCCACCAAGCGTAAGCGTCAGCTGCGGGGCACTTCATTGCTGCACCCATCCGACGTGGCAAAAGTGGCGCGGATGCTGCGCGTTCGTTAATTCGGTCAAGACTCAGAGGAATAACTCATGGCTCGTGTTAAGCGTGGCGTCGTCGCTCGTCGCCGTCACAAGAAAATTCTAAAACTCGCCAAAGGCTATTACGGCGCTCGTTCGCGCGTGTTCCGTGTCGCCAAGCAGGCGGTGATCAAGGCTGGCCAATATGCCTACCGTGACCGCCGTCAGCGGAAGCGTCAGTTCCGTGCTCTTTGGATCGCTCGTATCAATGCCGGCGCTCGTGTAAATGGTCTGTCCTACAGCCGTTTCATTGCTGGTCTGAAAAAAGCGGCTATCGAGATCGATCGCAAGGTTCTGGCCGAACTGGCAGTGAACGAAAAAGCAGCTTTCGCTGCAATTGTCGAAAAAGCTAAAGCTTCTCTGGCCTAAGCCCTTCGATAATCGAATCTTCGGATTCGTAGCGTTACCGATAGGGGAAGAGCCTTGTGCTCTTCCCCTATTTCGTATTTGAAGGGGCTTTTGCAAAAGTGCATGTGGCAGGTTCGATCGTAGCGGTCATCAAACCAGCCAAATGCGGTTTTGCAAGAACCTCTGGAGGTTGTACATGGAAAACTTGGATGCACTGGTCTCGCAAGCGCTAGAGGCTGTGCAACATAGTCAAGACATCAATGCCCTGGAGCAGATCAGGGTCCAGTTTCTCGGTAAGAAAGGCGAGCTGACTCTCCTCATGCAGACGCTGGGCAAGTTGTCTGCTGAGGAGCGGCCAAAAGCGGGGGCGCTGATCAATGCAGCCAAGACTCGCGTACAGGACGTGCTTAACGCCAAGAAGGCCGATCTCGAGCAAGCGGCATTGGATGCCAAGCTGGCTGCCGAGCGAATTGATGTGACTCTGCCGGGCAGGGGCGAAACATCGGGCGGTTTGCATCCGGTGACCCGAACTCTTGAGCGGATAGAGCAATTCTTCAGTCATATCGGCTACAGCGTCGCTGAAGGCCCGGAAGTTGAGGACGATTACCACAACTTCGAGGCGCTCAACATTCCTGGGCATCATCCTGCCCGGGCTATGCATGACACCTTCTATTTCAATGCGAACATGTTATTGCGTACACATACCTCTCCGGTCCAAGTGCGCACCATGGAGTCACAGCAGCCGCCGATCCGTATCGTTTGCCCTGGGCGCGTTTATCGTTGCGATTCAGATATCACCCACTCGCCGATGTTCCACCAAGTCGAAGGTTTACTGGTCGATGAAGGCATCAGCTTTGCCGACCTGAAGGGAACTATCGAGCAGTTCTTGCGCGTGTTCTTCGAAAAACCGCTGGGTGTGCGCTTCCGTCCGTCGTTCTTCCCGTTCACCGAGCCTTCTGCCGAAGTCGATATGCAGTGTGTGATGTGCAGCGGCAAGGGTTGTCGGGTGTGCAAGCAAACTGGCTGGCTGGAGGTGATGGGCTGCGGCATGGTTCACCCTAACGTATTGCGCATGTCAGGAATCGACCCGGAAAAATATCAGGGCTTTGCTTTTGGTATGGGTGCAGAGCGCCTTGCCATGCTGCGCTATGGCGTCAATGACTTGCGCCTGTTCTTCGATAACGACCTGCGGTTCCTGGCGCAATTTCGCTAGTGCCGCAACCAGTCAAAGAATCTTTAGGAGAGCAGGATGAAATTCAGTGAAAAGTGGTTGCGTACTTTAGTTAGCCCGCAGGTTTCGCGTGAGGAGCTTGTGGCACGCCTGTCCATGGCGGGGCTGGAGGTGGATGCAGTTACACCTGTCGCGGGCGAGTTCGATGGCGTCGTTGTTGGCGAGGTGCTGAGTGCCGAGCAGCATCCGGACGCGGACAAGCTGAGAGTCTGTCAGGTCAGCGACGGGCAGCAAAGTTTTCAGGTCGTGTGCGGCGCGCCAAATGTACGCGCGGGTTTGAAAATTCCTTTCGCCATGATCGGTGCGCAACTGCCAGGTGATTTTGCCATCAAGAAGGCCAAGCTGCGTGGGATCGAATCCAATGGCATGCTTTGTTCGGCTTCGGAACTGCAGATCAGCGACGATAACAGCGGGCTTATGGAGCTGGCGTTCGATGCGCCGACAGGGGTCAGTGTTCGCGAGTATCTAGGCCTTGACGACGCCAGCATCGAGCTCGGCTTGACACCAAACCGGGGCGATTGTCTTTCCTTGGCTGGTCTCGCGCGCGAGGTGGGTGCAATTTATGGTGCGGCGGTAGAAGCGATTGAGATCACTCCTGTAAAGGCTGGTCATGAGGAGGTCCGACCTGTTGATGTATTGGCGCCGCAGGCCTGTCCTCGTTATTTAGGACGCGTAATTAGCGGGGTGGACCTTTCTCGACCGACTCCCTTGTGGGTGGTCGAGCGGCTGCGACGTTCGGATATACGCAGCATCGACGCTGTGGTGGATGTCACCAATTACGTGATGCTTGAGTTGGGTCAGCCCATGCATGCATTCGATCTTGCCGAGATAAACGGTGGGGTACGGGTGCGCATGGCGAACGCCGGCGAAAAGCTGGTATTGCTGGATGGCCAGGAGGTTGTGCTGCGTCCCGATACGCTGGTCATTGCTGACCATCATCGGGCACTCGCTATTGCCGGCGTAATGGGTGGTGAGCACAGTGGTGTTAGTGCCGAAACTCAGGATCTGTTCCTTGAGAGCGCTTTCTTCGACACCATCGCCCTGGCAGGTAAGGCGCGTTCATACGGGCTGCATACCGATGCATCGCACCGCTACGAGCGGGGCGTTGACTTTCAGTTGGCGCGTCCGGCAATGGAGCGTGCTACCTCGTTGCTGCTTGAAATCGTCGGCGGCAGCGCCGGCCCGATCATCGAGACGGTTAGCGAAGCCCACCTGCCGAGCGTCGCACCGATAACCTTGCGTGCTGAGCGCATCGATCAGATGCTCGGGTTGACGATGGGCCCCGATCAGGTCGTTTCGCTGCTTTCGGCCCTGGGTCTGGGGGTGGTGGAAAAGGGGGCGGGGTGCTGGCAAGTCACCGTGCCGAGTCACCGTTTCGATATCAGTCTGGAAGTGGACCTGATCGAAGAGCTGGGCAGACTATATGGCTATGATCGCCTGCCGGTGCGCTACCCTCAGGCGCGCTTGGCGCCGGAGGCGAAGCCAGAAGCGCGGGCGGAGCTGCCGGCGCTGCGTCGTTTGCTCGTTGCGCGCGGTTATCAGGAAGCGATTACTTACAGCTTCATTGATCCCAAGATGTTCGAGCTTTTCAATCCGGGTGTCGACGCGTTGCAGTTGGCCAATCCGATTTCCGCCGACATGGCCGCCATGCGCGCATCGCTTTGGCCGGGGCTGATCAAAGCGTTGCAATACAACCTCAATCGCCAGCAATCGCGAGTGCGCCTGTTCGAAGCGGGGTTGCGTTTCATTGGCAGTCTCGACGACCTGAAGCAGGAGCCCGTGCTGGCTGGCGTTATTACCGGCAGCCGTTTACCTGAGGCGTGGGGTAATGGTCGCGAGGCGGTAGACTTTTACGATGTGAAAGCGGATGTCGAAGCGCTGCTCGGCTATGCCGGTACTGTTGCGGCCTTCAGCTTCGCAGCTGGCGAGCATCCGGCGTTGCACCCTGGTCAGGCTGCACGTATCGAACGGGAAGGGCGGCTGGTTGGCTTCGTCGGTAGCTTACATCCAGAGCTGGCTAACACCCTGGGCATCGATCAGCCGGTGTATCTATTCGAGGTGCTTGTAGCGGAAATTGCCGAGGGGCAATTGCCTCGCTTCAGCGAACTGTCCCGTTTCCCTGAGGTCCGCCGCGACTTGGCGATTCTCGTGGCGTGCGAGGTATCAGCTGATGATGTGCTGCGGTGCATTCGTGATGCAGCAGGCGATAGCCTGACGGACCTCAAGCTATTTGATGTGTATCAGGGTAAAGGTATTGATCCGCTTAGCAAAAGTGTGGCAGTCGGCTTGACCTGGCAACACCCTTCGCGCACTCTAAACGACAATGAGGTGAGTGGTGCGATGCAGCAAATCCTCTCCTCCCTGGAAGAAAGGTTCAACGCCACGTTAAGGAAATAGCGTATGGGGGCTCTGACGAAAGCTGAAATGGCGGAACGTCTATATGAAGAGCTAGGCTTGAATAAGCGCGAGGCCAAGGAGTTGGTCGAGCTGTTTTTCGAGGAGATTCGCCAAGCGCTTGAGCACAACGAGCAGGTGAAGTTGTCCGGCTTCGGCAACTTCGATTTGCGCGACAAGCGACAGCGCCCGGGGCGCAACCCGAAAACCGGCGAGGAAATTCCGATCACGGCGCGTCGCGTCGTGACATTCCGGCCAGGGCAAAAACTAAAAGCCAGAGTCGAAGCCTATGCTGGAACCAAGTCATAACGACGAACTGCCATCGATTCCTGGCAAACGCTACTTCACTATCGGTGAGGTCAGTGAGCTATGTGCGGTCAAGCCGCACGTTTTGCGCTATTGGGAGCAGGAATTTCCTCAACTAAACCCTGTGAAGCGTCGCGGCAACCGACGCTATTACCAGCGGCAAGACGTCTTGATGATCCGGCAGATCCGATCATTGTTATACGAGCAAGGCTTTACTATTGGCGGAGCTCGGCAAAGAATGTCCGGTGACGAGGCCCGCGATGACACCACGCAGTACAAACAACTAATCAGGCAGATGATTACCGAGCTTGAGGACGTGCTGCAGGTGCTCAAGAATTGACTCTTTCGCACCAAAAAACTTTCACATATTCAGTCGCTTAATGTATAGTTTGATCCGCTTTCAGCAGAGCTGAATGCATCGTCGGGGCGTAGCGCAGCCTGGTAGCGCACTTGCATGGGGTGCAAGGGGTCGAGTGTTCGAATCACTCCGTCCCGACCAAAAAACTCAAATAAATCCAGTCACTTAGCGGTGTCTGGATTTTTTTATGCCTGGTAAATTTTGGGCGCTTGCCAATTTGCCCCACTTTTTGCCCCACCGCTGATTCATGCTCCACAACAGCGTCCGCAACCGACGTAGCAATCGCCTGCCTCGAAACGACAACCTACTTGGGGCGCCCTGCATTGGAAGGGCTACAACCACACCTGCTAGCAAGGTTTGGAGATACTGTTCGGGTCGACAGGTATAAGCAGATGGTTGGACGCATGGTTCGGCAAATCCTAGAGAGCCGCGGCTACGAACACGAAAGGTCTGATGTGCGCGTTCGAGTCGGTGATTTGTTTGGGTGCTCTCGCGTTACCACAAGCGGGGCGAGCAGCCAGCGACTGAGGTTGCTTGAGCCGTCCCATTACCTGCCAACTACACACTGAGACAGGGAGCAGGCGGATCAGTCTCCTCACCTAGATTGGGTACTACCGCAATAGAAAGTTCTCGCATGCATACCTCGGCTTTTTAATTCGCTATGTCTCGTCCTGAATGAGGTTTACACCTTCTGATCGATTTTCAGGAGGATGCAATGAACTCAAGCAAAAGGCGTAGCCAGCGTGATTACACGCTGGCCTTTAAATTGTCGGTCGTCGACCAGATCGAAAAAGGCGAGTTGAGTTATAAAGAAGCTCAACGGCGCTATGGCATCCAGGGCCGCCATTTGAGCGGCTTTCCTATCCGGTTCCAAGGCCGAATCTTACTGAATCGCCCCTAGTTTCGTAGACACCTCCAGGCCTCATAATACGGCCCACTA